>CACYXZ010000080.1 GCA_902778525.1 Oscillospiraceae bacterium | reverse complement strand
CTCCGCAACTATTACCTCTACGCCGACGGCGTGGAGATCTGGGACTTTTCCGACTGCTACGTCGGCCCCTTTGCGGAGGTTGCCCCCGGCGCCACGCTGATGCCGGGCGTCATTCTCAAAGGAACCACCACCGTTTCCTCCGGCGCGGTCATCGGGCCCAACTCCCTGCTGGAAAACGCCACGGTGGGAGAAGGCTCCACCGTCAACAGCTCCCAGATCTACGATTCCACCGTGGGAAAAAACACCAACGTGGGCCCCTTCGCCTACATCCGCCCGAACTGTACCGTGGGCGACGACATCAAGGTCGGCGACTTCGTGGAGCTGAAAAACTCCACCATCGGCGACGGCACCAAGATCTCCCATCTGACCTATGTGGGAGATGCGGATCTCGGCAAAAACATCAACCTCGGCTGCGGCACGGTCACCGTCAACTATGACGGCAAGAACAAGTACCGCTGCACGGTGGGCGACAACAGCTTCATCGGCTGCAACACGAACATGATCGCCCCCGTGACCATCGGCGCAGGCAGCTATGTGGCCGCCGGCTCCACCATCACCGACAACGTCCCGGAGGAAGCACTGGCCATCGCCCGGGCCCGCCAGACCAACAAAGAGGGCTGGGCAGCAGACCGCCGGAAAAAAGGACAGCTGAAGTAAATATTTGGGGGCAGCCCCATGAATTTAGAAAAGAGAGGTATGTACGATGTTTTCTCACAGTAAGGAAATCAAGATTTTCTCCGCAAACGCAAACCGTCCCCTGGCCGAAGCGATCTGCCAGAAGCTTGGGATCCCCATGGGTGACAGCGTTGTCACCAGTTTTGCCGACGGCGAAGTCTCCGTATCCATCAACGAAACCGTCCGCGGCTGCGACGTCTTTGTGATCCAGTCCACCTGCAAGCCCGTCAACGACAACCTGATGGAGCTGCTGATCCTGATCGACGCGCTGCGCCGGGCCTCCGCTGCCAGAATCACCGCTGTGATCCCCTATTTCGGATATGCCCGTCAGGACCGCAAGGCCAAGGCCCGCGATCCCATCTCCGCCAAGCTGGTGGCGAACCTGATCACCAAGGCCGGCGCAGACCGGGTGCTGACCATGGACCTCCACGCCTCTCAGATCCAGGGCTTCTTCGACATCCCCGTGGACAATCTGCTGGGCAACCCCGTATTCGTCAAATACTATCTGGCCAAGTTCTCCGAGGCCGAGCGGGAGAACATGGTGGTCGTTTCCCCTGATGTAGGCTCCGTCGCCCGGGCCCGGACCTTCGCCCAGAAGGTGGGCATGGGCCTGGCCATCGTGGACAAGCGCCGCCAGAAGGCCAACTCCTGCGAGGTCATGAACATCATCGGTGATGTGGAAGGCAAGGACTGCATCCTCTTTGACGACATGATCGACACCGCCGGCTCCCTCTGCAACGCCTGCACCGCCCTGCGGGAAGTGGGCGGCGCCAAGAAGCTCTACGGCTGCGCCAGCCACGGCGTGCTGTCCGGCCCCGCTCTGGACCGGATCGAGAACAGCTACTTCGAGGAGGTCCGGATTCTGGACACCATTCCCATGCCCGTCGGATATACCGGAACGAAGATCAAGCAGCTCTCCGTGGCGGAGATGTTCGCCGAGGCCATCACCCGGATCGACGAGGAAGTTTCCATCTCCTCCCTGTTCTGATCCATGCTTTTTCAGCGGAACAAGGGCGGCGACTGGCTCATCGTGGGGCTGGGCAATCCAGGCTCAAAGTACTGGAACACCCGCCACAACGTTGGGTTCGCCGCCATGGACGCGCTGGCCGATTCCCTGCACGCCCGGGTAGACCGGGTGAAGTTTCAGGGGCTCACCGGCACGGCGGAGCTGGACGGCAAAAAGCTGATCCTGCTCAAGCCCACCACCTATATGAACCTGAGCGGTCAGGCCGTTTCTGCCGCCGCCCGGTTCTATAAGATCCCGCCGGAGCGTATCCTTGTGATGTTCGATGACATTTCCCTGGAGCCGGGGCGGATCCGGGTCCGGAAGGAGGGCTCCGCCGGAGGGCACAACGGCGTCAAAAGCATCATCTCCAGTCTCGGAAGTCAGGCCTTTCCCCGGATCAAGATCGGCGTCGGCGCCAAACCCCATCCGGATTACGATCTGGCGGACTGGGTGCTGTCGGTGTTCCCGCTTTCCCAGCGGGAGGCCATGGCGGAGGTCTACAGCCGGGCCGCAGAGGCCGCCCGTGCCATCGTGACCGAAGGCTGCGACGCCGCCATGAACCGTTTCAACGGCAAATAACAAATCTACCGGCAATCAGGCTGCGCTCACCCGAGCGCAGCCCTTGCCCGCTTTTTTGACCGGAAAGGAGGTTTCCCATGAATCTGCTCAGCACGGCTCTGAGGGGCCTGCCGGAATACCGCAGCCTGCTCAGGCAACTGGACAATACCGGCGCCTGTGCCGTTACAGGCCTGTCTTCGATCCATCGGGCGCATATGATCGCCGCGCTGCGGGAGGACACCGGCCGCCCTGTACTGGTGGTGTGCCAGGACGATCTGGCCGCCGCCCGGACCGCGGAGGAGCTCTCCGGATTTCTGGGGGAAAAGCCTTCGGTATTCCCCACCCGGGAACTGACGCTGCTGGGAGCGGCTTCCGTGTCCCGGGGCTGGGAGCATTCCCGGCTGGGGATTCTCCATCAGCTGTCCAATCAGGGGATTCCCGTGCTGGTCACCTCCATGGAGGCCATGAGCCTCTATACCATGCCCCGCTCCGTGCTTGTGGCGTCCTCCCTCCCGCTGGCGGTGGGGGGCAGCTACGACCTCGACGAGCTGACCGCCCGTCTCATCGCCCTGGGATACCGGCGCAGCACGCTGGTGGAGGGCACCGGCCAGTTCGCCCAGCGGGGCGGAATCCTTGATCTCTACTCTCCCGGCGCGCCCGCTCCGGTCCGGGTGGAGTTCTTCGGGGACGAAGTGGACTCCATGGGCTTCTTCGACACCGCCTCCCAGCGCAGGACCGAGAACACGGAGGAGATCCTCATTCTGCCCACGGCCGAGATTCTGCCCGGCCTTCATCCCGGAGGCAGGGAGGGACTGGTTCGGGATCTGGAGTCCATCCTCTCCCGGCAGAAGCGGCGGAAGCATCCCAACGAGGCCCTGATGCAGACCCTGCGGCAGGACATGGAGCTTCTGTCCTCCGGCGCGACGTTCCCGGCTGCGGACCGGTACGGCCGGCTGATCTATCCGTCCTCCGAAACGCTGGCGGACTATCTCTCTCCGGAAACGGTGGTGGTGTTTGCCGACCGCATCGCCATCGAACGGCAGCAGAAGCAGCAGCAGGAGGAGCTGGGGCAGTCCCTGGATTCCCTGCTGGCAAACGGCACCCTGGCGGGGGAGCTGTGTGAGTTTTACGAGACGCTGGAGGAGAGCTGCGGCAAGCTCTCCGGGAACAGCGTCATCTATATGGACAACTTCCTGTCCTCCGCCTACCCGGAATCCCTGCCGCCCCGGGAGCTTCTGAACATCACCGTCAAGCAGCTGCCCTCCTACGGCGGCTCTCTGGACACCGCCGTGGGCGATATGCAGCATTACGCCTCCATCGGCTTCGGCACGCTGGTGCTCTGCGGCACCCGGCACCGGGGCGAACTGTTGCTGGAATCCATGGAAGCCCGCGGGGTCAAGGGCCGTCTGGCCTTCCCGCTGACCGCCCTGCCCCGGCCGGGGGAGATCCTTCTGGCGGAGGGTTCTCTGGCGGCGGGCATGGAATACCCGTCCCTGAAGCTGGCCATCCTGACGGAGGGACAGATCACCGCCCAAATTCAGCGGCCCCGGCGCAAGCGGCGGAAAACCGCCACCAACCGGCAGAAGCTCTCCTCCTTCACGGACCTGTCCCCGGGGGACCTGGTGGTCCACGAGGCCCACGGCATCGGCCGGTTCGTCCGGGTGGAGCAAATGAAGCTGGACGGGGTGGTAAAGGACTATATCAAGATCGCCTACCAGGGCACGGACGTGCTCTATGTGCCGGCCACCCAGCTGGACATGGTGTCCAAATATATCGGCGCCGGGGAGGACGCCCCGGTGAAGCTCAACCGTCTGAGCGGCGACAGCTGGGAAAAGAGCAAGCGCAAGGCCAAGGCCGCGGCCAAGGATCTGGCGGAGGGCCTCATCAAGCTCTACGCCGAACGCAAGCGCCTGCCCGGCTACGCCTTTTCCCCCGATTCCCCCTGGCAGCAGGAATTTGAGGACTCCTTCCCCTACGCAGAGACCGATGACCAGCTCCGCTGTATCGACGAGATCAAGGCGGATATGGAGGCTTCCACCCCCATGGACCGGCTGCTGTGCGGCGACGTGGGCTTCGGCAAGACGGAGGTGGCCCTCCGGGCCGCCATGAAGTGCATTCTGGACGGGAAGCAGTGCGCCATTCTGGTTCCCACCACCGTCCTGGCCCAGCAGCACTATGTCACCGCTCTGGGGCGCTTTGCCTCCTTCCCGGTGAACATCGACGTGCTGTCCCGGTTCCGCACCGCTGCCCAGCAGAAGCGGACCCTTCACGCCATGGAGACCGGCACAGTGGATCTGGTGGTGGGCACCCACAAGCTGCTGCAGAAGGGCGTGACTTTCAAGAATCTTGGGCTTCTCATTGTGGACGAGGAGCAGCGCTTCGGCGTCACCCATAAGGAACGCCTGAAGGAGCTCTCCCAGGGTGTGGACGTACTGACTCTTTCCGCCACTCCGATCCCCCGGACCCTGAACATGGCGCTCTCGGGTCTCAGGGATATGTCCACCATTGAGGAGCCCCCCGGCGACCGCTACCCGGTTCAGACCTATGTGATCGAACACGACTACGACGTGCTGGCCGACGCCATCCGCCGGGAGGTGGCCCGGGGCGGGCAGGTCTATTATCTGCACAACCGGGTGGATTCCATCCATCTCACTGCCTCCCGGCTCCGGCAGCGGCTGCCGGATGTGTCCATCGGCGTGGGACACGGAAAAATGCACGAGGACGAGCTCTCCGACGTGATGCAGCAGATGGCCGATGGGGAGATCCAGGTCCTTGTCTGCACCACCATCATTGAAACCGGCATCGACATCCCCAACGTCAACACCCTGATCATTGAGGATGCCGACAGACTGGGCCTGGCCCAGCTCCATCAGCTCCGGGGACGGGTGGGCCGGTCCAACCGGCATGCCTACGCCTACCTCACCTTCCGGAAGGGCAAGGTCCTTTCGGAGACAGCGGAAAAGCGCATGAGCGCCATCCGGGAGTTCGCCGAATTCGGATCCGGCTTCAAGATCGCCATGCGGGATCTGGAGATCCGCGGCGCCGGCAATCTTTTGGGCGCGGAACAGTCCGGCCACATGGTATCCGTGGGCTACGATATGTATCTCCGGCTCCTGGAGGAGGCCATCATCGAGCAGAAGGGTGAAACGCCGCCGGAGGATATCTCCTGCTCGGCGGACATCAACATCTCCGCCAACATCCCCGAGGACTACGTCTCCTCCGGCGAGGGCCGCATGGAGCTGTACCGCCGGATCGCCGCCATCCGCACCGAACCGGACGCCGACGACGTGATGGACGAGATCATCGACCGCTACGGCGAACCGCCGAAGCCGGTGATCGCCCTGCTGTCCGTGGCGCTGCTGCGCTCCCGGGCTACCACCGTCGGGATCCGGGAGATCACCCAGAAGGGTTCCGAGCTCTATTTCTCCTTCCGGGATCTGGATCCGTCCGCCGTCTCCGGAATTTTCGGAGATCCGTTCCTGAAGCAGCGGGTCCTGTTTTCTCCCAAGGATCCCTCCCGAATCACGCTGAAGCTGCGGGGGGAGGAGGATCCGCTGCGGCTCTCGGAAACCTTTGTCCGCAAGCTGCAGGCGTTTTCCGCCGCAGCCCATCCCTGAAGCCGAAAAAAAACAGTGAAACCGATTGAAAATCATCATGCCACGGAGTATAATAGGTAAAAATACGGCAGAAAACTGCCCCAAGATAGGTGGAGATTATCATAAGTCAGGAAACGAATGCAAGCACTCCGAAGCGGAGCGGCAATGCCGGGCGGCGTCCTGCCAGCGCCCAGCGCTCTGCCGGCGGAAAGCGTCCTGCCAGCGCCCAGCGCTCCGCCAGCGGTCAGCGTTCCGCCAGCGCCCAGCGCTCCTCCGCCGCAGGCCGGACCGCCGCGAAAAAACGGAGAAAGAAAAAGAGCCGCGGCAATCCGCTGCTCGTCACGCTCATCATCGCTCTGGTCCTGGTCATCGGCGTGTTTGCCGCCATGGGCGTCTATGTGATGCGTTATAAGAACTACGACAAGATCCTGCCCAATGTCTATGTGGCAGGCATCGATGTGGGAGGCATGACCAAGGAGCAGGCCCGGTCCACCATTGAGACCAGCCTGACCCAGACGAAGCAGCAGAGCGTCAATGTCAATCTGCCGGACAAGGTCCTGACCTTCACGCCCCGGCAGGATACGGTGCTGATCAACGTGGATCAGGCTGTGGATGAGGCGTACGCCTACGGCCGCTCCAACACCAACCCGTTCACCATTGCCCGGGCGATCCAGGCTGCCCAGCGCCGCCGCAACGACATCGACATCACGTCCGCCATCCAGGTGGATACCGAGTATATCCACCAGCTCATCGACTCCACCGCGTCGGAGGTCTCCAAGCCCCTGACGGAGTCCCAGGTTCAGGCGGACATGAACACCCACACCATCACTGTCACCGTGGGTTCTCCCAGCCGCTCCCTGAACACCGAGGAGCTCTACAATCTGGTGGCGGCGGCCTTCAGCAACAACGACTACAGCGATATCGACTTTGACTATGACGTGTCCTATCCGGAGACGATCGAGCTGGACGATCTGTATGAGCAGCTCACCTCAGAGGCAAAGGACGCCAAATACGATCCTGATAGCGACAGCGTTCTCCCGGAGACCGTAGGCTATGAACCGGAAACGCCTCTGGCCGACGCCAACGAGAAGCTGGCCATGGCCTCTGCCGGGGAGACCCTCACCTTCAACTTCAAGGAGACTCTGCCGGAACTGACGGCGGACGAGCTGGAATCCATGCTGTTCCGGGACTGCCTGTCTGAGACCGGCACCTCCTATCTGGGCGGCAGCAGCGGCCGAACCAACAATGTGGAGCTGGCCTGCGAGGCCATCGACGGCACTGTGGTCCAGCCCGGCGAGGTGTTCTCCTTCAACGACACCGTCGGAGAGCGCACCGCTGAGAAGGGCTATCGCGAGGCCATTGTCTATGTGTCCGGCAAGTCCGAGAGCCAGCTGGGCGGCGGCGTCTGCCAGGTGGCTTCCACCATCTACTACTGCGCCATGTACGCCGATCTGGAGATCGTGGAACGGGCGGAACACCAGTTCATCGTGGACTACGTCCCCGGCGGTCTGGACGCCACCGTTTACTACGGCTATCAGGACTTCAAGTTCCGCAACAATACCGACTACCCCATCCGCATCGACGCATATCTCTATGACGGAGACTGCTGCATCGAGCTCTGGGGCACGAATCTGGACGGCAGATATGTGGAGATCGAGTCCGAGTGCGTGGAGGTCATCCCCTTCAGCACCATCACCGTCTCCAGCGCCAGCGAGGTCCAGTCCGGCTATACCGGCTATGTCTATGAGATCACCCGGTATGTCTATGACCGGGACGGCAACCTGATCCGCACCGACACCACGGAGGATCTGGACAAGCTGGGCGATCAGGGCCTCGGCACCAGCTATTACGACAAGCGCGATAAGAAGGTGCTCGGCTCCACATCACCCACCTATACCCCGACGCCAACGACGGAGCCGTCTGAGGAGCCGTCTGAGGAACCGTCTACGGAACCTTCGACAGAGCCCTCGACAGAACCGTCTACGGAGCCTTCTACGGAACCGTCTACGGAGCCGTCCACGGATCCTACACCGGAACCCCCGTCGGAAACCACACCGGAACCCCCGTCGGAAACCACACCGGAAACCACGCCGGCACCCCCGCCGGACCCCACACCGGAATCGGATGGTTAAACCCGCGCCCCCTCTTCGGGGGGGGCGTTTTTTCTTGACATCCGCCGATTATCTGATACCATAAAATCATCTGATTCGGAAAGGAGGCCGGTGCCATGATCCTGCTGCCTGAGGACAGTCCCCTGCCCCTGTATCAGCAGCTGTATCTGCAGCTGCGGCAGGAGATCCAGTCCGGTAACATCGCCGCCGGTGAAAAGCTGCCCTCCAAGCGGAAGCTGTCGGAGCAGCTCGGCGTCTCCATCAACACCGTGGATGGCGCCTATACGCAGCTGGAGGCAGAGGGCTTCGTCTCCGCCAGTCCGCGCCGTGGTTTTTTTGTCCTGGAGACCGGCATGCTTCCGGTTCCGGAAAAGCCCCGCCCGGCGCCGGTCCACGAATCGCCCGCCGCCCGGCCTGCCTGTCTGGTGGACTTTTCCCCCTCCGGCATGGCCCGGCAGCAGTTCCCCTTCGGCATCTGGCGGCGGCTGCTGAAAAACTGCTTCAATGAATACGACGATCAG
>CACYXZ010000079.1 GCA_902778525.1 Oscillospiraceae bacterium | reverse complement strand
CAAACCGCCGCAAGGACTGGTTCTTTAAACTGGCAAACGAACTGACTTCTGAGTACGCAGTCATATGTATCGAGGACCTGAACCTTGACGCCATGAAGCGGCTTTGGGGACGCAAGGTCTCTGACTACGCCTTTGCGGAGTTTGTCAGCATCCTGGACTGGGTTGCTTTTAAAAATGGCTGTCAAGTCATTAAAATCGACCGCTGGACGCCATCCTCAAAAGCATGCCATGTGTGTGGCGTATTGACAGAATCCACGAAAGACCTTGTCAACGCCGCAATCAACATCAGAAACATGGGGTTGTCTATGCTAAGCGCATAGCACTTCCCATAAGGTTGGGGCATCAACCTTTGCAGGAGGGTTTGCAAGACCTCGCTTGTGAGGCATTCCCCGTTGATAGCACAATCTCCGGATCCGAGCTTAAGAAGCCTCGGACTTCAGTCCGGGGAGTATGTCACTCCTCCTTTCGGTATATTCCACAATTTGAATATAGAAGCCCTGATAAAACTTGTCAATATCCATCAAACAATATGAACATTTAGTGTTCATATTGTTTGATGGGTTCGGGTGTGATACCGATGAGCGGCCCGCTCCACAGGAAGAAAATCGTCCCGGGATGTCTGCACATCCCGGGACGGCTCGATTACCAATCAAACTGTATTAACGCAGACGGTCAGGCCTCCTGGCTGCGGTTGTTGTAGCGCTCCAGCGCTGCGGCGTAGCAGTCCAGGCAGTCCTGCAGGCCCATGGACTCGATGGTGCTGACGAACTCATCGTACTGGCTCTCGATGTCCATATCTCCGGTCAGCATTTTCAGGATGGACTCCGATGTGTAGGAGGCGATATCCACCATCTTGGCGGAGAACAGCTCTGCCTCCTCCGCGGTCAGGGTCAGACCCTTGGGCAGATCATAGCGGGACTCCACATTCCGGCTCCAGAGCTCCCGGGCCTCCAGCTGCTGCTCGGACATCTGATAGTCGAACTTGGTGTAGTGCTCCACGTAGCCGTACTCGTCCATGTACACGGCGGTGAGCCAGGTGGCGGACAGGCCGTCGGGATTGTTGACGATCAGATCCGTATAGACCGGGTCGCCGTTTTCGTCATACTCGAAGGAGATGCCCTCGATGCCGTAGTTGAAGAGGAAGGAGCCCTCGTCGGAGTAGCGCCAGTCCAGAACCTTCACCGCCAGCTCCACGTCCGGGCAGCCGGTGGTGATGGAGAAGGTCCCCTGCCCCGTGACCTGTCCCATGGAGGAGTTGTAGCCGTCAAAGGGGATCACGTCGCCGATCTCCAGGACGGCGTTGGGGATCGCCACCATGGTGGCCTCCGGATCCGTGAAATAGTAGGGAGCGCCGGCCAGCGCGTCCGTGTCGCCGTTGTAGTAGGAGAAGGTTCCGGCGCAAAAATCGGCGATGGTGCCGAAGTTGGAGGTGCGGGTGGCGAAGTCCTTGTACAGGATCCCCTCGTCCAGCCACTGCTTCATAGTCAGAAGATACTCCTTGGCGTTGTCCGTGACGGGGCCGTAGACGATCTCTCCGTCTACCTGATAGATGGGATAGCTGACGGAGGGGAAGGACTGGATGGCCAGATTGGTACCCCAGGCGCCGGAGAAGCCGCTGGCGTCCGCGCCGAACTCGCACTGGGCGCCGTAGGTCTCATACATGGCCTTGAGCATATCGTGGAGCTCGTCGATGGTTTCAGGCGCTTCGATGCCGAGTGCCTCCATCCAGTCGCCCCGGGTCACAGGGCCGGACCGGGTGATAGAGGGCGTATCGAGGATGTGGACGAAGCCGGGACGATAGCCCTGGTCGGTGGTGATGTTGGCAAAGCCGTCCACCTTGTCCACCCAGTAGAGATAGTTGGGAGCGTCCTCCTCCAGATAGGGGGCCAGATCCACAATCACGTCCTCCTCCACGGCGGCGTCCGCGCCGGCGGAGTAGAAGGCCAGAGCGGAGTGCATGATGTCCGGATAGTCCTGGGAGGCGAACATCAGGTTATACTGCTCGCCCATATTCATGGCGCTGATGTTCAGGAAGTCAAAGTTCACGCCGGTGAGCTCCGAATACTTCTGCCAGGAGGGGTTGTCCTGATAGCCCTCGAAGTAGTTGGCCAGCTGCGGATTGAGCATCATGGACACAGAGAAGGTCACGTCCTCCTCCGTCAGCGGCAGGGGCCACTCATAGAGGGCAAATTCACTCTCAGGCTCAGCCGCTTCCACCGCTTCCGCTTCTTCCGCGGCGGATCCGGCTTCCGCAGGTTCCTGGGCCGCATCTACCGCGGGAGCCGCTGCGGGTTCTTCTGCCGCAGTCTCTTCCGCGGGGGCGGATCCCGCCTCAGCAGGGGCGGAGGCTGCGGAAGGAGCGGCCGCCGTGCCGCCGCAGGCGGAGAGCAGTCCGATCATCAGACCGAGTACCAGCAGGATTGCAAGGGCTTTTGTTTTCATATCTCTCTTCCTTTCTCAGTTCGCATGGACGATCAGTTTGCCGCCGGAGGGCAGGACGATTTCCGTTTCCTCGCCGCCCCGGGCGGTGATGGTCACGCCGGGCAGCGCGTCGATGGCGCCGGCGGGAGCGTCCCCGTTGAGCACCACGTCGGAGTCCGCGGTGGCGGTCCATTTGCTCTCCCCGTCCAGCGTCACGAGGGCGCCGCCGGTGATGGGGCCGTTGAGGACGGACTTCTCCAGCTTTACGGTCATGACGCGGTTGGGATCCTCGTGTGCGATGCCGCTGTCTGCGGTCATATCCCGGAGGGTCACGTGGATGCCGTATACCTTTTTGCCCGCCGGATCGGGGGCACAGGGATCGTCGTTGAGCTTCGAGCGCAGCAGCAGGCCCGCAAAGCTCCGGATCTCCGCATTCTCAAAGAGGACGTCGGCGTTGTTGCTCTTGACCACCACCGCTTCGTTCTCGCACTGGTATTTGCCGCCCCGGATCCTGATGTCGGAGACCTGGCTCAGCAGCGCGTCCGCCATGGGGCCGCCGCCCACCACATGATTGAGGACCACATAGCTGCCGCACTTGGCGGTGCAGTCGTTGAGCTGCACGCCGCTCTCGCCTGCCACGATGGCAGCCATATTGGCAACGTCCAGGTCGCACCGGTTCAGCGTGCAGTAGCAGCCGGTATCGGCGTAGGTGCCGTAGCCGGAACGAGTGGTGATGACCTTGCAGTCGTTGGCCTCCAGATAGACCCGGTCCCCCGCCGCGTCGGTGGAAAGAGCCGCCCAGCTGTCGGCGATGACGGTGGAGTTGTAGAAGTAGCTCTCGGAATCCATGACGGTGCAGTGGGTCCGCATGTTGCCCTCGATCTCCAGGAATACCGGCGGCTTGGCCATACCGGGGCCGATGATCCAGGTGACCTCCTTCTCGTCCACGTTCCAGGGATCTCCGTGGGAGACCAGCAGGGAATCGTAGACCTTCAGCACGGAATTGCCCCCTGCGGAGGTGGCGCAGCGGAGCTTGCCGGTCATGTCGATGCGGCAGTCCTTCAGGGTCAGCTTGCCGTGATCCTCCACCGCGGCGCCGGAGAGTTTGCCGCCCAGGCCCTGTCCCTCACCGGACAGACGGATATTGGCGTGCTCCACCGTGTACTCCGAATTGGCAACGTATACGCCGCCCAGATCTCCCCGCCCGGAGTTCAGCTTCAGGTCCCGCGCTTCGGTGTCGGTGATGCTTCCGGTCATGGCCTCGTCATGGGCCGCGACCTTGCCGTCGACGATCTCCAGCGCCGCGAACTCCGGCTTGTTCTCCGGCATGGGGGGCATGCCCTCCGGTCCGCCGGGACCGCCGGGACCGCCCGGACCGCCCGGTCCGCCGGGACCCTCGTCCCCCTCCGGCATGGGAGGACCGGACATCTTTACATAGGGCGTGCGCTGAAATGTCTGAAGCGGAATTCCTTTGATGATTTCCATAATTAACCCTTCTTTCATAGATTCATATCGCCTCCCGCGCGGCGTTTTCCCCGGCAATAAAGCCGGAATTCACCGCCCAGGTCAGTTCCGTCAGGGGACCGAGCACCCCTCTTGTATACCAGGTAGAGGCCGCGTCGCCCACCGCATAGAGGCCGGGGATCACTGTGCCGTCCGGCCGGATCACCCGGATGTCCTCGTCGGTCATGACACCGCCGAAGGCGCCCTCTGCGAACCGCTGTCCCAGGAAGGCGTAGAAAGGCCCCTGCTCGATGGGTTCGGCGGGTGGCGGCGGCGGAAGGCCGGGACCTTCGTCCTCGAAGGAGGGATTCCCCGCCTCCCCCTCCGGCATATCGAAGGGCATTGCCGGAGACTTCTTCGTCTTCAGTCCCTCGTTATAGGCGGTGATGGAGGCGCAGAATACCTGTGGATCCATATGGAGCTTTTCCGCCAGTTCCTCCAATGTGTCTGCCCGGTATGCAGGACCTTCGCTCCTGAGCTCGAACTCCAGCTCTTCCTTGTAGACCTCGTAGTTTAGTCCCTGATTGCCGTCCCGGGGATGATCCACCAGATCCCGCAGGTTCTTCTCCACTACATTTCCCGGAACGATATACCAGATCGCGTGCTCCGGAATGTTGTCCAGGAAGGAGGTATCTCCCATGGGTCCCATAGGCATCTCCTGCAGGTTCCCGCGGAAATCCACCATGGCAGCGCTGAACCCTGCCATGGAACAGCCCGTGGCGGTATAGGGGTGATGCACCGGGCCGAATTTGTTGAGCTTCGTCTTCTCCATATTGACCCAGCCTCCCACCTGCTCCGCCAGATCCATACCGTCGCCGGAGCAGGTCACGGGAGAGAACCGGTGGACCGGAATTCCGCCGTCAAAGAAACCGGGTTCCCGCCGGCGGAGCTTCTCATCGTTCCCGGAGAAGCCTCCGGTGGCCAGGATCACCGCCTTGGCACGGACCTCCAGCTCTCCGCCGTCATTCCGGGCCACCACGCCTGTGACTGCGCCGGTCTCATCGGTCAGCAGCCGGACGGCTTCGTGCCCGGTCAGTACCTCCACGCCCAGCTGCCCACAGACCTGCATCATCTTCCGGATCAGGTAGGTACCCGCCCAGCCGGGACCGATGGCAGGGTCATGGCATTTGAGGTTCTCGAATCTCCGTTTGGGATAGTCGATGGAAATGGCGCCCATGGGTCCCCGGCCGATGCCGAAGCATTCCCGGGCCTCCTGTTCGTCCCAGTCCACCAGCCACTGGAAAAACACGCCGGTGTTGTCGAAGATCTTCTTCACCAGCGAATCCGGCAGCCTGCCCTGCGCCTCCCGGATGCAGTACTGCAGCAGCTGCTCGGATTTGTCCTCCAATCCGGCCTCTTTGTGCCAGGACATATATCCGGTAAACCAGTTGTGGGCGAAGTTGGTGGAACCGCCCACCTTTTTCCCCTTCTCCAGCACCAGGACCTTTTTCCCGGTCAGCTGGGCGTATCTTACCGCAGCCACAAGTCCGGCGCCGCCGGCCCCCAGCACGCACAGGTCGCACTCGGCGTATTGGGTCTCATGGGGTTCGGGCGGAAGGAGCTCCGCTGCTTCGTCGATAATAATGGCCTGGGGACATACCTCGGCGCACTTCCCGCAGGAAACGCATTTCTCCGGGTCGATCCAGTACTGGCTGCCCCGGAAGGTGATCGCCTCCGCGGGACAGTTGGTGGCGCAGTAGTGACAGCAGACGCAGCGGTCTGCGATTCTATATGCCATAAGCACTCCTCCTACAGTGTTCTTTCGTCTATTATAAAGTATATTGCAGGGATAGAGTCAAGGCTGTCCGCTACAGTTTGATCTGCACCATCAGCTCCGTGACGGGGCTGATGCGGGAGATGGACGAAAAGCCCGATGCCTGTCCGATCTCCAGGATCAGATCCTCCGACTCGAAGCTGTGTTCCTTAAGAAACCGGTCCAGCAGTCCGTAGGCATATTCCGGCTGACAGCAGTCCCGGTCAAACCGGATCACGGCATAGTATCCCTCCGGGAAGGCCACACTGCCGGATGCCGGCCGGGCGTGGTACGGCCCGGGATCCATCAGAATGCCGGTATAGCGCAGAACGCTGTCCTTCCGGAAGTCGGCCATAGAGACGGTGGCCCCGAAGCTGTAGGCGGACTGAACCGGCGGGATCTTGCCCAGAAGCTGCTTTCGCTCCTCCATCAGACGATAGGAAAACCTGGAATCCGATACTGCGAGAGGTTCGATCTCCCGCAGCAGGTAGTGCCGCATGGGGAAGATCCGCTCGATCGTGACCGTCTCCATAGGCGCAGAGGAGCCTTCCGGCGTCTGCGTAAGCTGCTCCATCAGCCGGAGCCGCTCCTGAAGCACGGAGATCTGGTCCTGAATGGCGTCGATGTGGGCTTTCAGGGCATCGGACCAGTCGCTGTTCTCCTGGATCCGGTCCAGGATCCCCTGGATCTCCGACAGGGGGAGTCCCAACTGCCGCAGGAAGAGGATGTACTCCAGACGTTTGAGCTGTGTGACGGAGTAGTAGCGGTAGCCGGTCTCCTCGCTGACCACCTCCGGGCGAAACAGGCCGATTTTATCGTAGTGGCGTAGTGTCTGCACGGAAATGTCGTAAAGGGAGGCCACTTTACCGATCATCAGCTTGACCGGCTGCTCCGCGGAATGGCTCTCCGGTGGCTTTTTGATTGGATATTCCTGCATCGAATCCCTCCAAACTCTATTCATAAGTATAGAGTTTTTTCGATGATTTTGGAATCTCCAGGAACGAAAAATCTCTTTTTTTGTAAAAACTCTACAAGGTGATCTTCTTTTATTTGTGTGAGTTTGCCTGTTTTCCCCCTTGACCGTGTGGCGGGAAGAGATGATAGATTGGATACATTCTATCTAAGGAGGAATTATCATGAACAAAAAGCTGCTTGCTCTGATGCTCGCGCTCTGTCTTGTGCTGAGCCTTGCGGCCTGCGGCGGCGCTGCGGCCTCGTCCGCTCCGGCGGACGCATCCGCATCCGGAGAGACTGCCGCCGCATCCGAAGACACGACCCCGGCCGCAGAAGACGCGGCACAGCCCGCAGATGATACCCAGGAGGCCGCTCCGGATGCGTCCGCTGAGGAAGCGGACGCGGAAGCACCCGAAGAGACCGCAGAGGTTCCGCCCACAGAGCTGCCCCTTTCCGACGGAAGCGAGACCTTCCAGGTCTGGATGGGCATCTCCCCTGCCGCCATGAACTACATCTCCTCTCTGGCGGAGAATGAGACCTATAAGGAGATCATGAACCGCACCGGCGTGAACCTGGAGTTCATCCACTTCCATCCCTCCACCGAAACCGAGGAGTTCAATCTGGTCATGGCCTCCGGAGACTATCCGGACGTGATGAACGGCGTGGCCAACAACTACACCGGCGGCGCGGATCAGGGCATTGAGGACGAGGTGTTCCTGGACCTCAACGACTATCTGGAGGATTGCGCACCCCACTACTACAGCATCATTCACTCCGACAAGTCCCTCTATGAGGCGGTCACCACCCCGGAGGGCGCCGCAGTGGGCTTCTATAGCGTCTACGAGGAACCCCGGCTCAATGATATCGGCTACATCATACGTCAGGACTGGCTGACCAAGCTGGGATTGGAGACGCCCAAGACCTACGATCAGCTCCACGAGGCTCTGGCCGGCTTCAAGGATGAGTTCGGCGCCACAGATGCCCTGTTTATCCCTGCCTCCGGCGTGTCCGACACCTTCATTGCCGGCTTTGACGTGGGCAGCGGCATGTACCTCGACGGAGACACCGTCAAGTACGGTCCTCTGGAGGAGGGCTACAAGGAGTACCTGCAGCTGATGGCCGACTGGTATGCCGAGGGCCTGATCTACCACGATTTTCCCTTCTACGGCAACGAACTCAACTTCCGGGATCCCGGTGCCGTGGGCGCGGGTCAGGTTGCCTGCTTCCGCTCTGAGACCGGCGACATGGCCATGTTCGGAGACTTCTCCGAGGACCCCGACATTCTCTTCACCGCCATGGCTCCTGTTGGAAAGAACGAGGGCGACACCATCCATATGACCGATATGGCTCCCTCCCGGGCGGACACCCTCCGCTGGAGCGTGACCACCGGCTGCGAGGATCCGGAACTGATCATCGCCATGGTGGACTATCTCTACTCCGAGGAAGGCGCGCTGCTGTGCAACTACGGCATTGAGGGCGAGACCTTTGACTTCGACGAGCAGGGCGTGCCCCACTTCTCCGACCTGATCTACAACAACCCCGAATACGACTACCGGACTGCCGTGTTCATCTATGTGATGGACGCAGGCCCCACGGTGGTGGATCCCATGCGGGGTGCCGGAACCTATACTCAGGAGCAGTTGGATTCCTGGGGCATCTGGGCTGCCGACAATCTCGACTACAGCGGCGTGATCCCCGCCCGGGTCACCCTGAAGGCCGAGGACAGCGAGTACAACAACATCGCCTCTGACATCGAGACCTTCATGGACGAATACACCGTCAAGTACGTCACTGGCGAGCTGAGCTTTGACACCTACGACACAGACTTCGTGGAGAAGCTCAGGAGCATGGACGCCGAGCGCATGGTGGAGCTGTATCAGGACGCCTATGACGAGTACCTTGCCGGCTGATTTCCCTTCGATGGAGAATCCGGACCATTCCATATGACAAAAGACCGGGAGTCCGGCGCAGTACGCGTCCGGACTCCCGGTTGTTTATTGCTTTGAGCGCCATGGAAACCGCCCCTCGGAGTTATACAGCAGCAGCGCCAGAAGAATCAGCACATAGCCGATGATCTTTGAGAAACTGAGCAGTTCTCCGGCCACGGTGATTCCCAGAATGCTGGCGGTCAGCGGGTTCACCACCGTGAACACCGCCGCGGTCTCCGCCGGCAGATACTTCTGTCCCACAGGCTGAAAGGCAAACCCGAAGCAGCTGCACAGCAGGATCAGCAGGAGCAGC
>CACYXZ010000078.1 GCA_902778525.1 Oscillospiraceae bacterium | reverse complement strand
TGGACACCGCGGACATCTTCTCCGCGGAGGAGGAGGCCGCCATGGAGGCCCGCCTGGCGGAGATCCGGGGCCAGATCGACCGGGATATCGTGGTCGTTACGGACGTTTCCTCCTACGGCCTGGGAGAGATGATCTACTCCGCGGACTTTTTTGACTTCAACGGCTATGGCTGCGGGGACGAGTATGAAGGCGTGTGCCTTTTCATCTGCATGGATCCGAACGACCGGGGCTGGTGGGCCAGCTGCTACGGTCCGGTCACCCGGGACCTTTACACCGAGGGGATCGCCAATGAGATCGACGACGTGCTGTATGAGTATATGGTGGCCGGCAGATACTACGAGGGCATATCCGACTGGATCGAGAACTTCCGGCGGCTCTATCAGACCGGATCGCCCTTTACGCCGGACTGGTACAGCCAGGCGGACGAATCCTTCGTCCGGTTCCACGACGGGGAGGCGCCCCGGGTGGTGGACGACGCCAATCTGCTCACGGAGGAGGAGCGGCAGCAGCTGGAAACACGGGCAGGCGCCATTTCCGACGCCTACGGGGTAGATGTGGTCATCCATACGGCGGTTTCCTCCGGCCCGTTGAGCAAGGAGGAATTCTCCGATCTGTTCTACTACTATAACGGTTACGGACTGGGGGAGGACTACGACGGGATCCTGCTGACGGTATTCAAGCGGCCCGGCTATTCATCAACGACCCGTATTACTGCCTCCGGAGTCTGCACGAGCGTGCTCAGCGAGGTCAACGAGGACCGGCTTCGGGGCCACTGCGAGAGCAAATTGGATGAGAAAGCATACTTCAAGGCCCTGAACCAGTGGCTCAACCATACGGAGCATATGTTCCGCACCGGACGGGTGCCCAGGTCTGCCGGGTACTGGGTATTTGTGGTGCTCCTGTCTCTGGCGGTGGGCGCTGCCGTCGGCGGCGCATCGCTGGCGTGGGCCAAAAAGCGGATGGAGGTTCCGGCAATGAAAACCAATGCCAACGGCTACCTTGTGAAAAACAGCCTGAGTGTCGAGCCGGTGTCCGATGAATTTATCCGTTCTGTCACGACCCGGACCTACGATCCGGTGGAGACCAAGTCCTCCGACAGCGGTTCCTCCTCCAGCGGGAGATCCTCCTATTCCAGCTCCTACAGGGGATCCTCCGGACGGACACATTCCGGCTCGGGGCGGAAGTTCTGAGGGCCGGGGCAGGGAACCGGAGACGCAACTGCAAGTTGCTTTCCATTTTCTGAACATGGTGGTACAATCAGACCATCAAGAACAGGAGGGATCCACATGGAAATGCGCGCAATACTCAAAAGCCTGCGGGAAGCGCATCACCTGACCCAGGAGCAGCTGGCGTCCCGCGTCATGGTCACAAGACAGGCCGTCAGCCGCTGGGAGACAGGGGAGACGCAGCCCAATACGGACACGTTGAAGCTGCTGTCCCGGGAGTACGACGTATCCATCAACACGCTCCTGGGCGCGCCGAGACAGCTTGTCTGCCAGTGCTGCGGCATGCCGCTGGGGGAGGACAGCCTGATCAGCCGGGAGACGGACGGAGCGTTTAACGAGGACTACTGCAAGTGGTGTTATACAGACGGAGGCTTTGTCTACGAGTCGAAAGAAAAGCTGATCGATTTCCTTCTGGCGCATATGCCTGACCCGGCCGGCACGCCGGACGCGGAGCGCCGGGAACAGTATGACCGGTACCTTTCGACCCTGAAGCATTGGAGCTGATTAGACTGAACCATGGATCACAGCCCGGTTTCCGTACAGCAATGTGCGGAAACCGGGCGCTTGGTTTCTTCAAACACCTGCGATCTGACAGGAGGGACTTCTGCTGCCTGCTTGACACTTTCGCCGGAATGTGATAAGAAAAATACAGAGTCTGAATTAAAAGGAGGAAAACCGCATGGCAACCGCAATCGTCTATTATTCCCGCCATCACGGAAACACCAAAAAGCTCCTGGACGCCATCGCAAAGGACAACGAGGTCACGCTGATCGATGCGACGGCGTCTCCGGAAGCA
The DNA here is from genome assembly GCA_902778525.1 of Oscillospiraceae bacterium. Taxonomy (GTDB): domain Bacteria; phylum Bacillota; class Clostridia; order Oscillospirales; family Oscillospiraceae; genus HGM13006. The sequence continues at coordinate 6,593 of CACYXZ010000078.1, read as the reverse complement.
GATCTGTCCGGCTATGACCGGATCGGATTTGCCTCCGGGATTTACTACAGCGCATTTGCCAAGCAGCTCGTTGCCTATGCGTCCGGGCATCTGCCGGAGAACAGGGACGTGTTTTATCTCTATACCCACGGGGCGCCGGACGGGGATTTCCTCAAGACGATCCGGGCGGTCGCTGCAGAAAAGCACGCCAGGGAGATCGGGACATATCACTGTCAGGGCTTTGACACCTTTGGGCCCTTCAAGCTGGTGGGCGGAATTGCCAAGGGACATCCAACGGAGGAAGAGCTGCAGGGGGCGGCTGACTTTTATCGGAACCTGTAAAAGAAGCGGGGAGGAAAGGAGATTACCAACATGAAAAGCATGCTTCAGTTTGACGATGCCATCGACGCTCTGTACAGGCGGCACGACGGCGGTCAGGACACCCGCAAGGGCGTCCGCCGGGTGACCGAGTACCCGGACTATGACAGGATCCCCGATCCGGACGCGGCGGCGCTGCTGGTGAGTCTGGACATCTACCGGGGCGTGCCCGTGGAAGGGGAAACGGACGTGTTTGTCTTTGGATCGGACGGGATCCTGGCGGAGAGCGCCTTTGACCGGATGCTTGCCCGGGCCGTGGGCACGGACATGGACGAGGTCAAGAAGATCGAGCGCTCCGAAGGCGGCATCTCCTATGGCCGCGCGCTGGAGAAGGTCAACGATCTGCTGGGCACCTTAGCGCTCCCATCGAAGGAGCCTTCGGACGCGCCGCTCACCCGGGAGATGGCGGTGGCGCTGGTGGCCGAAGCCCTTCGCAGTTCCGACGGCAGCGGGGATATTCCCTATCTCTACTATGTCCCGGAAAACAGGACCCTGACCGAGCTTCTTCTGCCGGAGAACACCGTTGCCGCCGGCCCGGACGGGATGCTGGTCACGCTGACTGTGGACGGGGTGTTCATGCCGCTGGCCGGAGGATACCGCTACGAGGGCGACATCCGCCTGACCCTGACAGAACGGTACGAGCTATACCGCTACACCACCGAGCCTCTAAAGCCCGGGGCCATGCCGGACGAGCCGTCGGATCTGCCGCCGGAGCCGGCCTGGTGGAACTACTTTGAAGAACCCTACCGGGCGGCCCTGTTCCTGGAGAACGGAGAGAAGGTGCCTGCCCGCAGCGTGGACGCGGCGTATCAGGAAAACCCGGACGGCTCCGTGACCATCCGGTCCGACGACGCGCCCAGCGACGCCTTCGGGGCCAACAACTTCAACGGGATCATCGCCGGCGGCACCGGCGGGAAATACCGCCTGAAGGACCTGACCATCCGTTTTAACGGCAACGGCATGGACGATTTTCAGGGCATGGGCGCCGGGCTCCTGATCTGCGGGGACGATACCGAAACGATCATCGAAAATGCGGACATATGCAATTACGGCACCGTTCGATCCACCTTTGTGGCCGGCGGCAGCGCCAGGGTCATGGTGAAAAACAGCCGGTTTTCCGCCCATGAGGGTGTGTTTGAGGACGGCTGGAAGGGCGGCTTCGGCGGGAAAAAGATGCGAAACGCCCCCTGGATGGGCGGCTTCGAGGGCAACTGCCGCAGCACCAACCTGCTGGACAAGGCGGAGGCCAACTACTTCGATTCCCAGATCATGTCCGAGAAGTGGGGCGTCCTGTCCACGGACAACAACAAGGGCTGCAAATCCACTGCCATCAACTCTCTGATCGCCATCACCGGCGGCCTCAGCGACAGGGTGGATACCTCCTCCGAAGCGGCGGCCCGGGAGAGCCTTTCGAAGATTCCCTTCTCGGAGATCTACGGGGACATCACCCGGGATCTGGGCGGCAAGCCCACCTCCTCGTCCCCCCATCCGGGCGGATACGGCACCTACTCCATCGGCAACACCACGGTGAAATTTGCCGGAAGCACGGTGGTCACCGCCGACTACGCCAACACCTGCGTCAACGCTGCGGCGAAGGTGATCTACTGCGCCTCCACGCCGGAAAATCTGGAGGGCGTGTTCGGGACCGAAGGGCTGGACATCAAACCCCAGAACACGGTGGTCTACACCGACAAGGTGGGCGTCATGCTCCAGCGGGGCAACGGAAACGGAGGCGTTCAAATCAAGGACAAGACCCTGTTCCACTGCGGCGTAGCCTGCTTCTCCGTCAAATCCAACGGCTCCTTCCACATCGACGTGGACGACTCCACTCTGATCTCCGAGTCCGGCATGATCCTGTGCATGATGGACGACGACGATCTCCACAACGGCATCGAGGATCCGGCCTCTCCCACGGAGACGGAAAAGGCAGAGGCGAAGGCGCTGATCGCTGACGGCCTGCTGAACGTCACGGAAGCGACGCCGAACCGGGACGTATTCACTCGCTTCTCCAATATGGACATCAATGGTGACTGCTTCAACGCCTGCGGTTATCGCGGCCATATCACCCGGAAGGACTATGAGGAGAAGCCGGAGGGCCCCGGTGGCTTCAATCCCTTCGCGGCCGCGCCGAAGGACTCTGCCCGCAACCTGGAGATCCGGCTGGAGAACGTGCGGTACAGCGGCGCCATCTCCACCGCGGAAGGGCATCATATCGACCGGCTGGAGGGGAACCGCTGGCTCAGTCCGGTCCCACTGTCCAAGTGGTACAATATCGCGTTCCTGGAGTGCATTTCCCAAAAGCCCTATCAGGCAGGTCTCATTTTGAAACTGGAGCGGGATTCGGTCTGGAATGTGACCAGAACCTGCTATCTGACCTCACTGACGGTGGATAAAACCTCGGCTGTCCACGGGCGGGTCTTTGTGAACGGGCGTCCGGTCACGCCGGAGGCAAACGTGACCTACACCGGAGAAATCCTTGTGGAGCCAGGCAAATAACATTTGGAATACGAAGAAAAGAAGCCCCGCGAAATCTTTCGATTTCGCGGGGCCCGCCATTTTCACTCAGCTGATGGATACGTACTGGGAGGACAGCACCTTTCGGATGCCGTCGTGGGAGTAGAAGTAGTCCTCCACGATATCCGCCACCAGGGCCTTTGCCTTCATGATGTCCCTGGAATTTGGCTTGGAGTTCATGTGGGTGTGGAAGAAGAAGGAGCCCGCGTGATAGCTGCCGTTTCCGTCCTTGTAGTAGACCGGAGGCTCCAGTCTGCCCGGACCCATGACCATGGGCTTGCCGCCGTCGTCAATGCCGGCGGGGCCGAACTCCTTGCCGCAGCAGGCAAAGGTGCCGATGACCTTGGCGTTCCGCTGCTCCAGATAGAGCTTGAGGAGGGCCAGGGTTCCCGCCGCCTCCTCGGGGCCGCTGCAGCCGCCGCCGTAGGTGGTGAAGATGATGCCCAGGGGATGGTGGACGCCGTGGGCAGGGGGACCGCCCGCCCAGCGGACGGTGCCGTCATCCGGCATGCCGCCGGGACCTCCCGGACCACCGGGACCTCCCGGACCACCGGGACCACCGGGACCACCGGGGCCTCCCGGGCCGCCGGGGCCTCCCGGACCGCCGGGACCGCCGGGACCCTCGGGACCTCTCAGACCGACGCCGCCTGCGTTGAAGCCGAGGCCGGCCTCAGCGTTCTTTGTCACATCCTCCTCCAGGGAGGAACCCCCGCCGGGAGAGAACCGCTTCTGCACGCACATCAGGGGACTGCCCGCCACAATGGGACTGCCAAGGCATACCACATCGTAGTCGTTGTAATTCGAGGGCATGGACTCTGTTTTATTTGTGATGCGGAACAGCTCCGCGGTCCACCCGTAGCTCTCAAAGCTCTCAGCGAAGGCCTTTGCGATCCGCTCGGTGTTTTTTGTGATGGTGGCATAGAGGATCAGGGCCTTTTTCTTCATCTCAGATTTCCCGATCCGGTCGTCCTCGTCGGTGATGGGGGCGATGGCGCCGGCGACCGCCGTGCCGTTTACGGTGCCGGTATAGCTGCCTCCGCTGATCTCCAGGACCACCTCCGCTGCGACGGGCTCAGGCAGGATGAAGGACAGCTTATTTCCCTCCGTCCGCACCTTTTCCGCAATGCCGAAGGTTTCTCCGTTTTCCCAGCTGACGTGAATGGTTCCGTCATAGTAGTTACGCGCAATGATCTTCGCATCAATGCCGCTGATTTGGTATACACCGATCATGGTTTCCCTCCGTTTCTTTCCTTAGTTCGTGTCAGCTCTCATAATACCGGTCATAGGCCGCCTGATAGACCTCCGTCAGCTCGGCAACGTGCATGCTCTCCACCGTGGCCATGAAGTCGCCCCAGGTGGCAAGATCCCGGGCTCCGGTGACGAATTTGGGGATTTCCTCGGAGATATAGGTGGCCAGATCCGTGGCGTACTGAGCCACGATCTCACTCTCCGCGGTGGTGAGACTCAGACTCTGAGGCACCGCTTCCTCGTCGTCGGTGCGGGAGGTCCACAGGTCGATGCAGGCGGTCTGCGTCTCGGTGTAGAAGGGCACGGTCCGGTCCTGGTACATCAGGCCGAAGGCGGCGCCGGAGAAGCAACGGGCCCGGCTGTAGAGCATGGGCGGGTAGCCGAACTCATTCTGGGTAATGCTCTCGAGATAGTAGATGTCCCCGTTCTCGTCATAGTCATAGTCCACGCCCTGGATTCCGTAGGATCCAAGCATGGCGCCCTCGTCGGTGTACCAGTAGTTCATCCAGCCGAGAATGTAGGGATACAGCTCCGGATCGCAGGTGCTGGACAGAGAACTGGAGTCAAACTGCCGCTCGCCCCGGCCGGAATGGACGTTGCCGCCGTCCATGGTGACCACCATGGGAGATAGTTCAAAGTCCGGATCCGGATTCAGGGTGATCAGGTTGTCCCAGGAGTTGACCAGAGTCTTGCAGATGACGGTCCGGTCGGCGGCCAGTTCCGCCTCCATGTCCCCGGAGAAGTTCCCGGAGTCCAGCTCCGTGAAGTTCTGGGAGACGATGCCATCGGCATACCACTGATGGAGCTGCTCCACATAGGTCTGATACCGCTCAGAGGTGATGTCGGCAACGATCTGATCTCCCTCCCGGTGATAGGAGAAGCCCGCGCCGGTAGCAACGGTAGTGCCCGTGCCGGCAGCAGAGGCGGAGCCCAGCCCGAAGGCTTCGCTCATGACAGCCAGATCCGATGCCATCATCATAACGCTCTGAAGTCCGAATTCGCTCTTTGCGGCGTAGGCAAAGTCATTGAGCTGATTGACGGACTCCGGAATGCCCATGCCCAGTTTGTCCAGCAGGTCCTTCCGGATGAAGTAGCCCTCGTTGACGATCTGCTTATCGAAGATGGAATACCAGGCGGCAAACTCCCCATCCTCCACGGTGACGGCCCGCTTCAGGTCCGGATCGTCCTCCAGCAGATTCCAGTATTCAGGCATGTTTTCCGCCATGAGCTCCGGGTCGATGGTGACGATGACCTCGTCCTCCAGCGCCTTGGCGAAGGAACCGGTGTAGTACTTGTCGATGGAGGTGAACACGTCCGGATAGTCCCCGGAGGCCACCACCAGATTGAACTGCGTGTCACCGGACCAGGCGGAGAGGGAGGTCCACTCCGGGGTCACGCCGATTGCCTCGGTGCCCAGGGCGATGGACTCAAAGTCCCCGTAGGTGCTCATGTTCATCTGCCCGGTCATGGGGCCGAGCGCAGGCTCGTTGTGAAGGATTGTAAAGGTGACGCTTCCGTCGGCGAGGGGATAACTCAGGGGCTCCCGGTAGTCCGGGGCGTCCTCCGGTTCGCCGGGGACTTCCTCTGTGGCCGAGGCCGCCGGTTCTGCCTCCGCAGGCGCCGCCTCCGCCGCGGGATTCTCCGCCTGTGCGGCAGCCTCCTGGGGCGCCGCCTCCCCGGCAGAGGCGCTTTCCGGAGCCGTCGCGGCGGAAGGGGCCGCCTGGCCGCCGCAGCCGGTCATCAGTCCCAGCAGCATCGCCAGGATCAGCAGGTATACAGGCCATCTCATTTTCATAACAATTCCTCCTTTTTCATTTGGATTCCTACTTGCATCTTACCGTTTGCGCCATCCCTGCACAAGTGATAAAATATGCGTCCTGTGCGCTTTTTTGACCTTGAGGGGCTCTGCTTCCACAATGTGGATGCCGGAGCGCAGAGACGATGCGAGGCCCGTTCCGGAGCGATGATGCTGTAAAAGAAAACGAACACGGCAGCAGATATGACCTGCTGACGTGCTCGTTTTTTTGCAATTCATCTGTTCCTTCTCTATGATCATTTCTTGTTCTGATGGGCTCCGGGCCATTCAAGCCTGTGGCCCGGAGGATTCATTTAGGACAGAGGGGACGCTGATGACCAACCCGCAGATACCGGCTGCTGCAGATTTGAAAGGCGACGTTGGTAAGTCTGCTTTAAAACGGACTCAGGTGCGAGACTTGCCCGGCATGAAAGGATGTTCTTATGGCTGACGGAGATGCACCTATCTTTTTTGCCGAGCCGAAGAATCAATGGTGAGGTTTGGACTCCTCATCTGTAAAACTACAGGATCGAAGAGAGAATAGTATCAGTACATGGTCGTACCATGATCCACATACAGGATCTGCCCGGTGATGGCCTTGGCTTCATCGGATGCCAGAAATAAAATGGCGTATGCCTGATCCTCAGTCTGGGCCTCGGGCAGGGTGATGTCGATATGC
>CACYXZ010000077.1 GCA_902778525.1 Oscillospiraceae bacterium | reverse complement strand
GGTCATGGAATAGGCGCAGGGATACAGGGCCATTTCCGAAAGGTCCGCGAAGTTGTAGATGTTGGTCAGGATCCGCCGGGAGGCGGGGTTGTGCTTGAGATCGTAGAGGACACGGTCCACCTGATCCATATCCCCCTCGGGGTAGTGGTGCTTGACCCCCAGCTGATAGCCGTAGGCCTTGCCGATGGAGCCGTTTTCATCGGCCCAGGCGTCCCAGACGTGGCTGTTGAGGTCATGGACGTTGTTGCTCTTCTTCTGCCAGATCCAAAGGAGCTCGTCGATGGCGGAGCGGTAGTAGGTCCGGCGGAGGGTGAGAATGGGGAACTCCTTCCGGAGATCATAGCGGTTGACGATGCCGAATTTCTTGACGGTGTGGGCGGGGGTGCCGTCTTCCCACTTGGGCCGGACGTTCTGATCGGTGTCCCAGACGCCGTTCTGCAGGATGTCCCGGCAGTTTTCTATGAATACCTGATCTGCGTAGCTCATATCAAAGATCCTTTCTGTGATATTCTTTTCTCATCTTACCACAATTTTTATGGAAGTACAATGCACAATTCTGAAGGAAGCACAATGCAGGAATTGACTTTCCTGGTGGTATGAGGCGGAATTGACTTTCCTGGTGGTATGAGGCTATAATAATATAGTTATACGAATTTTCAAAGAAAAACAGAGGTTGAACATGGAAACTATCACATTTCAGGATTTACCCATCAGCGAGGAAATATTGAAGGCACTGGAGAAGAAGGGCTACGGCTACCCCACCCAGGTCCAGGCCGAGGCCATCGGCCCCCTGATGGAGTGGAAGGACGTCATCGCCAAGGCCCCCACCGGCACCGGAAAGACCTTCGCCTTCGGGATCCCCGTCATCGAGCACATCGACCCGGAATCCGAGGCGGTGCAGGCGGCGATCCTGGCTCCCACCCGGGAGCTGGCCCTGCAGATCGGGGACGAGCTCCGGGGCCTGCTGGAGTTCAAGAAGGGCATCCGGGTGGCGGTGCTCTACGGCGGCCAGAAGCTGGACACCCAGGCCAAGCAGCTGAGCAAAAAGCCCCAGATCATCGTGGCCACGCCGGGGCGGCTTATGGACCACTACAAGCGGAAGAACATCCGCTTTGACGGCATCAAGACAGTGATCCTGGACGAGGCGGACCGGATGCTGGACATGGGCTTCTACAAGGACGTCACCGGCATCGTGGAGAAGATGAAGAACCGCACCAACATGGGCCTGTTCTCCGCCACCATCTCTCAGGAGGTCATGACGGTGAGCTGGATGTACCAGCGGGACGAGGTGGAGATCACCGTCCAGCCCAAGGAGGAGAGCCGTCCGGACATCATCCAGTACAGTGTCTCCTGCAACGAGATCGAAAAGCTCCTGACCACCATGGAGCTGCTGGACCAGCTTCATTTTGACCGGGTGATCATCTTCTGCAACACCAAGCATATGTGCCAGCGGCTGGGGGACGATCTGCGGGGCCGGAGCTACACGGTGGACTGCCTCCACGGAGACATCCCCCAGAGCAAGCGGGAAAAGGTCATGCAGAGCTTCCGGGACGGAAAGCTCAATGTGCTGGTGGCCACGGACGTGGCCTCCCGGGGCATCGACGTGGACGACGTGGACTGCGTGCTCAACTACGACATCCCCGCGGAGAACGAGTACTACATCCACCGCATCGGCCGGACCGGCCGGGCCAGGAAAAAGGGCGTGGCAATCTCCCTGCTGGGCTCCCTGCTGGACAAGGCCAAGCTGGACGAGATCGCCAAGTGGTCCAACTTCACCGTGACCCCCGTAAAGCTCATCAATGGGGAGCTGGTGGAGCAGGAAGTCAAAAAGCCCGTCATCAAGAAGAAGTACAAATGAGGACCTGTACGCCGGCAGAGCGGTGCATGCTTCTGCTGTTCGGACTGTTCGACGGGGAAAAGCCGATGGGGATCCGGACCTATCGAAGTCTCTGGAAGATGCTGGAGGCGCTTGGCCCCGGCGATCCGGAGGGAGACGTGACGCGGGATGCGCTGATCCGGCTGGGACAGACGCCCGCGGAGGCGGCGTCCATCGTGGAAAAGCTCCGACAGGAGGACCGGCTGGACCGGCATCTGGACACCCTGTCCCGGCTGGGGATCTCGGTGGCCACCCGGATCAGTCCGGAGTATCCCGCCCGGCTGCGGGAAGCGCTGGGAGACCGGACGCCCATGCTGCTCTACTGGGCCGGAAATCCCGCGTTGTTCCAGACGGAGTGCGTGTCCCTGGTGGGATCGAGAAAGCTCCGGGAGCCGGGGCGGCGGTTTGCCGCAGCGGCAGGCCGGGCCGCGGCGGAGCAGGGGCTGACCTATGTCTCCGGCGGCGCGGCGGGCGCCGATACGGCGGGGTTTGAGGCCGCGATGGCGGCAAAGGGAACCGCTGTGTTGTTCCTGGCGGACAGCCTGCATCGGCGGATGGAAACCCTGCGGCAGGAGCTGGAGACCGGCCGGGTCCTGCTGGTCAGCCGGGATGGATTTGATTTGCCCTTTTCCATCCCCCGGGCCTACGACCGCAACGACCTGATCCATGCCATGGGACAGAAGGTGCTGGTGGCCCAGTCGGACTACGGTGCCGGCGGCACCTGGCAGGGGGTCGTGGAGAATCTGAAGCACGGTTGGAGTCCCGTCTTTGTATGGGACGGCACGCCGGAGGAGCCGGGGACACGGGGCCTCCTGGAGCGGGGCTGCGCGCCGGTCTCCATGGAGGATCTTGAGGATCTCCGGGCACTGAAAACCCGGCAGACCAGCCTCTTCGAATAAGCAAAAAAGGGACGCCGCACATTGTGCGGCGTCCCTTTTTGATGACGAGAATCATTTTTTTGCCTGTTCCATCTGCTTCTGGAGCCAGTTCTTGCCGTCCACGAACCGGGAGACGATGTAGGAGACCACATAGTCTCCGGCGGCATTGACCATGGTGGCCGGGGGATCCACCAGATCGCCGATGGCCAGAGCAATCGGGAAGGCGACGCCCAGATGCTCCGGGAAGAACAGCGTGCACAGCACCAGCTCGCCGGTGCCGCCGCCGCCGGGAATACCGGACATGGCCACGGAGGAGAACACCGCCACGATGATGGCCAGAATGGCCTCGCCGGTCCCGAAGTCCTTGCCGAACATGCCGAAGAGGAAGGCCACCTTGATGATGGCGCTCATGGCGCTGCCGTCCATGTGCATGGTAGCGCCCATGGGCAGAACGATGTCGCTGACCTCCTTGGAGATGCCGGTCTCCTCCGCCACCTCCATGTTGGTGGGAATGGTCGCCACGGAGGAGCAGGTGCCGAAGGACACCGCCGCGGGCCGGAACAGGTGCCGGAACATGACCTTCGCGCCGCCCTTGCCGCCGCCGAACCGGGCGTAGATGGGGAAGAACACGAACATGTAGACAAAGGATACCACATAGTAGACGATGATGGCCCGGGCGTAGTTGGACACGAAGTCACGGCCGTGGACCGCCACCAGGGAGGCGAAGAAACCGAAGAAGCCGACGGGGGCATAGTAGGTGATGATCTTCACGGTCTTCATGATGCAGTTCGTGATGTCGGACAGCAGCTGCGCGGTCTTGGTCTTGGAGCCGCCCGCCATCTGAATGCCAAAGCCGAAGAGGATCGCCGCCACGATCAGGGGCAGGATAGCCCGGCGGCTGAAGAGCTCGGTGAAGTCGGGCTTGGTGAAGAAGTTGATGACCATCTCCGGCAGACTCAGGGTGCCGGTCTCACCGGCCTCATATTCCGGCTCCATGGTGAAGATGGGCAGGAACCGGACGATCACGTACATGATCACCGCCGCGATGGCCGCGGTGCACAGAAACGTCACCACGGTGGTGCCCAGCAGCTTGCCGGCCCGTTTGACGCTCTTCATGTTGGCGATGGCCGAGGAGATGGAGCAGAACACCATCGGCACCACCACGCAGAACATCAGGTTCACAAAGACGGTGCCCAGCGGCTCCAGACAGGTGGCCCCGGGCCACACGGCGCCCACGATACAGCCGGCAACGATGGCCGCCAGCATGCAGATCAGAAATCCGTAGGTTTTCAAAAAGCCTGTTTTCATTGCAGACCCCTCCTTTTTTATGTCAACTACATTATACGAAACAGAAATAACAATTTATATAGTCAAAACTGCCATAAATATTGCAAATCCTGCTACAATGTGCTATGGTGTTCGGGAGATGCGGAAGGAGGGGTTCACATGGCGGAAAAGTCGGTCCGGCAGGAGGGATATCTCCGGGAGCGGTATCACTATTTTCACCTGAAGGACACCATGGGGCAGGAGCGTGACTTTCACTTTCACGACTTCGACAAGATCGTGATCCTGCTCTCTGGCAAGGTGGAGTATCTGGTGGAGGACGAGAACTATGCACTGCGGCCCTGGGATGTGCTGCTGATCCGGCATCACGCGGTCCACCGGGCCAATATCAGCCGGGAGATCCCCTATGAACGGATCATCATCTACCTGGACGGCGGCTACATCAACCGGGCCATTCCGGAGGTGCCGCTGATGGACTGCTTCCGGACGGCGGATCTGCGGGGACGGCGGATCACGCCGGACGGCGCCCTGAGGGCGCGGCTGAAGTCTCTGCTCCAGGAGATGGAGCAGGCGTCTGAAGACCACCGCTTCGGGGCGCAGATCCTGTGCGATACCTGCCTGATGCAGCTGCTGGTCCATCTGGGCCGGGCCATACCGGACCGGCGGGATCCGGAACGGGGCGAGGATCGCTACGACGCGAAGATCTCCCTGGCTCTGACCTATATCCAGGAGCATCTGGGGACCGGATTGACGGTGGAGCAGATCGCGGCCCATGTGCATCTGAGTCCTTACTACTTCATGCGGCTGTTCCGGACGCAGACCGGCAGTTCGGTCTACAGCTATATCCTGCAGAACCGGCTGATCCGGGCTGCAAAGAGCATCCGCAACGGCATGCCCGCCAGCGAGGCGGCCTTGGACAGCGGCTTTTCGGACTACTCCGCCTTCTACCGGGCCTTCCGGAAGCAGTTCGGCACCAGTCCCGGCAGGATCCGCCGTCCGCCCGGCGAGGAGCCGGGCGCGGTGACCCTTCAGACCCACGGGCCGGACGCCGGAGGGCAGGGAAGCAGGCGACAAATTGACATGGCGCGTGAAAATGGGTGAAACAATTACAGGGAAAATGTGGTACAATGATTGGGAAAACGGGACAGCACAGGGCTGTGCAATCTGATCCGTTTGGAAAGGGATACTATGAAAGAAAGATTGTTAGCAATTCTGCTGGCCTGCGGCATGCTGCTGAGTCTGACCGCCTGCGGCGGCGCCCAGCCGGGCAGCGCTGCGCCTGCAGAAGAGACGGCCTCCGCACCAGTGGAGGAAGCGGCGCCTGCGGAAGAGGCGGCGAGCGCAGAAACGGCTGCGGCCCCCGCAGAGGAGCCTGCTCCGGCGGACAGTGCGGAAGCGTCTGCGGAAGAGGAAGTCCCGGAGGAAACGCCGGACTATCCCGCCTATGAGCTCGGCGCCGACGGCGAAGTCACCTACACCGGCTCCCTGATCCCCTCCTGGGAGGGGAAGGGCGTTTCGAGCAGCTTTATCCTCGGCCTGCGCGTGGCAGGCGGGGAGGTCGCCGGCAATCTGCCGGAGCTGGCAGCCGAAGACGGCGGCGCGGTGACGGTCTCCAACGGAGCGGTCAGCTCAGAGCTGGGCGACGCCCTCAATGACGCCAGCGCCACCAATACCGGCTTCCTGGCCGTGGTGGGTACGGAGGCGGACACGGATGTGACGCTGCGGGACGCGGATCTGAAGTTCTCCGACAACTCTGACGGCAAGAACGCCAACGACTTCACCGCGCTGGGCACCGTAGTGGTGGCCACCGGCGGCGCGGATACCAAAACCACCCTGACCATGGACAACGTCAACATTGAGACCGACGGCTTCGGACGGGACGCAGTGGTGGTGGACGCCTACGCCAACGCGGTAATGCGCAATTCCAGCATCGTGACCCGCGGTGCGAACCCCCTGACGGAAGCCTATGAGGGCTATGCCTCCACGGCGGCCCAGGCCTATATGATCTCGCCCCCCTGGGTCCTGGGTATCTACGGCGGCGTCCGGGCGGCGAACGTCCTGGGCAACAGCAGCTCCTTCACCGTGGTGGATTCCACCATCGAGTCCGGCTCCTGGGCCGTGATCTCCACGGACGACTGCACCACCCCCACCGTCAACGTGGTCAACTCTACCCTGAAGGTCACGGAGTACGACGGCTCGGACAAGACCGGCAACAACAGCTCCGATTCCATGAACGGCGGCGCCGCCCTCTTCGGCTATGAGAAGAACTACGGCTCCGGCTACGGCACCTACAACATCGGTTCCTCCTATGAGAACTTCTACGGCGCCACCTTTGACGGCACCACCTACACCACCATCCTCACCGGCGCGGGTCCCACCTATTACGGCCCCTCGGCCAAGGGCATGATCCTGGTCAACGAGGCCACCGGCGAGGAGGTCGGCACCTTCGAGGGCGAGGCCAGGGACACGGTGGTCAACTCCGTATTCGGCGTCATGGACCATCAGGGCGCGTCCCAGGTGACCCTGGACAAGGGTTCTGTCTGGAACACCGAGGAAGCGGTCATTCTGGTGCGCGGCGCCCAGAACTCCACCTTCACCGTCTCCGGCGCGGAGATGAACCCCGCCTCCGGCATCCTCTTCCAGCAGATGGACGACGATGACGGCTACGGCACCTCCGGCGGCGGCGGAGACACCTCCGGCGACCAGGGCTTCTACAAGTGGGACGGCTCTGCCTGGGGTATGCCCACCTTCTCCTCCGGATTCTCGGATCCCAACGAGGCGGGCTTTGTGGCCCCCACCGCCGGCGGCAGCTATAACACCACCCTGAATCTGGAGACCAGCCAGTCCTCTGCCGACCCGGTCACCTACACCGGCGACATCTTCAACGGCACCGGCACCGGTTCCGGCACCACCCCCGGCGGCCTGCTGGTGAACATCGGCAGCAAGGTGACCCTGGAGGGCGCCATCTCCGCCACCTCCGCGGTCCACGGCCTGCCCTACACCGCCGAGGCTGCGGCCTATCTCGACGAGCTGGCGGAGAAGTACGGCGACGGCATCGCCCCCAACGGCGGCGAAGCCTGCACGGTGAAGTACGTTCTGCTGGATGCGGAAGGAAACGTCACCGAGGACGCGGACAAAGCCGAGAACATCCAGATCACCGAGTTCACCATGAACGAGTACTACATCATCTCCCATGTGATCAACAAGGCCATGGAGGGTGCGAACATCCTCGTCACCGTGGAAGATGGGGCCACCTGGAAGGTCACGAAGGACTGCTACATTACCGGCCTCATGAACAACGGCACCATCGAGATCGCCGACGGCGCCACCCTGTATGTGGACGGAGAGCCCTATGACGGCAAGAGCGCCGAGGCCGGCAACCTGTCCGCAGGCGAGGGCGGCGGCAGCGTGGACACCTCCGACTGGGTGGTGGGCCAGAACTACCGGACCCAGTGCGCCGGAAAGTACGCCGACATCACCATCGACGACGGCCTGTACTACTATGTGGGCGCCCCCAGCATCGTCACCGGCGTGGCAATCGTCAACGTGGCCTTTGACTTCCAGGGCTGGCTGGTGGTTGCCGATGACGGCAGCTACTCCATCAGCGAGGAATACGTGGAGCTGGACACCTCCTCTATGATGGGCATGGGCGGTCCCGGCGGTCCCGGCGGCCCCGGCGGCCCTGGCGGCCCTCCCCCGGACGGCATGATGCCTCCGGACGGCATGGGCGGTCCCCCGCCGATGCCCTGATCAACCTATAAAATACAGGCGCCTGCCGGCTTTTGCCGGCAGGCGCCTGCCTGCTCAGGACTCGTTGACCAGCTTGCCGGTCATGTGCTCGATGTTCAGGGCGAACATCAGCGTACCGGGGCCGGAGCGTGCGATTTCCTGCTCGATGTAGTTTTCGTCGTCGGTGAATTTCCGGCTCAGCCTCCGGGCGATCTCATAGATCCGCGCCGTGTCTTCGACCATTTCGATCCGGCCGAATACGATGACGCTCCGGATGTTCAGCGCCCATTCTCCCTCCCGGCGGAACCCGGAATCGTACACGCAGAAAGAAGCCTTGTCCATCTGCCGGATGGCGTCGATCTTGTGGCCGGTTTTTCCGCTGTGGAAATAGAGGCGGCCGTCCTCCGGGCAGTAATAGTGGTTGATGGGAACTCCGTAGGGATAGCCCTCGTCCCCCAGGACGGACAGCACTCCCCGGGGCTCCCGCCTCAGCAGCTCCAGACATTCTTCCTCCGGGAGCTGCTGCTTTTTTCGCAGCATGGGTCGAAACATGGTATAACCTCCTTACACTGGTGTTTTCTGAATCAGATCGTTTTTGACAGCAAACTGACGGTCTCAATAGAATTCAGATCCAGAAACAAATCAACAAACGGATATTTGTCAAAGTGCATTTTTGGGACAATTGTTCACGCACTCCATACAGAGAATACACTCCGTACCGTTTTCTCTTTTTCTTGAGTTATCTGTCACGTCAACATTCATTGGACAGACCCGCCTGCACTTTCCGCAATGAATACATTTATCCGTATCACATTTGACTCGGATCAATGAGAAGTAACTCATAGGCTTGAGGAAAACAGTGATCGGGCAGATATACTTACAGAACGCTCGGTTGTCTTTGAATACGAAGGCAAGAATGATACCGATCCCGTAATAGACGATGTTCCCCGCTATAAATGCCCAAAACATAATCCTTTCGATATTGCCGACTTTTGCAAGGAAAAGCGCTGATACGAAAATTAGTGACAGAGCAAATGTGATATATCTTATCCACCCTATTTTCTTTCTGGGCTGGGCGGGGACCTTATACGGGAGAAAATCAAGCACCATTGCCGTCCAGCATGCATATCCGCACCATCCGCGTCCGAATATCAGCGGCCCGAAAATCTTTGCCACAGCATAATGGATGGTTGCAGCCTCAAATACTCCTGTGAAGAGATAGTACCAGAAGCCCTCGATCTGCATGTTTTCATTACAGATCAATCCGAGATAGACAAGCATGTACAGACCGACAAGCAGCTGAACAACGCGTCGGGCATGTTTGTTTTTATTTATAAACAGAACGAGTCCGAAAAATATGGACAATCCGATATAGCTGAAATTGAACAGATAAAACAGATTGTTTTTAGTCAGCCACAAGGTCACGGCAACTGCTTCAAAAACAATCAGTAAGATGATCGGATGTAAGTACTTCCTGATTAGTTTCATTTTTTCTCTCCAAATGACGATTTGAATAATTCATTTTACTTTTTCAGATACTCCGCATCTTTCGGTTCATACGGCACAAAAATAAAGTCCTTCTTTTGGTGGTACAAAAGACATACCGTCTC
>CACYXZ010000076.1 GCA_902778525.1 Oscillospiraceae bacterium | reverse complement strand
AGATCGCCATGCCGGATATGGTGAGCTATAAGTATCAAAAGCTCCGGGCCCTGAACGGAACGGGGGAGGGCGACGGCTCCCGGGGCCGGATCGGGATCCCCTTCGGCCTGAATATGTATGAAAACCTGCCCTTCTGGTTCGCGCTGTTCACGAAGCTCAACTTTGAGGTGGTCCTGTCGCCGGAATCCTCCCGCGGGATCTACCTGAAGGGCCAGAAGACCATTCCCTCCGATACGGTCTGCTATCCGGCCAAGCTGCTCCACGGCCATGTGGAGGCGCTGGTGGAGGAGGGCGTGGACGCCATCTGGTATCCCTGCATGTCCTACAACAACGACGAGGGGATCGGGGACAACCACTATAACTGCCCGGTGGTGGCCTACTATCCGGAATTGCTGGCGGCCAACCTGCCGTCCCTGCAGCGGGTCAGGTTCCTGGATCCCTATGTGGGCCTGTGGCGGCGCAAGGACTGTTCTAAGCGGCTCTCGGAGCTGTTCCTGAAGGAGTTCGGCGTTCCGAAAAAGGAGACCGCCGCCGCCGTGAGGGAGGCTTTTGCGGCCTATGACGCCTATGTGGAGGATATCCACAGAACCGGAGACGAATACATCCAGAAGGCGAGAGAGGAAGGCCGCTCCATCATTGTGGTGGCCGGCCGGCCCTATCACATCGACCCGGAGATCAACCACGGCATCAATGACCTGATCACATCCTTTGGGTTTGTCCTCGTCACGGAGGACTGCCTCAGCTACCGGATGGGATATGAGCCCCGGACGGTGCTCAATCAGTGGACCTTCCAGAGCCGGATGTACAATGCGGCCCGCTATATCGTCACGCAGAAGGACATGCAGATGGTTCAGCTCGTCTCCTTCGGCTGCGGAACGGACGCCATCACCACCGACGAGCTGCGGACGATTCTCGAATCCAACGGAAAACTCTATACCCAGCTGAAGATCGACGACATCTCCAATCTGGGCGCCATCAAGATCCGGATCCGCTCGCTGATGGCGGCAATGGACGCCAGAAAGGAGGCCTGAGCATGGCACAGCTAGTATATGACAAATACGGCCGTCTGCTGTTTACCCAGGAAATGGCGAAGGAGTATACCATTCTGGCGCCGCAAATGCTCCCGGATCACTTTGCCATGCTGGTGAGCATCCTCCGGGAGGCGGGCTACAACGTGGAAATGCTCAACACCTCCGGACATACGATCCTGGAGGAAGGGCAGAAGTACGTTCACAACGACGCCTGCGTTCCTGCGATCCTTGTCATCGGGCAGCTGATCGACGCGATCCACCGGGGTGGATACGATCCCCATAAGGTGGCGCTGTTTATCACCCAGACGGGCGGCGGCTGCCGGGCCTCCAACTATCTGTATCTGCTCCGGAAGGCGCTGGCCCGGGCGGGGCTGGAATACGTTCCGGTGATCTCCCTGAACCTTTCCGGCCTGGAGAAAAACCCCGGGTTCAAGCTGACGATCCCGATTCTGAGGAAGGCCGCTTTCGCGATCATCTACGGTGATTTGATGATGAATGTGGGCTGGCAGGTCCGGCCCTACGAGTTGAACCCCGGCGATACGGACCGGTGCCTGGACGAATGCAGGGAATACCTGATCTCGGAAATGCGCGCCGGACGCGGCATGACGTTTAAGAGCATGGTGCGGAACTTTGACCGCATCATAGAGAAATTCAAGGCAGTTCCCGTTTCCAGAAAGGAAAAGGTAAGAGTCGGCGTGGTCGGAGAGATCTACGTGAAATACTCTCCGCTGGGCAACAACAACCTTGCCAACTTCCTCCTCAGTGAAGGGGTGGAGCCTGTGATCCCCGGCCTGATGGATTTCATTATATTCAAAGTCTATAACCGGGACGTGGACGTGGACCTCTACGGGGGCCTTTGGGCCAAGCAGAAGCTGTGCCGCTTCCTGGAGCGGTATCTGATGAAATACCAGCACGCCATGATCGACGCGCTGAACCGGTCGGGCCGGTTCCGTGCCCCCGGGGACTTCAATGATCTGCACAATCTGATCCACGGGTACCTCGGAGACGGAAACAAGATGGGAGAAGGATGGCTGCTGACGGCGGAAATGCTGGAGCTGATCCATTCCGGCGTCCCGAACATCGTCTGCACCCAGCCCTTCGGCTGCCTGCCCAATCATATCGTCGGCAAGGGGATGATCCGCCGCCTCAAGGAGGACTATCCCGACTCGAATATCGTGGCCATCGACTACGATCCCGGCGCCACAAAGATCAATCAGGAAAACCGGATCAAGCTCATGCTCGCCAATGCCCAGAAACGGCGGCAAATGGCGGAAAAGCAGGCTGCTGCGGTTTAACCGAAATCTAATCCCGCTGGAAAAATTCCAGCGGGATTTTTTAGCGGAAGGCTTGAAATTTGAACGAAATCGTGACATAATAACAGGTGGATTGAACTCCAGATTTCTAACAGATATTGTGAGGTGAACAAAATGGACGGCTGTGACAGTCATGGGCGAATATGGGAGATCGGTATGTCTGTCGGGGTCCATGTTGTGCGCCTCGGCTGCAATGCTTGATACCATCGCCCTGTTTTTCCCATACACGAGCCGCTACGGAGTGTGCTTCTGAATATCGGCGGGAAACCGGCGATGGGTTTTTTGCGTCCAAATTCAGCGGCAGGCTCCTCCAAATCTGCGCATTCGCGCAAGCAGGGAGGTTCTTTGTATGATGAAAACGACGGAAGCGGCACGTTCTCCGCTCAATGAGCATGCGGAGGAAGTGCTCACCATTATCCGCAGCACCGCGACGCCGCTGGCTTTGCGGAATAAGCTGGAAGAATACCACGAAAACGACATTGCTGCGGTACTCCCGGAGCTGCGGGAGGCGGAGCGGAAAAAGCTCTGCCGCGTGCTGGATCCGGAGGTCCTCTCGGATATATTCTCCTATCTGGACGACGAGGAGGAGGCCGCGGCCCTTCTGGCGGAACTGGACGTCCGCAGAGCAGTCGAGGTCGTATCCCGGATGGAACCGGACGACGCGGTGCCGATGCTCCGCAACCTCAGCCGGGAGAAGCGGGACGTGATCCTGGACCTTCTGGATACGGAGACGAAAAAGGACATTGCGCTGGTCGCCTCCTTCGATGAGGACGAGATCGGCAGCAAAATGACCACGGACTATATCGAGATGCCGCTGGACGCCACGGCGAAAGAGGCCATGGAATCTCTTGCGGTTCAGGCCCGCGAAAACGACAACATCTCCACGATCTATGTGCTGGATCCGGGGGGAACATTCTACGGCGCAGTTCCGCTGCGGGATCTCATTACCGCCCGGGGGGATGCCTCAATCAAGGATCTGTCCATCACCTCCTTTCCATTTGTCTATGCCCAGGAGCTGGTGGAGGACTGCATCGAGACCCTGAAGGACTATTCTGAGGATTCCATTCCGGTGCTCGATCACCAGAACCGGGTCCTGGGGATCCTGACGGCCCAGAGCCTGATGGAAATGTCAGACGCGGAAATGGATGAAGACTATGCGAGGCTGGCCGGTCTGACCGCCCAGAACGACCTGAAGGAATCGGTGGGGGAGAGCGTAAAAAAACGTCTGCCCTGGCTTCTGATCCTCCTTTGCCTCGGACTGATTGTTTCCAGTGTGGTCGGGGTCTTTGAGGGCGTCGTTGCGCAGCTTCCGCTGATCATCGCGTTCCAGTCCCTGATCCTGGATATGGCCGGTAACGTGGGAACACAGTCGCTGGCTGTGACGATCCGCGTGCTCACCGACGAGACGATCCCGGTGAAGGAGCGGATCCGTCTGGTTCCCAGAGAGATGCAGGTCGCGCTGCTCAACGGTCTGCTTCTGGGACTGCTGGCGTTCGGCCTTGTGGGGGTCTACCTGACCCTGGCGAAGAGCGTTGCGCTCCATTCCGCCTTTGCCATATCGGGATGCATCGGGATCTCTTTGATCGTAGCCATGGTGGTTTCGGGCCTCTTCGGCACGATCATTCCGATGTTTTTCAAGGCGATCCATGTGGATCCGGCCGTGGCCTCCGGACCGCTCATCACCACGGTCAATGACCTGGTCGCGGTTGTGGTGTACTACAGCCTGACCTGGGTCCTGCTGATTCAGTTCCTGCATGTTGGATAAGAAAGATCCCGGCTCGTCGGAGCCGGGATCTTTTTAACCCTCTTCACAGTGCTGCAGCAGCGTTTCAAAATCGCTGCATCCCGCCTTGAAGTAGTGGCGGTAGAATTTCTGCGCGTCCGTCAGGAGGCGCTTTGCCATCTTGGGGTTTTTCGGGACGCCGTCGCCCCGGATGACCTGACGGGCCGAAACGCAGACCGATTGAATGAACAGCGCGAAAACACCGTCGAGATACTCGGTGAAGTCGTTGGAGCAGTTGTTCTGGAAAAACAACTCCAGAAGGTTGGTCGTCATGACAGCGCAGCGGCTGGACCATGTGAGAGCATCCGCCTTGTCCGACTCCGGGCCGTGTCCCTCATAGGCGTCCTTTCCCTTGTAGAGGGCGCAGGAATAGTTGAACATGGCCTTCCAGCTGCCCCGTTCGGCCGCCGGCCTGAGAAGCTCGAAGTATTTGTCATAGTCCAGCATGCCGAATTCGTCGGTCCGGTGGACGTCCGCCAGCATATGAAGCGCGTCGGGGTGGCCCTGCTCAGCTGCTTTTTCAAACCAGGCGATGGCAGTCTCCGGATCTGCCTTGATTTCGCTCAGGCCAAACAGATACCGCTCTCCCAGCTCCTCCTGGGCGCCGGGGTTGCCGGCCTCGGCCTCGGCGATCAGATCCTCCGGGGCCAGACTGGCGTAGGATTCATAGGTGAAGGACGCGGAACGCAGAGAGGATTCCTTCCGCTTCCATGTCAGATACTCTTCAAAATACTCTTTTGCGCTGATCATATTATTCCTCCTGTATTGTTCAGTCTGAAAGGGGAGCTGGCGCAAATTCCAGGCCCTCCCTTGGCTCGATGGGGAGCCAGACCTCAAAGTACCCGGTGAGCTTTCCGTCCTCCACGACAGAGCAGATCAGATTCCCCCGGGCGTTGCCGGTCACCTTCAGATCGTTCGACCGGACGTAATCCATCAGGTATTTCAGATGCCGCGGCGTGAACGCGTCCTTTCCGGAGCTTGTGAAGACGGAATGTACGCTGGGCTCCGAAGGAAGGTGTTTCACCGGCGGGTTCACCGGCACGTTCAGCTCCTGCACATAGTCCATTGTCATGCTCAGGCCCCAGGCGTAATTCTCCGTCTTGTTCTGCAGGTCAGCCTGGCCGATCTCAAAGCAACGGTGGACCAGGGGCATGTATTTCAGCCATTGATGGGACAGATCCTGCAGTGCTTTGCTGTTGTCGAACACATGGTTGAAGCGGTTGAGATACCGCACGATCTCCGGGGAGTAGACCAGATCGCATTTGCCGAGGAAGTCCTTCGCGGTGCGGATCTTCTGCAGGTGCTGGCGCGTTCTCCGCAGAAGCAACTCCTGCCGGCGGATCGTCTGTTCGATCTCCTCGTCCTTGTTCTCCATCATGGAGACAATGTCCTCGTAGCTGCTCTTGGAGACGATCGTCGCGACCTGATCGATACCGAAGCCGAAGTTTTTGTACCACAGACAATCGATCAGGAAATTGATGTCCCAGGGTTCATAGTAGCGATAGTCGTTGGACCGGTCCTTGACCGGCTTGACAACGCCCTTCTTTTCATAGTAACGAAGCAGGTCGGGGGATATGCCGAGAATCTTGGCAACATCTCCGATTTTATATCTCAAAATGCCCGCCTTCCTTTCTTCAGACCAGGTGGTTGGGGCCTGTTTTGCCACGAATGGAATATCTGTTTCCTATTATAACAAATAAATAGAAAATTTGCAAAGCCCTCTTGACTTTAGAACCGTTCCAAGGTGTAAAGTATATATAAGCGTATACAACACTATAACACATACAGGAGGAATTTACTATGGCTTACATGCCCCTTGACAAGAGCAAGCTTTACCTGGAGACCGATAAGATGCCCAAGATTTGGGATCTGAGCCAGCCCTGGGGCTGGGACACTCCCCTGTGGCCCTTCCCCGGCGCCCGCAGCGACCTGCAGTTCCCCCGCGGCCAGTATCTGGAGCGCTTCCACAAGCGCACCAACACCTACACCGGCACCCTGCACGCCGCCACCCACTGTGACGCGCCTAACCACACCCTCCATGAGGAAGAGGTGGACCGTGAGCGCTACGGCTACACCCTGGCCGAGATGAAGCTCGAGCACGCCATTGGATCTGGCGTGATCGTGGACCTGACCTACCTCTACGATGAGTTCGAGGAGGCCTTCAATGCCGCCGGCGGCGATCCCGCCAAGATGGGCCCCTATGCTGAGATCCCCGGTGTTCAGAAGGGCGCGATCTGGCACCAGATCACCCCGGAAGAGGTTCAGGCTGCTCTGGACAAGGACGGCCTGGAGATCCGTCCCAACGACTTTGTCGTGCTGAACACCGGCTTCCACCGCTACTGGCGCATCAACAACGACAAGTACTTCAACTACTATCCCGGCAACGGCCCGGAGCTTGCCAAGTGGCTGATGTATGAGAAGAAGATCAAGGCCATCGCCGGCACCTACGGCGCCTCCGACGCTGTGGTCTGGCATTGCCCCTGCAAGGAGCAGATGCCCTGGCTGTACAACAACTATAAGCTCGCTACCGGCCGCGACATCGATGTGGACTATCCCGACTATGAGCCTTGCCACCGCCTGTTCGGCCAGCACGGTCTTATGGCCATTGAGAACGCCGGCGGCGACATCGATCAGGTTACCGGCAAGCGCATGACCATCGCCGCGTTCCCGTTCCGTTGCGAGGCTGCTGATGGAGGCATGGTCCGTCTGGTTGCCTGGGAAGAGGGAACCACTTGGTAATCTGTGCCTGATGTGCACAGTTAAACCGATTTTGCTTTGCCCCGCAGGTCATCTGCGGGGCAAAACACCGTCTATCTATCCAAAAAAAGGAGTATTGTTATGAAAACTCTTGCAGATATCAAGAAAATTGCGGTGCTTGGCGCCGGAACCATGGGCCCCGGCATTGCCCAGACCTACGCCATGGGCGGATATGACGTGACGATGTGGACCCGTTCCGAGTCCACCCGGGAGAAGGCAAAGGCGGCCCTTCACACCCAGCTGGAGACCTTCGCCCAGG
This sequence comes from Oscillospiraceae bacterium, assembly GCA_902778525.1. Lineage (GTDB taxonomy): Bacteria > Bacillota > Clostridia > Oscillospirales > Oscillospiraceae > HGM13006. Next base: position 4,884 of record CACYXZ010000076.1, on the reverse strand, counting down.
AGGGTGAGATCGCCGCGGAGGACGTGGAGACCATCTACGGCCGGGTAAACTTCGCTCTGACGGTGGAAGAGGCGGTTGCCGGCGCTGATTTCATTCAGGAGACCATCGTGGAGAACCGGGATGCAAAGACTGCGCTCTATGAGCAGCTCGCCGCCTGCGTGCCCTCCGACGTGATCATCGCCTCCAACACCTCCGCCATGAACATCTTTGAGATCGTACCGGAAAAGCTTCTGCCCCAGCAGATCATCTGCCACTGGTACGCGCCTCCCCAGCTGATCCCGCTGGTGGAAGTTGTCAAGAGTGAGCAGGCGCCCCAGGAGTATGCGGATATCGCCCTTGCGCTGCTTAAGAAGTGCGGCAAGACTGCCGTTCTGATGAAGAAGTTCATCAGGGGATACATCGTCAACCGCCTGCAGCAGTGCCTCAACCGCGAGGTGTTCTTCCTGCTGGACAACGGCTACTGCGATGCAGAGGCCATTGACCTGGCGGCCAAGGCCAGCTTTATTCCCCGGGCCTGCGTACTGGGTCTGTGCAAGCGCGCGGACTTCGGCGGTCTGGACATGACGGCCAACAACTACAGAAATCACTCCTATACCATGCCCGAGCACGGGGATGAGATGCCTCACGTTCTGGAAGAGCACATTGAGCACGGAGAGCTTGGCATCAAGACCGGTCACGGCTTCTATGACTATGAGGGCGTTGACATCGAGGCGCTGAAGGCCAAGCGTGACAAGCAGCTCTTTGAGGTGTTCCGCCTCGAAAAGAAATTCCTGGAGGATCCGGTCTGATCCAGATGTCTGAGGTGTAATAATGAACCCATTTCAGTTGGTGGGATTGATTCTGACGATCGGACTGATCCTTGGACTCAGCGTGTTCTCCGGGATGAGCCGGAAAACCGTCGGACAGAAAAACGGCGCGGCCGTTGTGGCGGGAATCATTATGGGAACCCTCGTGGGCGGATCGTCCACAGTAGGTACGGCACAGCTGGCTTACAACTACGGCATGTCCGCCTGGTGGTTTACCCTCGGCGGCGGTATTTCCTGTCTGGTTTTGGCGCTGGGCTTTGCGGGCCCGCTGCGGCATAACGGCGGACATACCCTGGTGGGCATGATCAACAAGGAGTTCGGCGGAACGGCGGGCGTGCTTGCCTCGGTGCTCAGCGCCGTGGGCACGTTCATCAACATCATTTCCCAGATGATCGCCGCCTCTGCCGTGCTTACCGTACTGTTTCCGAATCTCGGTCTGATCCCGGAATTGATCATCACGACGTTGTTTATGATTGCCTATGTGGTGATCGGCGGCACAAAAGGCGCCGGCATGGTTGGGATCCTGAAGCTCGCGCTTCTGTATATCGCCATGATCGGCAGCGGGATTCTGGCGCTCCACCTTTCCGGCGGCACGGGAGCCTTTGCGGAACTGGTGAGCACCATCGACAACCCGGAGGGAGTCCGGTTCTGGAATGTGTTTGCGCGCGGGGTCGGAAAGGATCTGGGCGCCGGCGTGTCACTCCTGCTGGGCGTCCTGACGACGCAGACCTATGCTCAGGCGGTGCTTTCGGCGAAGTCCGACGGCGCTGCGAGAACGGGAGCGCTGATCTCCACGTTCCTGATCCCTCCGATCGGCATCGGCGGAATCCTGGTGGGCCTGTTCATGCGGGCCACCCATCCCGGAATCGTGGCCAAAACTGCGCTGACGAGTTTCGTGACGCAGTATATGCCGCCCGTGCTCAGCGGGATCGTGCTTGGTACGCTGTTTGTGGCGGTAGTCGGGACAGGCGCCGGCCCTGAAAAGCAGAGAATGCTCGGCCGCACCTGGATGGTCGTCATTCTGGCCCTTGCCTGTGTGCTGTCCTGCGGGCCGCTGGGAGATATGATTCTCGGCTTTGCGTTCATGTCCATGGGCCTGCGGGCTGCCGTGGTGTTCGCACCCTTGGTCGCGGCGTTGTTCTTCCCGGGAAGAGTCAGCCACAAATTCGCCGTGGCGGCAATTATTGCGGGGCCTGTTGCGGTTCTGGCAGGCAATATGTTCGGATTGCCTTTCGATCCGCTGTTTATCGGTATCGCGGTCAGCTCTGTCCTTGTCATTGCCGGAGCTGTGTTCCATCGAGCGAAATAATCCTGTTTGCCTCCTGCGGCTTTTTGCGCTGCGGGAGGCAAACTGTTTATAAAATGGATTGTTCCGAGGGAAGACTTGTGATACAATAAAAAAAGAATCACGAAGGGGGCGGAGGAATGCTCAACGAGACCTCGATCCGGTGTTTTCTTGCGGTGGCAGAGACGCTCAGCTTTACGGAGGCCGCCAAAATCATGTATATGACCCAGCAGTCTGTCAGTAAGTATATTGCAAAAATGGAAGAGGATCTTGGATTCCAGCTGTTCCTCCGGACGCATCACTATGTGATGCTGACCCGGGCGGGGGAGAACTTCTACCGCTTCTTCAGCCAGATGCGGGACGGATACGGCCGCGTCCTGGAGGAGACGAAGCAGTATTACAACAATATGTACAACTCTCTCCACATCGGGTATCTGGAGTGGCTGGAGATCTCCTCCAGCATCAGTACGGCGCTGCGCACGGTGCAGCAGGGGAATCCTTCGCTGCGGTTCATGGGGGAAAAGCATCCCCAATATGAGCTAAACGAGCTTTTCCTGGACCGCAAGCTGGACCTGATCATCACTTATAAGGAATTTGCGCCGAAGGGAACGGGGCTGAAAAAGCTGAAGATCATGGATACGCCGCTGGTGCTGCTGGTATCCCCGGACCATCCGGCCGCCACAGATGAGGCGACGGCAGATGATTTCCGGCATGAGCCGTTTATCAAGGCAGCCTCCAGCCGGGAGAGCCTGTCGGAGAGCAAGTCGAGAGCCAGAAGACAGTGCCGGGAGCTCGGATTCACCCCATCGGAGATCATCATCTCGCCGAATCTGGAGTCCGCTTATATGGCCACGGAGTTCGGGCAGGGCGTGCTTGTGTCCACGATGCTTTCCCGCATGAGTCTTCATTCCGAACTCAAGTGCTACGATCTCGGCGTGACGGAGGAGCTTTTGTGCTTCTGGCATGAGGACCAGGAGAACCCGGCGGTGGCGGCTTTTGCGTCAATTCTCGAACAGGTGCATAATTAAAACGACAGGAAGGGCGGGAGCCGGCCGGCTCCCGCCCTTCCTGTTATTCTTGAATTGATTCCGGTGATTCATAGGCGGATGCGATTTTCTGATAAACCTCAGGCATCGCCTGCTCCATGTCAAGACTTTTCATATCGGGTCCGGTCCAGATGTGAAAAGTCCGCGCGGTGCCGCAGAGCTTTCCCTCAAACCAGGTCTCGTACTGCAGCTCCAGCTTTTTGGGCGCATACATGGTCATTCTCGTCTTGACGGTCACGGTTCCGGGGTATGTGGCCGGCGCCTTGTACTTAAGGTCCAGCTCCACCAGCGGGGGATTGATGCCCAGGGCGTTCATATCGGCGTAGGAAAAACCCATATGTGCGAAAAAGTCCATCCGGGCCATCTCGTACCAGATCGGATAAACGGCGTGATGCACGATGCCCATGCGGTCACAGTCCGGATACCGGACGTCAATGCGTGTTTCTGTTATCAAGGTATCACATCCTTTTCCCCATTGTACCACATCTCCCCTAAAAACACAAACAGGGCCGTCCCAAATCGGGACGGCCCTGAACATGCACAATCAAATGACCATAGACGCCGGGAACAGAATCATGGCGAAGATGCCGGTGATGAGGATGGAGAGGATCATACGCTCCAGCCAGATCACGCACAGATGCCAGAACTTTACCGGAACCTCGGTGCCCATGCAGCAGGGCACGAAGGAGGCCAGGAAGATGATCGAAGTGACAGGCAGAACCGCGAGCATAAAGCGCAGCCGCATGCTCCATACACCGGCGGCCACCAGCAGAGCGGGGACAGTGACCTCCACGAAGGAGATCATGGCGCCGGTACAGGCAACAGACAGTTCCTCCCCGGTGAAACCGAAGATCCGGAAGAAGGGCCAGAAGATGTAACCCAGCCACTGGACGATGGGAGTAAAGGTGTAGAGCACAACACCGAAAGTGCCAAAGAAGGAGGTTCCGGCGGAAACAGTGCCCAGCACGTACAGAGTCTCTTTCTCGATGTAACCGATCCGGTGAAGCAGGGTGTCCTGCTTTTCCACGATCTCCAGGGCTTCCGTGAAGGCGGTAGAGACCAGATGCGTCTTGATGATCTTTTCGGGGTTGGGCTCGGTGCCCTCATAATAGGTGTCGGGGATGCCGCGCAGGGGCGGGATGCGGATGCCGATCAGGGCCACCAACAGGGTGATCAGGAACGCCACCCAGAAGTAGGTGTTCCAGTAACCTGCCTGGCTGACGCCGGTGATTGTGGCCAGGGCCATCAGGAAGCCCACGGACACGGTGGAGAGGCTGGTGTCGATGCAGACGGACTCCCGCTCGGTGAAGCGGCCGGTCTGATAGTAATTGTTGACGGCAATATGGCCGGCAGAGAAGTTGCCCAGGAAGGCAGTGACCATGATGATGGCCGCCCGGCCGGGAAGCTTGAAGATAGGCCGCATGATCAGGCGGACGAACACGCCCACGAAGTCCACCAGGCCGTAGTCCACCAGGAACGGCAGGAACAATGAAGCACAGGGGATGGAGATGCAGATGGTGACCAAAATGTTGGCCATAACGAAGTTGGCAATGGAGTTGTCGTTCAAGGAGGCCACGGGGTTGAACATCCAGTTCATGAAGCCGGGATGCACATGGAAATAGATGTCGATGATGTTGATGCACAGAATCACAAAGCCGATGATCTTGAAGATCGAGAAGGCCGAAGTGATTTTGTCCTTCCATGCCTTCTGGGGCCGGAGCCAGATCACGTCCACCACGGCGAACAG
>CACYXZ010000075.1 GCA_902778525.1 Oscillospiraceae bacterium | reverse complement strand
ATAAGTATTCTCCTTTTGAAGTAAATTGGAGTTTGTCGGGGTGTTTTTGTCTCCGACGGCCAGCCCTTTTCTGCTCGTGCAGAAAAGGCTGGACAAAAGGCACGCCTAAGGGCTCTGCCCTTAGGAATCCCGCCCGCGTGACGTGACCCTCTGCGCCGTCGAGTGCTCGACAGATCATCTGTGGTCGCCGCTTGACTTCGTGAGCGGCTATGGGGCGGTTTCCACCCCGTTTCGGGCAGAACCGACAAGCACCCCCTACCATCGCGCCTGCGTCGGCACCCCGAGCGTGGGAACGAAACGGGGTGTGCATCGACAGCGGCGAGGGCCGAGCCGGTAGGCCCGAGTCCGCACACTGCATTCCCAGTCAAGCGCTGAATCATGATTTGATTATCTCTGGCGTGGGAGAATCGCAAAGGGGGAACCCCCTTTGCCCGGTTCTTTCCTCCATTTCTTGCCGGCCAAGAAATGGAGCCGCCGGAGGCTAATAATGATCTCTACAAACTCCAATTTACAAATATTGAACCAATCAGAGGCCGGAGGAAAACCCCCGGCCTCCGCAGTTTGTATTCGGTTAGCCTCTGCGTCTGCGGCGGCCGCCGCCGGCTCCGCCTGCAGCGTTGCCGAAGGATCCCACCGGAACAGGCGCCGGAGGACAGGGCGGCTTGATGGCGCCGCACTTCTTGATGGCGCCCAGAGGACAGGAGGCGATGAACGCATCGTTCTTCAGCTCCCGGTCGTTCTTGATCACGCTGATCATGCCGGCTCCGCCAAGCACGGCGCCGGAGGGAGCGGCCTTCAGGCAGGCGCCATTACCCTGGCACACGGCGGGATCGATGTACAGATCATAGTAGCACACCAGGCTGGTGCAGCGGTTCCTGCGGACGTGCAGATCCCACTCGGAGGCATAGGCCTCCAGATTGGCCTTGAGCAGCTCAGCCACCTTGACGGTGAAGGCGTCGCCGATGAGCTCCATGGCATCCAGGGTCTCCTTATAGACCGCCAGATCCTCCTCGCCGGACTGACCGCGGGTGGCGCCCTCGATCATCAGCTGAAGCTGCCACAGGCCATCCCGGCTCATGACGCTCTTGCCGTCGGAAATGGCACGGGCGTCCTCCACGAGCTTCAGGCACCACTGCAGGGGGCAGGTCCCCTCGCCCACAGACTGCGCGGCGGAGATCTCAGGGAGTTTCGCCGCCAGTTCCAGGGCCAGCTTCTCTCTTTCAGCAAGCATTTCCTTGTTGATCATCTGATTCCCCTCCTTATCGCACGCTGTAGGCGTTGAAGTTTTCGACCTTGCGGATGGGCACGCGCAGATCGCACTGCAGGCACCGGCTGGCCTCGCACTGAGCCTTCTCGCAGGTCCAGTTTTTGTCCACCTTGTCCCACTTGTGCTCCTCGCTCATGCGGGTCTCGGGATCGGGAACCTCCGTGGGGATCCGCGGCAGCTGGCCGAACTTCTCCACAGGGCCGATCTCGGGATTCAGGCTCCGCTCCACCAGAGTCTCGTCGATCTTGCCGTCGCCGCCCAGATAGATGTCGATGCCGGATGCGGCGTCGCGGCCGCCGGCAATGGCGTCGATGACAAACTTGGTGCCGGTGATCACGTCGCCGGCGGTAAACACACCTTCCACGCTGGTCTTGAAGCCGGACTTACCCTGGGCGGGATCCACAGGATAGCCGAAGCGGTTGAGCTCCAGGCCGAAGTCCGCCGTCAGACCGGTGACCTGACCGGAAGCGAACACAATGGCGTCGCAGGGCAGGACCTTGGTGGAATCGGGGATCTGGTTCTCCACCAGATTCCGGTTCTCATCGAAGTAGAAGCTCTCCACCTCATGGACCCGCAGGCCGGTGACCTGATCAGGGGTACCCTCGATGGCCTCGTTGGAGTGGCCGTCGTAGAACCGGACGCCTTCCTCCCGGGCCTCCTTGATCTCCTGCTTGTCCGCCAGCATCTTTTCGCCCTTTTCCAGGCAGACGATGTTGACCTCGCAGCCCATGCGCCGCAGGGTCCGGGCCACGTCGATGGAGACGTTGCCGCCGCCGATGATGGAGACGGTCTTGCCCAGATCCAGCTCCATCTCATAGCTGGGATCCACCAGCTTGATGCGGTTGTATTTCAGAAGCTGCACGGCGGTGTATACGTTCCGGAAGTCGGAGCCGGGCAGATAAGAGAGCTTCTTGCCCACGGAGGTGCCGACCGTGACCAGCACCGCGTCGTAGTCCTTCTTCAGCTCCGCCACGTTCTCCACCGGGGCATTCACCAGGATCTTCACGCCGATGTCCTCGATGGCCTTTATCTCACGCTGGACGTCCGCCTGGGGGATCCGGAACTCCGGCATGCCCTTGGACATATGGCCGCCGGCGATGGGGTCCTTCTCATAGACGGTCACGTCGTGGCCCAGCTTCTTGAGATAGTAGGCCGCGGTCAGGCCGCAGGGGCCGCCGCCGACCACGGCGACTTTCTTGCCGGTGTCGGGCTTCTGGAAGCCGTTTTCCTTCCAGATCTCGGTCTCGTCATGCTCCGCGGCGAAGCGCTTCATGGAGCAGATGGACATGGTCTCATTGAGTTTTCCGCGCTTGCAGCCGTCCTCGCAGCGGTGGTTGCAGACATAGCCCAGCGCATGGGGGAAGGGAACCTTCTCATGCATGACCGCATGGGCCTCGGCATACTTGCCCTCGGCCACGAACCGCATGAACGCGGGGATGTCGATGTGGGCGGGGCACTCGGCCTGGCAGGGCACCAGCGCCTGCTCCCGGGGCAGGTCAGACCGGAACAGGCCCTCCATGTCGATGAGGGCGCCGGTGGGACATACCTCCACGCAGGCGGAGCAGAACCGGCATCCGGTCTGGTTCAGGGGCAGATCCTCGGGGGTGGAGATGTAGGTCTCCAGGCCCTTCTTCTGATAGTCGATGGCGCCGACCTTCCGGAGGTCGTTGCAGGCCCGGACGCAGCGGCCGCACTGGATGCAACGGTCGTTCTCCCGGATGATCACATTGCTGCCGGTGCCGATCTTCAGGGTGGTCTTTTCCGGGAACTCATCCTTCATCCGGGCATGGAGCACGCCTAAGTACTGCCACATGGCCTGCAGCTCACAGTTTCCGTAGGCCCGGCAGCCGGTGCAGTCATGGGGATGTCCGGCCATGATCAGCTCCAGAGCGATCTTGCGGAGCTGCTTGAGTTTTTCCGACTTGGTGGTGACGCGCATGCCCTCTTTGACCTCGGTAACGCAGGAGGAAACCGGCTTGGCCACGCCGTCGATCTCCACCACGCACATCTTACATCCGCCGGTGGCGGGCAGGTCAGGATGCGAACACAGATGGGGGATATAGATATCCGCAGCCAGGGCCGCGTCCAGGACACTCATGCCCTCTTCGGCCTGGATCTGGGTCCCATCTATAAACAGAGAAACTTTGCCCATTTGCTTAACTCCCTTATCTCGAATTTCCACCGGGGCGCACGGACCCCGGCAGAGATTTTTCCTAGTGTATTGTACCATACCCGCAACAGGCATTCAATCGTTTTTTCATCATATTTTTCGGTAAAAGCAGTGCAATTTGCATAAAACAGGTTGATTTTTTACCTGAAGGCGTGCGTTATATTTCGGTTGACGCGGCGGCTCCCGCTCATTATAATACAACTTGATTAAACCTGTGGATGTCGGAAAAATGATCTTAGGAAAGCTTCCGCTGTACCGGGTCTGGAAAGCCAGATACGGCACCCATTTCAAACGCAGGCGCTTTGAGAGAATCATGAAGCTCGTGCCTCTGTCCTCTGATCATCCGGTCAGGATCCTGGAGGTCGGCTGCTCCAGCGGAAAGGATTTTATCCAGTTTCTGGACGGTCCGAACGTTGAAATATGGGGCGTGGATCTCGATGATGACGCCGCCCGGAGCATTCAGCACAGCGGCTTTCACTTTGTCCACGCCGACGCGGAACAGCTCCCCTTTGACGATAAATTCTTCGACCTGGTTGTGTCCATCGGCCTGCTGGAACACATTGAACCCATGGAAAAGCTCTGCCGGGTGATCGCGGAGTTTGACCGGGTCGGCGTCCATCAGCTCAGCGTGATCCCGTCTGTATCCACCATCATCGAGCCCCACTGCGGCAGACTGTTCTTCCCAAGGCGGCTGGAAAAGACCATGATCGGCGACCAGCCCGGACAGATCCTGCATCTGAATTTTCTGTCTGACCACTCCTGGACAAAGTTCGAGGGATTCCGGAATTGTCAGGTAACGCGTCTTTTTTAAATCGCCCCGCTGATCCAAAACACAGTGGTGTATCGGTAACCCGATACACCACTTTTTTACGGATGTAACTGCAGTTCCTCCTCGGCGGCCTCCACCGCGTGGCGGATGCAGTCCTCGCAGGGGCAGAGCATTTTTCCGGTGTCGATTCCCTTGATCTCCCGGCAGATCTGTCCCCCTGTTTTCTCCACAAAGGCGGCCTGGATCCGCCGGGCGGCGGCGTGCAGCGGCCGTCCCTCATAGCGCAGAAGTCCCAGGGCCATCTGCGCCCCGCACAGGGCCCCGCAGGGGCCGTTCATGTTTCCCATGCCTCCCCCGAAGGCCGCGCCCATGCGCCGGAGCGTCTCGTCGGGAAGGCCGCTCTCCTCGCCGAAGGCCGAAAGCACCGCCTGACAACAGTTGTATCCGTTTTTCCTCAGCGACAGCGCATATTCTTTTCGATCCATCATTCGCACCTCTCAGAACCGGACCGGGCCGTTCTCCGCCGGATAGTACAGGCCGTCTTCCCCTTCCGCAACAGTCAGGTCGCACCGGACGTTCTGGCTGGGGTCCGGATGGCCCTCCCAAAGCCGGTACAGTCCGGGCAGGAACCGGGGCCACATGGCGGCCTCGTACTCCGAATGATGAGCGCTGTCCTCGGGGGCCGGGGCGGAGGCGGGATCCTCCAGCACAAAGGCCGGGGGCTCGGTGCAGCGGGTGTTTGCCACCGCCGCCACCACGTGGTTGCAGCCCCCTTTCGTGTCCTCCCACATGTGGATCGTGGAATCCACGAATTCCCCTTTGGCGTTGAACACACCCTCCACGATCACATGCGCAAGATGGCGGGTAAAGAAGAACCAGCTCAGATCCAGCCGGGTGATCTGCACGCCGCTGCCGCCGAACACCGGCTTTCCGGGCACCATGGCCTCGGAGATCATGTGGGCGGAGTTCAGAAACCCGTACTCCCCGGGGCTCCGGATCCAGTTGAACCGCTTGTGGGCGCCGGGCGCCCAGAGATAGTAGCCCTTTTCCATATTGGCCCACCACCAGTCCATCATCTCCGCCGTGACGCCGGGGAGGAAGTGCTGGGCCTGGGTGGTGATCACATAGCCCTTGGCCTTTGCTTCCTCCGTCAGCTCCAGCGGTGCATAGGCCGGCTCCGGCTTTCTGAGAGGCTCAAAGGGCAGAGTCGGAACTTTGGTGTTCTCCTGAAAGGGCATAAAGGTCTGCCCGCCATTGGGGAAATATTCCATGTTGATCGCTCCATTCGCAGTTTTCTCTATTATACCGCGGCTTCCGGGCTTTGCCAATACCGTTTTTCTCCGCCTGATAACCTGTGGTTATCGATTACAGCAGTCCGAGCAGGACCCTCAGGACTGCGCACAGCAGGATCCCCACCCCGGTGGGAAGCGCCGCCGCCAGAAGGGTCCATTTCACACTTCCTGTCTCCTTCCGGATGGTCAGGCACGTGGTGGCGCAGGGCCAGTGGAACAGGAAAAACACCGCCGTGCACAGCGCCATCCGCCAGTCCATTCCCAGGATCTCCGGCCCCAGCGCCGGATTTCCCAGCTCCAGCGCCCCGCTCACCGCCAGCGCCGCCACCGGCAGCACGATCTCATTGGCGGGCCAGCCCAGAACGAAGGCCAGCAGCAGCGCTCCGTTCATGCCGAGAAACCGTCCCGCGGGCTCCGCCCGGGCCGCCAGTCCGCGCAGCAGACTGCCCTCTCCCAGCGGGACCGCCGTCAGCACCCAAAGGATCAGTCCGGCCGGGGCCGCCGTTCCCGCCGCGCGGCCCAGGACCTTCAGCGTCCGGTCCAGGACAGAGCGGATCAGCACCTGCCCCACCCGGGGCACCCGGAACGGAGGCAGTTCCAGCACGAAGGCCGAGGGCATTCCCCGCAGGATCGTTGCGCTGAGGACCCTGCACACCCCCATGGCCGCCAGCACGCCCAGGATCAGGAACAGCGTCAGTCCCAGCGCCGCCCCGGCGCTTCCGGCCATTCCGGTCGGCAGGCAGACCGTCATCAGCAGGATCAGCGCGCCGAACCTTCCGTTGCAGGGGATAAAGCTGTTGGTCAGTACGGCCAGCAGCCGCTCCCGGGGGGAGTCGATGATCCGGCAGCCCGTCACCCCGGCAGCATTGCACCCAAGGCCCATGCACATGGTCAGCGCCATCTTGCCGCATCCGCCGCAGCACGCCATGGGCCGGTCCAGGTTGTACGCCATCCGCGGCAGATACCCCAGATCCTCCAAAAGCGTAAAGAGCGGGAAGAAGATCGCCATGGGAGGAAGCATCACCGCCACTACCCTTCCCGCCGTCAGCAGCACGCCGTCCAGCAGCGCGCCCCGGAGCCACCAGGGCCAGTCTGCGCACCACCGGGAAAGGATCTCGTATCCCCTCCGGATTCCCCGCCATATAAGCTCGGAGGGCACGTTTGCCCCCGCCACGGTCAGCCACAGCAGCGCAAACAGCAACAGTACCATCACCGGAAGTCCGGTCCATTTCCCGGTGAGGATCCGGTCAGCCCGGCCTTTTCCCGTGCGTCCGGCGCTCTTTGTCACCTGTTGCGCCGTCTTTGCCGCCATCGCCGCCCGCTCCCGCCTCCCTGCCGGAAGTTCCGGCGGAGCGCTCGGGGAGAATCCCTCCGCAGCCGCGCGGATCCGCTCCCGCAGCCCTTCGATGCCCCGGTTCCGCCCCGCCGCAGTCTCGATCACCGCCGTCCCCAGCAGGCGGGAGAGTTTTCCGCTGTCCACCGTGATTCCCTTCCGCTCCGCCTCGTCCATAAGGTTGACGCAGACCACCACAGGCACCTCCAGTGCCAGGATCTGATAGACCAGGATCAGGTTGCGCCGGAGCATGGTTCCGTCGCACACCACCGCCACGCAGTCGTAGTCCCGCCGCTCCAGAGCCTCCCGGGCCACCTGCTCCTCCCCGCTCCGGGCGTCGAGGGAGTAGGTCCCCGGCAGGTCCACGAGCCGGTACTCTCTGCCCTTGTACCGGTATTGTCCCTCCGCCGTTTCCACGGTTTTCCCGGGCCAGTTTCCGGTGTGCTGCCGGAGGCCGGTGAGGCAGTTGAATACCGTGGACTTCCCCACGTTGGGATTTCCCGCCAGAAGCACGCGGACCGGCCGGTTCATATACATGATGTCTCCTCCAGAACGATCCCGGCGGCGTCCTTTTTCCGCAGCGCAACGGCCGCCCCCAGAACCTCATAGGCCGCCGGATCTCCAAAGGGCGCCCGATGCAGGCACCTTAGCTTCAGCCCCGGCGTGAATCCCAGATCCTCCAGTCTGTCCCGGAGCGCTCCATCCCAGCGGATCTCCCGCAGGATGCCCGAGGCTCCGGGCGGCAGTTCTGATAGTGTCATATGGCATCCTCCTCCCGGTGACGGCGGAACCCCACTGTCACACTACCCCAGATTATGTCGGAAGCAGGACGAAAGTGCATAAAAAAGTCCCGGAACCGATACGGTTCCGGGACAGTGATTCAGAGGATGGGATTACTCCGCCATAGCGCGGTCGTAAGCCTCCTGATAGATATCCAGATAACCCTGGATGTTCATGGCCTCGATGTCGGCCTTGAACTGGTCGTACTCGTCGAGAGGCTTGTCGCCGTTGATGAACTTGGCGATGGACTCCATGCACAGGGTCTGGATGTCGGTGTAGATGCTCATGGCGTCGGTGGTCTCGTCCGCGCTCAGAGAGACGGTGGAGGGGATCACATAGGCGTCATCCATGCCCTTGGCCCAGATCTCGGGCGCAGCCTTGTCCAGCTCGGAGTAGCCGGAGGTCACGGCGTTGTTGTCGATGATGCAGCAGATCGTATTGTTGGAGCAGTAGATCAGCAGCGCATCGCGCATGCCCTCGGGAGCATCGGTGACGGTCTCGTTGAGGGTGGGAACACCGTCCACATAGTCGAAGGAAATGCCCTCAACGCCGTAGTTGGCCAGGAGGGAGCCCTCCTCAGAGTACCACCAGTCGCCCCACTGGCAAGCCAGCTCGACATTCTCGCAGGAAGTGGTGATGTGGAAACCGTTGCCCACGGACTTGCTGGACTTGGCCAGGAAGTGGTTGATAGAGTCCTCGGTGGCGTGCATGTCATAGGCAGCCTCCACCGCAAAGCCCTCTACCTCGGATGCGGCCACGTAGCCGCCCAGGTTGCCCTGATCGGCATAGAAGATGCCTGCGTTGCCGGTGGTGATGGCGTTGCCGTAGTCGGGGCCGTTCCAGTTCATATTCTTGGAGATGAAGTCCTTGTCGATGTAGCCCTTCTCATACCAGTCATGAACCAGCGTGATGTAGTCCACAAAGCCCTCCTCCAGAGGACCGAACTTGATCTCGCCGTCCTTGACAAAGGTGGGGGCAACGCTCATGGGGAAGGAATTGCAGAAGGCGGCCACGTCGAAGGCGGCGGCCAGCCAGTTGTCCTGGATGGCGCCGGGAGCCAGCATCATCAGAGGCTGCTCCAGGCCCTCGTCCTTGAAGGCGGCCAGCACGTTCTCATATTCCTCGATGGTATAGGGCTTGTCCAGACCCAGTTTGTCCAGCAGATCGGTCCGGATCACAAGGCCGGCTTTGCCCAGGGACTCCTCGGTGACCACCGCGGCAAAGGCGGTGATGTAGCCGGAGTCGGTCAGAGCAGTCTTGAGCAGCGTATCGTCCGTGCCCAGGACCTTAAAATAGTTGGGGGCGTACTGAGGGATGTACTCCGTCAGATCCAGGTAGATGTCCTCTTCCACAGCGGCGTCGTCACCGGTGGCGTA
>CACYXZ010000074.1 GCA_902778525.1 Oscillospiraceae bacterium | reverse complement strand
GCCCCGTTTCGGGCAAGACCGACAAGGAGTGCCTGCCGTCGCGCCTTGGGACGTACCCCCGAGCGTGGGAACGAAACGGCGCAAAGACCGACTGCGGCGGAGCGCGAGCTGGTAGCGCGGAGTCCGCACACCGAATCTGCAGTCGAGCGCTCGATTCCGCTCAGTTTGTCCCTGGCGTCGGGGGTTCCCCAAGGGGGAACGCCTTTGGTCGATTCTTTCCCCTATTTTTTGGCGAATCAAGAAATAGGGAACGCGCGCCCACTGCTGTCGCAGCGGGTCCCATCGCACGGAATGGGCCGCCGGAGACAAATACTCCCCGACAAACTCCCCTTTGCATCGTGCAGCTCCTGTGACGGTGCTTCATTCCCGGAGGGGGAACCTCATTTCCGCAGATAGTTCCGATAGCGCATCAGCAGCGCGCATGCCTCCGCTCTGGTGGCAGTATCCTTGGGCTTGATTTGATGATTGCTTCCAAGCATAATGCGGTTCTCCACAGCCCATTCCACAGCGTCACGGGCATAGCCGGAGACAGCGCCGGCGTCGCTGAAACCTGCCAGGGCGGATCCTGTCACCCTCGGCGATCCCGCGTAGCGGTACAGAATGGTGGTCAGATCCTGCCGGGTTATGTCCTCGCCGGGGGCGAAGGTCGTTGCGGATGTGCCGTATACCACGTTGTTCTTCCATGCCCAGTTGACCGCGTCAAGATACCAATTCTGCGTCAGATCCAGGAACGGCGCTTTTTCGGTCGCGGCAGGACAGCCGGCGATCCGGTAGAGCAGAGTCACCAGCTGTCCGCGGGTGACAGTGTTCATGGGACTGAAGGTGGTTGCAGAGGTGCCGTATACGATTTTGGCCTCATACGCGGCCTTGACCGAATCGTAGTACCAGGAATCCTTCGGCACATCCCGGAACGGGAACGAGTCTTCTTCGGGATGATAATTCGCGAAGGCCCATTCGTAGAGATTGCGGGAGGAATTATACCGGTTGGCCATGGAGGAAGAACCGTAAACAGCGGCCAGAAGCCGGACGCCGTCCTTTTCCGCGGAGGATACCAGACAGTATCCGGCCGCTGTGGTGGTGCCGGTCTTGATTCCGGTCGCGTAGGGATAGGCATACGCTGACCCGGAGAAGGGCATGAACATATTGATGTTTTCCAGTCTCCGGGTGCGATGTACATTGGTGGCCGGGATATCCATGTATCTGGAGCCGACGATCTGCCGGAACACCGGATAGGACATGGCCGCCCGTGCGATGATGGCCATATCCCGGGCCGTGGTATAGTGCGAGGTGTTGGGGAGGCCGTGGGTACATGCGAAGTGGGTCCCCGTACAGCCGAGGGCCTTCGCCTCCCGGTTCATCAGCGCGGCAAATTTCGCGATGGAGCCGCTGACATGCTGGGCGATGACATTGGCGGAATCGCAGGAGGAGATCAGCATCATGGACAGCAGCAGGGAACGAACCTGGATCCGCTCCCCGGTGACAAGACCCAGCGTTGTGTCGTCGGGGATCACATCGGAGAGAATGCCCGGCTGCACGGTGACATAGGCGTTCAGGTCGCCGTATTTCAGGCACAGGTACGCCGTCATGATTTTGGTGGTGCTGGCGGGATAGATCGCTTTGCTGCCGTTGTAATCATAGATGACCTTCCCGCTGTCCATATCCACCACGAACGCAGACTTGCAGGAGATGGTCGGCTGTGCGGCGGACGCGTCGAGCCGGATGGCGTCTACCGAGGAACCCTCGATTTCCTTCTCGTAAGGCGCAAGGACCTCGATTCCGCCGACGGCCTCCGGACCGGGAACAGCGTCCGCAGCCAGGACGGATGACCCGCAGGCGCCGACCAGCATCGCCGCAAGGGTCAAACACCAAAGAAAACGGAAAACAGTGCTGTTTCTGCTCATTTTAATCCCTCTGTTCTGCCTGCTTCTCTTGCGCTCAAATGCGGAGCGATACAAATAGATTATATTGGCCGGATTCGTTTTGTCAAGGGAACAATAAAAGACAGATTACAGCGCTTTGCCGGAGACATTGTTTTGTGTTCCGGTATACCGTTCAAAGGCGCTGTTCGCGGCGTTTCTGTCCGGCGCCCGGTTTTCGTGCAAAACGGACAAAGCGGATTGCGTGCCGGTTCCGTGTGTGATAAGATAAGTGGGAACAAGCGGGAGGAGGAATCGATATGTCATACGCAGATGAGATCCTGGAACGGAGGAAGAACTCCGTATTTCGGGACAGGTACGAGGCCCATGCGCCGGAGGTTACGGAACGGACCGGGAAGTGCTTCTGCTGCGGAAGGAGCTTTGATTATCCGGAGGCCCTGAACCGGTTTGAGGCGTTTATCGAGGAGCGGAACGGAAGCTTCTTCGCCATGGACTCCTTTCGGGACGAGATGTGCGCGGACTGTGCGATCCGGACGCTGAAAAACAGCACCTGGATGGAGATCCTGTGAGAAACCGGCCGGGTGACGGAACATGGAGACGGTAATCGAAAAGCTGCTGGCCGGACGGATCGTGGAGTTCTCCTGGCGGGACAAAGCGTACCTGATCCAGCAGGAGAACAACAAGGGGTGGAACTACCTGAGCCTGTGGCGGACTGCCCCGGATTCCGCCTGTCTGGGACGCGCATTTTTTGACATCTTCGACGGAGTCGGCGAGGAGACGGTGCGGGAACTGTTTGCCCTGCCCTGTGTGGAGGGGCACACCCTCCGGGAGATCCTGCAGCAATCCGGGATTGACCCTTCGTGAGACATAACAGAAGAGAGACATAGACGAACCGGGACGACGGCGCCCCGGAACAGGCGGATGCAAAAACAGAGGAGAAACACAATGAGCGAACTGACCTTGCCGGAAAAGCTCAGGATAATCAATCGGTGTGCGTCGCCCCAGGAGCTGGCGGACCGAAGCCTTGAGCTCCTGGGAAATCCCATGATTGTGTTCGATGGAAATATGCACGTGACGGCGATCACGGACTGCGACGTGCAGGAGGACGAATTTGTCTATCTGCAGAAAAACAGGTTTCCTTCCCGGGACTTCACGAAAGAGCCCGGCTGGCAGAACCGGGTCCGGGATATGCTCCGGGACGATCAGCTCCATGTGGAAAAGCTGGACTCCAACGCCCACATGCACAAGGTCCTGAAGGTCGGCGGCCGGACACTGGGACAGATGGAGATTATCGACTATTTCCGGCCCTTCTCCGAGGAAGACGCACTGGTGGTGGAGGTCATGAGCCGGGTCTGCGGGGCCGCCATGCTCCCGGACGATGCTTCTCTGTCCGCAAGCGGTCTGGACCGGCTGGTGGAATATCTGCTGGATGGGAACGCCCTGCCCGAGGAGGAGATTCTGGCCCAGGCCTGCCTGAGCGGCTGGGAACCGGGAAATGCCCTGTATCTCTGCTGTGCGGATGCGTTCCTGCAGGGAGCGGAGTTTTATGGATTTGACAGCCGGCAGCTGGGGCCGGGCAGCCGCACGGTGCGCTATAAGAGCAATCTGCTGCTCCTGCTTCCCGCAGACCGGGCGCTGCCGGAGCCGCCGGGAGAGCTGGAGTTTGGCATGAGCCGGATATTCGGACGGCTTTCCGAGATCCGGAACGCCTATGTGCAGGCCCGCAATGCGCTGGACGTGGGCCGGCGGGTGGAGCCGGAGGTGCGGGTTCATCTGTACGACCGGTATCTGGAGTATATGCCCGTTTGGGAATGTGTACGCAGCGGTACGGCCATGGACTATGTGATGCCGAAGCTGCTGGAGCTGGCCGCACTGGATCGGGCCAGGAAACTGGGACTGATGTACACGCTGGATCACTATATCCGAAGCGGCCGGAGCGTCAGCGCAACGGCCCGGGAGATGCATCTGCACCGCAACACCGTAAACTACCGGATCGCAAAGGCAATGGAGATTCTGGAGATCTCACTGGATGACCCGAAGGCCTTTGCCCGGCTGGAGACGTCGCTCCGGATCCTCGCCTGTACGGATCGAAACCGGTATTTCCCACGGTAAAAGGCGGATGCCGGGCAGCAGAGCTGCCCGGCGCTTTTTGTGCTCTGGCACGATGTGCCGGAGTTTTATTAGTTTTCAGTCCGGTGATTTTGAGACTTCGCTGTGCTAAAATACGATTATCGGAAGGGAACTTAAAATCACAGGAGGGTGAAAAAATGAAAACGAAGAAGTACATCAGCATTCTGCTCTGTCTGGCACTGGCAGTTTCCCTGCTGGCGGCCTGCGGTTCTGCGCCCCAGACGCCTGCGGCGGAGGAGCCGATATCTTCGGCGGAGGCTCCGGCCCAGGGGAGCGCAGAGCAGGAACCGGCCATAGAGACAGCGGAGGCTGAGGCCTCCGAAGAGGTCCCGGAATCTGCGGCGGAACCGGAAGAAGCGGTGGACGAGGAACTGGAGGCGGCCAAAGAGGCCACGCTGTCCTACTTCCCGGCGGATCCGGATACGCCCGCCGTCACGGTGGCGATCAAATGGTTCGATATGCTCTACGACATGATTCTGGGAAGCGATCCAACGGCGGTGGGCTGGTATCAGTGGCTCACGGAGCAGACCGGGATGGATCTGGAATACAAAGTGTACGGAACCAACAGCATGGCGACAACAGTGCCGCTGGACATTGCCTCCGGAGATCTGCCCGAAATACTGACCTTTGACCTGTCCGAATATTATCCGGCGGGGATGTCCGCGGCGGTGGACGAGGACATCATTCTGGACCTGGCGCCGAACTACAAGGAGTATATGCCCTTTTACTATGAGCTCCTCAACAGCAAGCTGGACTATCTGACCACCGCCTACACCACGGAAGGGTATCTGCCCTATGCGGTGGGCGTGATCGACGAAAACATCGGCACGGACGGCGGCTGGATCATTCGCCGGGACTGGCTGGAGGAGGCGGGGCTTGAAACGCCCGTCACCTTTGAAGACTGGCACGACGCGCTGGCCGCGTTCAAGGAGCACGGCCATCCCAACGCGCTCTGGCTTCCCTACCACGGGGCGGCGGCCAACGAGGGCCTGTCCGCCGGCTATGGGATCTCCTCCAATCTGACCCACGGGGACGTTCCCATCTACTTCGACGCCCAGGATGATATGAAGGTGAAGTTCGGCCCGCTGGAGGACGCCTACTTCGACTATCTGCAGATGCTGAGCCAGTGGTATCAGGAGGACCTGATCTTCCGGGATTTCTACAGCGCAACGGAGGAGGATTTCCCGGATTCCAGCCTGCACACCCAGGAGCGGCTGGGCATATTTACCGGTACGGTGGGAGAGCTGGCGTCGACGGTCAACTACTACGATGAGGGATCCACCTACGATCCCATCGGCATCAGCGCGCCCCGGCTTCACGCCGGAGACACCCTGTATCTGGGCCGGCAGAAGGCCTCCGGCGCCTCCACCAGAGGAGCCTGGAGCATCACCGGCAACTGCCCGCAGGAGCAGCTGGAGACGGCCATGCGGATGATCGACCTGTTCTATACCGAGGAGGGCACCAAGTTCGCCAACTACGGCCTGGAGGGAGTCACCTATACGGAGGACGCGGACGGCAAGATCGCCTATACCGAGTTCGTGACCAACAATCCCATGGGATTGCCCTTTGACCCGATCATCGCCTGCTACGGATTTACAGACGGTCCCTACTATCAGACGCCGCTGCGGACCCAGATCTGCTACAACGATATGCAGCAGGAGGCCATGGCGATCTGGAGCGACAACGAGGCGCCGTTTGTCAACCTGACCATGGACCAGGAGACGCTCTACGAGATCAACTCCCTGAAGACCGATCTGGCCACCTATCTGGTGGAGCATCAGGTGAAGTTCATCATCGGCGACATCCCGGTCACGGAGGACGCATTTGAGACATTCCGGCAGGAGCTCAGAGACATGGGCGCCGACCGGCTGATCGAGCTGTATGAGACGGCCTATGAGGCCGACGCGGAGAACCGGGCCAAGATCGAGGCCCTGTTTGAAGGCTGATCGATCCTCTTTTCCCGGGGTCATCCGTTTTCGGACGGGTGGCCCCGCATCAAAGCAAAGGACGTGATGACTTGGAAGCGATGGAACGGGCGATATGGGAACTGGAAGCCATTCAGGAGATCCAGAACCTGATGGGCTCCTATTCCTTTTTTCTGGACGGAAGAAAGTATGACGAGCTGATGGGACTCTTTTCCGAGACCCGGGAGGACGTCCGGGTGGAGCTGGGCGGCGTATATGTTGGCCTTGACAGCATTGCCCGGCTTTATCTGGGAAAGCACTATGATCAGCACGCGGGCGGTCAGTACCCGGGCTTTGAGGGCCGGGGGATCGTGGCAAAGCATCCGCAGAATACGCCCTGTGTTATGGTGGGGCAGGACGGAACGACGGCGAAGGGCACCTGGATCTCTCTGGGCTTTGCGTTTTTCCTTCGGGCGGAGCGCCGGGAGCAGCATTGGGGGATGTTCCGCTACGGTGCGGACTTTGTCTTTGAGAACGGTCACTGGAGGATCTGGCACCTGAAGGTCTACGACGGGTTTATGACGGACGGCTGCCGGCCCTGGTCGGATCCTCTTCCCCGGCCTGTGCCGCCGGAGGGAGCGGAGATGGGACCGCCGCCGGACCGGTTCCCGCCGGACCTGCCTCCCACCTCCGGATACCGGTATGACATCCGCACGGCGGTGCCCTATGCGCCGGAGGTGCCGGAACCCTACCGGGAATTCGATCCGGAGACAGCGAACTGAGGCAGGAGGAAGAGGATGGAATTACGAATCAAAAGACTGCAGGCAAACGCGGAGCTGCAGCGGATCATCGCCGCCCTGTCCGGATATCTGTCGGGCAGGCAGTACCGAAGGATCCCGGAATTGTTTGCGGAAGAGGAGGAAATTTGGGCCTCCATGCCCTGGGGGACTTACCGGGGACGGGAGGGCCTGGAGCGGCTCTTTGACGGACTGTATCGCGCCCTTTACGGGGACGAAGCCGGACGGCCCGGCCTTTTGACGGTGCACGGCGCCAACACCCCGGTCATCACGGTGGGAGCGGACTGCCGCACCGCCTGGGGCAGCTGGATCTCTCCAGGGGTGTTTACCCTGCAGGAGGACGGCGCGCCCAATGGCCTGCGCTCCTATTGGGCCTGGCAGAAGATCTTCGGCGTATTTGTGCGGGAGGAGACAGGGTGGAAAATCCGGCATCTGCAGGTGACTCCGCTCTTTACCACGGCCTTTGAGAAGAACTGGGCGGAGGCGCAGAGCCTTCCCTGGAACGGAATTCCGGCGGAGTTCGCGCCGGACGGTCCTCCGGAGGAAGTGCCTCCCGCGCCGGATCCGGCGGGGATCCCGCTTGCGCCCCGGCAGATCGCCCCCTGGGACCGGTCCGACGAGGCGCGGGTCATGCGCCTGGAGCTGGCTGCGGAGGCGCAGCGCCTGATGGGCGTCTACGCGGAGTATCTGTGGTCCGGAAGATTTGATGAGATCCCCGGATTGTTTGCCCTGGAGACCCCCACGGTCCGGGCGGAGCTTCTCTCAGGGGTATATGCCGGGCCGGAGGAGATCCGAAACGCCTATGCCGCGTTGCTTCCCGCCGGGGGAACGATCCTGGAAGGAGTGCAATCGCTGGAGACGCCGGTGATCAGAGCCGCGGGAGACTGTCAGACCGTCAAAGGCGTCTGGGTCAGTCCCGGCTACCGGACCATCCGCCTTGGAGACGGGACGACGGCCGGGGTTTTCGCATGGCGGAAGTATGCCGCGGATTTTATTGTGACCCGGGATGGCCTTCGGATCTGGCATCTGCATGAATACGGCCTGTTCGATTCGGTCTGGGGCAGCGGGGAGATCCGGACGGCAGGCGTGCTGGACGGGACGCTGACCCTCCCGGCCGGGACCCCGCCGACCACGCCGTTTTCCCTGTCTGAGGATTCCGTGTATCCCTATGAACCGGCGGTACCGCGGCAATACGGGGTATACGACCCGGATTACGGTTACTGAAACATGGCCTGAAAAGGAAACAGGCACAGCCCCGTGCTGTGCCTGTTCCTGTCTCTTTTTTCGGGCCGGGGGAATTGAAGTTGCGGCGGGACGGTGCTATAATCGGCATATCGACTGGAAGCGAAAAGGAGGCGCGGATATGGTTTTGTTTGTCAATGCCTGTGTGCGGGGCGATTCCAGAACGAAGCGGCTGGCGGACTGCCTGCTCAGCAAGATCGGCCGGCCCGTCACGGAGCTGCGTCTGGAGGAGCAGCGGTTTCCCCCGGTGGATGAGGATTTCCTGCGGGAGCGAGACCGGATGATCGCGGAAGGGACGCTGGAAGCGCCGGTGTTTGAGATGGCCCGGCAGTTTGCTCTTGCGGACGAGATCGTGATCGCCGCGCCTTACTGGGATCTGTCCTTTCCGGCCGTTTTGAAACAGTATCTGGAGCAGATCAACGTGGTGGGCATCACCTTCCGGTACACGCCGGAGGGGATCCCGGAGGGACTGTGCCGGGCAAAGAAGCTGTACTACGTCATGACGGCAGGCGGACTGTACTGTCCGGAGGAATACGGATACGGATACGTCAAGGCCCTGGCGCAGAGCTTTTACGGCATTCCGGAGACAGAGCTGATCCGGGCGGTGGGCCTGGATCTGGACGGCGCGGACGCGGAGGAGATCCTGCGGCAGGCCATGGATGACCTGAAGGCGGGGGAGTGAAGGCGATGGAGCGAAACAGTGGCGCCCGGCTGCTGTCCGGGCTGATTGCCGCTCTGACCGTGCTGGGCACCGGGATCATGCTGACGAATCACGACACGGGGATCCTGACGGTATATGGTCTGAGCAACCTGAAGTTCTTCACGGTTCAGTCTAATCTGCTGGTGGGGATCGTACATCTTCTTGCCCTGCTTCTGCCCGGCAGAAGACTGTGGCTGGAGCGGCTTAGCTATGTGGCCACGACTGCGGTCATGCTGACGTTTACGGTGGTGGTGTGCTTTTTCGGCCCTTCCCTGGGGTATGGAGAACTGTTCCGGGGGGCAAATCTGTTCTTCCACCTGATCATCCCCCTGCTCTCGGCGGCACATCTGTGCGTTTTCCGGCGGAACCGGCCCATCTCCATGGGAGAGACGGCGGCCGCGCTGATCCCGAC
>CACYXZ010000073.1 GCA_902778525.1 Oscillospiraceae bacterium | reverse complement strand
TGCTCATGGAATTCAAGCATATTGAATACTTCATCGAAACCTGCAGCCACAAATCCATCTCCCAGGCGGCGGAGGCACTGTTCATCTCTCAGCAGGCCCTGAGTCGCTGCATCGGCCACATGGAAGCCGAGCTTGGCTGCAAGCTGCTTACGCGGTCCTCCCGGGGGATCTGCCTCACCGAGGAGGGACAATACTTCTACGACCGGTTTTCCCCTATTGTGCAGAGCTACCGCAGTACGCTGCGTGAGGCCCTGTCCCACTTGGAACATGGCCCACAGAAGGTCAGCTTTGCCTGCGCCCCGCTGATCTTCGGAATTCTGGACACGGAGCTGCTGTTTTCGTTTCAGGAAGAGCATCCCGAGATCATGCTGGAGCGGCTGGAGATGACCGACCGGGAGATAGACGGATACGTGGCGGAGGATGCACATCACTTTGGCCTGCTGGCCATCCCGGAAAACCGGCACGGACAGCGGTTTGACTACATTCCGCTGAAAACCATGCCCTTGCGCCTGTACGTCCACAAGGACAATCTGCTTGCAGCGCAGAAGCAGGTGGAATTCTCCATGCTCAGCGGTGAGAACTTTCTGGCCATGGAGAAGCGCTCCCATTATCACAGCATCCTTGCAGACCAGTCCAGGCGCTGCGGGTTCACACCGAACATCACCTACGAATCCGCGGACATCACCGAGCTATACAAATTGGTAGACCGCGGCAAAGGCGTGTTCCTTGGCATTGACAGTCCTACTGTGGCGTCACGGTACCCAAACATCCGGGTGGTACCCTTTGCGGATGACACGCTGACCTATTGTATTGCGTTTGTCTTTCAGGACTACAACAAGGTTTCAGCCGCATCCAGACAGTTTATGGAGTACATTTTGGCGCACAGGGATATTAAGGTGTGAATTACCACGTCTAAAGGGGCCCGTTGCAAAATAGGCTGTAAATAAAAACACGGAGACTGCCAACCTTGGGAGTAACAGCCTCCGCGTTTTTTTCTAGAGTATATTTTGCAACAGACCCTTCCAGCAGAATGCGTTCCCGTACAGGCAGTTGCCGACAGACGAACCATACTCAGGCATCAGAAAGCTCTGGGTACAAGGTTTCATCATTCTGAAGCCGCCCGGCGAGACGTGTGATGCGGCTCCATCCGTCAATCCAGAAGCTCCTCCAGGGTATGCCAGGAGAGCACAGCGCATTTCACCCGAGCGGGGATCTTGGAGATGCCCTGTAATGCCGCGGCGTCCTCCAACTCCTCCAGTTCTTCGTCGGTGACCTCTCCGGTAATCATCCTCAGAAAAATATCGCAGAGATGCTTTGCCGTGTCCAGCTCCCGTCCGATGACCAGATCCAGCATCAGAGACGCCGAGGCCTGCGAAATGGCGCAGCCAGAACCGGTGAAGCCCCCGTCGGCGACAACTCCGTCCTCCACCCGGAGAGACAGAATGATGTCATCCCCGCAGGAGGGGTTGACACCCTCCAGCGTGTGAGTTGCACCCTCCACCTCATGTCGGTGGGCGCTGTTCCGACTGTTCTCCGTGATAATCTGGCTATAAAGATCCTTAAGATTCAAGGCCCATCCACCTCCTGACGCTCTTTAGTGCATTTAAGAAGATCTCCACGTCTTCCTGCGTGTTGTACACCGCAAAGCTGGCTCTGGCACAGGCCCCAATGCCCAGATACTCCATCAGCGGCTGAGCACAGTGGTGGCCCGCCCGGACCGCTACGCCCTCAGCGTCCAGGATCGTAGCCACGTCGTGGGGATGCACGTCCTGTACATTGAAGGAGATAACGCCCTTCCGTTCCTTTGCGGTCCCACCGCCGTAGACGGTGATAAACGGCAGCTTTTTCAGACCATCCAATGTCTGTTCCATCAGGGCCTCCTCGTGGGCCGTAATGGCCTCCCAGCCGATGGATTCC
Organism: Oscillospiraceae bacterium; assembly: GCA_902778525.1. Classification (GTDB taxonomy): domain Bacteria; phylum Bacillota; class Clostridia; order Oscillospirales; family Oscillospiraceae; genus HGM13006. The sequence goes on along the minus strand of CACYXZ010000073.1, from coordinate 10,680 downwards.
ATATAGTCCATGGCGGCGGCCAGGCCCACCTCGCCGCCCACGTTCCGGGTGCCGGCCTCGAATTTCCGGGGTGCCTCCGCCCAGGCGGCCCGATCCTCGTGTACATAGGAGATCATGTCCCCGCCGGAGAGAAAAGGCGGCATGCTCTTCAGCAGCTCTTTCCTGCCGTACAGCCCGCCGATTCCCATGGGGGCATAGAGCTTGTGACCGGAGAAGGCGGCGAAATCCACGTCCAGCGCCTTTACATCCACGGGCATATGAGGCACGGACTGCGCGCAGTCCAGCATAACCACAGCCCCCACCCGGTGGGCCTTCTCCACAATCGCTTTGACCGGTGTGATCAATCCCAGCACATTGCTGACCTGTGCCACAGCCACCACCCTGGTCCGAGCAGTGATCTTTTTGTCCAGTTCCGCTTCGGTCAGATACCCGTTTTCATCCGGGTAAAGATACTGCAGTACAGCGCCGGTCTGCTGCGCCACTCGCTGCCATGGCACCAGATTGGAGTGGTGCTCCGCCACGTAGACCAGTATTTCATCGCCGGCATGGAGGAAATTCAGGCCGTAGCTGTATGCCACCAGATTCAATGCTTCAGAGCTGTTTTGGGTAAAGACCAGCTCCGAAGCGTCTGCGCCGATGAATTTCGCAATTCTTGCCCGGGAGTCCTCATGGACGTCCGTGGCCCGCTGGGCCAGCTCGTAGACGCCCCGGTGCGGGTTGGCGTTGTCACGGAGATAATAGTCCCGGATGGCGTCCAGGACCTGAACCGGCTTCTGGGTCGTGGCTCCGTTGTCCAGATATACCAGCGGAGCGCCGTTTTCCCCAGCTTGCAGGATGGGAAAATCCTTTCTCACATCGATCAAGACGGGAGCCTCCTTTCCAGATAGCTTTCAGCCTCGCACCGGAGATCCGGGGGCAGCGCATCCAGCACCGGAGCGAATTTCGCCAGGGCCAGGAGCCGCCTTGCCTCCCCCTCCCCAATGCCGCGTGAGGCCATATAGTAGAGCATAGCTTCGTCCAGGCGTCCGATGGAGGCGGCGTGCTGGCCCTCCACCTGCTCCTCTCCGCAGAGGATCAGGGGCGCAGTGCGGTTTCGCACATCGGGGCTCAGCAGCAGTACGTCCTCGCTCTCATGGCCCACACCCTGGACAGCGCCCCGCCGGAAATCGATGGTGCCCCGCAGGGTCTTCTGACAGTTTCCGTCCAGAACTCCGGCAGCGTGGATCTCGCTCCTGGTCTTCCGGCCGGTGTGGACGGCGGTATCGCTGAAGTCCAGCACCGTATCGCCATCGCCATAGTAGATGGTTCTGGCTTCAAATGCGCTGCCCGTGCCAGGGAGCAGACATTTCCCGCCGCTAAGGACACTAGCGGCACTGAGCATCTGGAGCTGGATCAGGGTGACCTCAGCCTTTTCCCCTGCCTGGATCTCTGCCAGGGAACCGTGAATACTGCCGGACACGCCGCCGCGAATAACCTCAATGACTGTGATTTTACTGTGGGGCCTTGCCCGGAGAGACAGATGGGCGATGGCATGGGGATGGTCCTCCTCTAACGTATGCTGAATCAGGATCATGCCCTCGGTTCCTTCCTTCACCGCCAAATGGAGATGGAAGTTGGCGTTTTCCCGGAGGAAACGGTCCAAGTCTGCTCCGCCGCCGCTCTCCAATGCGGAAAACCCGGGACATTCCAACTGGATGGAGTCGATCGGCGCATCCACCCGGGTGCTGCTCTCACCCCAGCCCTTCGCGGGGATCTCCGGCAGAGATATATTTGCCTGATTGACCCCCAGCCGGTTCCATGTAGGTGCCGGCAGGGGATTGAGAATCGTTTTTGTCATTTCAAAGCCTCCTATCCCACCGTGCCCTGCATTTCCAGGTGGATCAGGTTGTTCATCTCCACCGCATATTCCAGAGGCAGCTCCTTGGCGATGGGTTCCGCGAAACCGCCCACGATCAGGGCTTTCGCGTCCTCTTCGGAAAGGCCGCGGCTCATGAGGTAGAAGATGGATTCCTCACTGATGCGGCCGATCCTGGCCTCGTGGCCAACGTCCACCCGATCGGTCTGGATGTCCATGACGGGGATGGTGTCAGACCGGCTCCGATCGTCCAGCATCAGAGACTCGCAGGACACGCTGGAGCGGCTGTTCTCCGCATGTTTCGTCACAGTGACGCCGCTGCGGAAGTTACTCACGCCCCCATCCCGGGCAATGGATTTCGTCACGATGTGGGAGCTGGTATCCTTCCCCAGATGGATCACCTGGGCGCCGGTGTCCAGCTCCTGGCCGTTTCCGGCGAAGGTGATGCCGGTGAACTCCATCCGGGCATGGTCGCCCCGCAAAATGCTCATGGGGTAGAGATAGGAGGTATGGGAGCCGAAGGAGCCGGATACCCACTCGATGATTCCGTTTTCCTCCACCACCGCCCGCTTGGTGTTCAGATTGTACATGTTTTTCGACCAGTTCTCGATGGTGGAATACCGAACCCGGCTGTTTTTCCCCACGTAGATCTCTACGCAGCCCGCGTGGAGGTTCGCCACGTTGTACTTCGGTGCGGAGCAGCCTTCGATGAAGTGAAGGTAGGCGTTTTCGTCCACGATAATCAGTGTGTGCTCAAACTGCCCTGCGCCGGGGGCGTTGAGCCGGAAATAACTCTGGAGCGGAATCTCTACATGGACGCCTGGGGGCACATAGACGAAGCTGCCCCCGGACCAGACTGCCCCGTGGAGGGCAGCAAACTTGTGGTCTGTGGGCGGGACCAGGTGCATGAAGTGCTCCCGGACCATCTCCGCGTAGGGGCCGGTCAGTGCGCTTTCCAGGTCCGTATAGACCACACCCTGAGCCGCAACCTCCGACTGGAGGTTGTGATAGACCACTTCGGAGTCATACTGGGCGCCCACACCCGCCAATGACGCCCGCTCAGCCTGGGGGATGCCCAGTCGCTCAAAGGTGTTCTTGATGTCCTCGGGGACCTCCTCCCAGGTGCCCTTCATATCCGTCTTGGGCCGGACATAGGTGACGATGTTGTCCATATTCAGTCCATCGATAGAGGGACCCCAGTGGGGAATCTCCAGTTGGTTGTAGATGGCCAGGGACTTTTGCCGAAACTCCGCCATCCAGTCCGGGTCGTGCTTTTCCTCGGAAATGTGGGCCACAATTTCCTTCGTCAGCCCCGCGTCGGTCTGGAAGTCCGCGTTTACCGCGTCCCTGAAATCGTAGAGAGAGCGGCTGATCTCCTCTACATAGGTCTTTTCCGCCATGGTCATGCCCTCCTGTCCGGGCTCTGGGTTCCGAAGCCCCCTTCGGTGATTTCCCGGACCAGTTCGGCTCCGCCGGTACGGACGATCCGTTTTCCCTCCAGAACATGCACATAGTCCACGTCCAGGCCCTCCAGGATCTTGGCGTTGTGGGTGATGATCAACAGTGCGTTGGTCTCATCGTGATAGGTCCGGATACCCTGGGAGACGATGCGCACCGCATCCACATCCAGGCCGGAATCCGTTTCGTCCAGCAGGGCCAGACGAGGCTTCAGCATGAGGAGCTGCAAAATCTCCGCCTTCTTCTTCTCGCCGCCGGAGAAGCCTACGTTCAGATACCGTTCGGCGTAGCTGGGGTCCATGTCCAGGCCCTCCATCTGTTTTTTCAGTTCCTTGCCGAAGGCGATGACTTTCAGGGGCTTTCCAGTGACGGCGCGAATGCTGGTTCGGAGAAAGTTCTCCAGGGTGATGCCGGGGATTTCCTCGGGAGACTGGAAGGAGAGGAAGATGCCCTTCTTAGCCCGGACATCGGCAGCGGATTCCGTGATATCCTCCCCGTCAAAACGAATGGTTCCATCGGTGACGGCATACCGCGGATCCCCCATGATAGCCGAGGCCAAGGTGGATTTTCCAGCTCCGTTGGGGCCCATGAGTACATGGAGTTCCCCAGGACGAATGGTCAGGTTCAGATGTTCCAGAATGGTCTTTTCACCGGCACTGACGGACAGATTCTCTATTTGCAGCAAGGCAGATTGCATAGACAGGACTCCTTTTTTAATTTCCAGTAAATTAGTATGATTTAGCATCGCCAATATAATATACTATTTTACTAGGAAATGCAAGAGGAGAAACCTGTTTTTTCTTAATATTAAATTAGCGGCTCCTCCCTCTCTCTTCTTAAAGAGCGGGAGAAGCCACTTTCTTCCTTGCCCAATGCGCCTTGACACTCCCACAGCTCACGCAGTGGGCTTTTCCGCGCTAACGTATCACCTTGATTTCGCTATGTGTTGATGCTTTCCATCTCCATGTCTATCTGTTCGTCGATCCATGACCTCTGAGGAACATCATGGATTTTGTCTCCCTCCATATAGCCGCCGATCAAAAACGGCGACTTAGGGTCGTGAAGCCTGCTCTGCGCCAGTACCTTTGCAGGCTCGGCGTTTGCATAGCAATACCTGCAAAGGTGCCTGCAGGTGTTATATGCGCCTATGTCGCAGGAGAGGTAACACGCACATTCCGCTCTCGCGCCTTTCTTTTTGGGCGCGTTCAAGCGTTTGCCGATGGCTCTTTCATAGTCGCGGATCCGCATACATCCGCCGCAGTCCGCGCCATAAGCGGCCAGCTCGTCGCCCTCCGCGCAGGGCTTGACGGTCATGCCGTGGGAGGACGCGATCTCAATCATTGCTTTACCCAGGGACAGACGCTGCTCCTTCGTCACCTCCGCTGCCTCCGGAAAGTTCCGTCTGACCTTCGGATAGAGGTCGATGAAGCTGATCACAGCGGTTTTCGTGTATCCCTCAAGGGCTGATGCAATTTGACCAAAGGCACGGAGATGATACTCCATGGAATACCGCTCGGAAAGAAAAATCGGATCATATCGCCAGCCCACCGCGTCAATGCCAACCGTCTCGGAGAGCCTTTTGAAATCCTCCAGCAGACGGTGCTTATCCGGTACATTGGGTTCTATATCGCGGCCATACGGCGTGATCGTGACAAACCAATACTGTCCGTATTCCTTCAAAAGCTCTATATACGGAAACATGGGCGCGGGGTTCTTGGTACAGAAACCGATCACATCCACAACGGACGGATCCAGGCAGTAGCGGCTCACCTGACTTGGATTGTAGGGATTTCGGACACACACGAAGCCCTCCCGGAGCCTGTTTGCCAGCCATTCGGCATAGAACGCAGGAATATCCGTCCTTTGGCCTGTATTGATAATCATTGCGTTCCACCGCCTTTGCGTTTACACTTCATCATGTTATATTCTTTCCTCGCAGTCCTGCAACATTCTCTCTGAAATGGTTCAGCCGGCCTTCCCTCCTGAGCCCGCCCGGCTCACATCCAGAATCAGATTGCCGGGAGGCGAAGCGGGGTGTATCCGAATTGGCTCCAGGCGCATGCGTTTGCGGCCGTATGCATCGGTTCCAACCTGCACATGGGCATCCAGTAAGACCCAGCCTCCAGTACAGCCATCCGGTTCCGGCGTGATTTCAAATGCCATAAACTGCAGATCCGCCATACAGCAGGCCATCACGACCCGGCCAGCAGCCCAGGGGCTGTCCGTGTCTTCCCGCCGGAGTTCAAGGGGATCGGTGAAGTGTACCGTCTTTCCCTCGTAGTGCTCCGGATGATCGAGGGCGTCCAGCCAGAGGGGGACAAAGGTTCCCTCGTCAATTGTGATCTCGGGCGCTTCCAGAGAGAACGGAAGGAACAGGTCGAAGGCCTTCTCGTGATAGCCCATGGGGTCCTGCCGTAGATAGACGGCCTGCTGATTCATCACGCGGAAGCCCTGGCTGTACGGCGCCAGCAGTTCTCTGGACGGACAGCCCCGGAAGATAACCTGCTGGGAGTCGGATACCATCTGGTTGATCAGCTGCTTGAAATTAGCATAGTATAGCGGCAGCGTTGCCCAGTCAATCCAGGTGATGGCATAGCCGACCTGCATGCATGGCGGAAGCTGCTGCCGAAGGCCCGGAGTCATGGTGTTCATCTCCACATAGATGCGGTCCGGATTGTTATCTTCGATGCTGCACAGACAGAAGTCGCGGATATCCCTGTCGCCGTCGTAATATGCGATGGTCGTCCGTCTCTCGGACAGGAGCGCCTGGTCGTAGGGCGTTTCCCCCTGCTCAAAGCACAAAATCAGTGTGGTTCCGTATTTGTAGAAATAGTCGTTCTGAATACATTCCTGAATATAGGTCGTTTTCCCGGCATCCAGGAATCCGTAGACCAATCTCGTTTCGATAGGTTTCTCAAACATATGCCATCACCTGCCTTCCGTGTTTCCCGCAAAGAAACGCCCCATCGTGCGTTGTCCGATGGGGCGTACTCCTTTTCAAGGGCTTTTCAGCGTAACAAAGGACTTAGTCGTATACGCAGACCAGACGGCCGCTGACCTCGCCCCGGCGCAGCTTTTCGATGCCCTCACCGATTTCCTCAAACTTGCATGTATGGATCTCGGGATCCAGTTCACCGCTGGCAAGCAGCTCGATGCAGTCATGGAGGTCGGCTGTGGTGCTTCCCTGAGAACCCACAAAAGTCAGTTCCTTGAAGATCATCGAATAGGTGTAGATTGTGGAGGTGTCGGTGGCCATACCCACGAGGACAACCTTGCCGTACTGACGGACCGTATTGAGCGCATCGGCAGTAGTCTTTCCGGCGCCGGCGAAATCAATAATCAGGTCTAGATTCTTGTCAGCGAAGTCCGTAATGCTGGGCTTGACCTCTTTGGCTCCCAAACTCAGGGCAAGGGCCTGGGCAGAGGGCTTTCTCGTGGCAACATAGACCTCGCAGCCCTTCACAACCGCGATGCGGACCGCAAACTGTCCCAGTCCGCCGACGCCGATGATGCCGACTTTCATGCCCGCCTTGGCGCCGCCCACTGTGCAGACAGCATGGTAGGAGGTTGCGCCCGCGTCAGTGGCAGCAGCCGCTTTTTCGGGAGCGAGACCGGCAGGAACCTTCACCAGTTGCTCCACAGGAGCCGTGGTCATGGTACCGTAGCCGCCATCTCTGGTGTAACCGGGGGTAGTGCCGTCCTTAGCATACAGCGGACAAACTGCCACAACATCGCCGATCTCGTATCCTTCAACGCCCTCGCCGATCTCAACGATTTCGCCGCAGACCTCATGGCCCATGATCACCGGGACATTGAAGCTTCCCATCCAGGATTCAATATCCAGTGCGGAGACATCTGAGTGGCAGAGGCCGCCAGCCAGCGTCTTCAGGACAACGTAACCCGGCTTAGCCTTCGGGTCTGGCTTTTCCACAATCTTGAGGGGTTGATGCGTACCGGTAAATTCCCAACCTTTCATGTTTGTATCCATCCTTTCTGGGGAAGCCCCAATGAATAATATCGGTTACCGAACCGATTTAATACATTATAGCACTAAACAAGCAGGAATGCAATAGGAAGTGAATGCACAAAGCGGTCCGGCGTCCAGGCCGAACCGCTTTGAAATTTCTGAGGTTTCACTGCTTAGGAAGCAGAAGGAACGCCGCCCTCCACTACAAGGCTTTCTTCATAGTCCAGACCGTAAGTATCGACCAGAGTGGCTTCGTAGTCCTGATGGAAGAAGTTCTCCTCGCCCAGAGCCTTGATCTCGTCGTTGATCCACTCAAGCAGCGAGGTGTTGCCCTTGGAGACAGCGGGGGCGATGGTGTCCTGGCTGCCCAGGGAGGGAATGCCCACCGTGTAGCCGGGATTCTGAAGTGCAAAGGCGATGACCTCCGTATTGTCGTTGGCCCATGCCACACCGTTTCCGTTCTCAATGGCGTTCTTAGCATTTGCGTAAGTGTCGTACTTCTGGAGCTTGATCTCCGGGTTGTTCTCGATCAGATAGGTTTCGGCGGTGGTGCCGGAGATGACGATTACCTCGTCGCCGTCGCCCAACTCGCTCAGGTCCGTGATCACACGACTGTCAGGCGAGACCACGCCAAGGGCCACGTTCATATAGGGCAGCGCGAAATCCACCTTCTCCGCCCGCTCAGGGGTGACAGTGAAGTTCGCCAGAATGATATCCACCTTTCCGGTTTCCAGATACTCCACCCGGTTTGCAGCCTCAGTGGAGACATAGTTGATCTTCACGCCCAGGTCCTGGCCGATTCTTTCGGCAAAGTACACGTCATAGCCCTGGTATTCGCCGTTTTCGTCCACATAGCCGAAGGGGTTTTTGTCGGAGAATACACCGATATTGATGGTGCCGTCCGCCTTGATTTCATCCAGTGTGCGATAGATCACGTCGCTGCCGGCGGTTTCCGTTCCGGCTGAAGCGGCGGATTCCCCTGCAGCGGCGGGCGCTGCCGTGCTGCTCCCGCAGGCCGCGAGAGAGAGGATCAACGCAAATGCCAAAATCAGTGCAAGAACGCTATGCTTGGTTTTCATAATCATTACCTCCATGGTTTTTAATCGTTTCAAATGTAAAAGTGTTCAGGAATTTTTGTGCACGCTGTGTTTTCGGGTGTTCAAAGAATTGATCCGGCGGCGCCTGTTCAACGATCTGTCCGCCGTCCAGGAAAATCACCTGGTCCGCAACAGCCCGGGCAAACTGCATCTCGTGGGTGACGATCAGCATAGTACGGCCCTGCTTTGCCAGATCCAGCAGCACATCCAGGACTTCCCGGACCATCTCCGGATCCAGCGCCGCCGTGACCTCGTCGAAGAGCATGATCTCCGGGTGCATGCACAGAGCCCGGACGATGGCGACCCGCTGCTTCTGTCCGCCGGAGAGCTGGCGGGGATAATCTCCGGCCCGGTCCTTCAGACCCACACGCTCCAGCAGCTGCAGCGCCTCTGCCTCCACCTCGGCTTTTTTCCGCTTCTGCACCTTAATCGGTGCCAGCGTGATATTGTCCAGAGCGGTCAGGTGCGGGAACAGGTCATAGCTCTGAAATACCATCCCGATCTTCTGCCGGAGCTCGGGGAGCTTTTTTGTGTCCCGGTCGATTTCCTGCCCGTCCAGTTTTATGATTCCGCCCTGAATCGGCTCCAGGGCATTGATACATCGAAGCAATGTACTTTTCCCGCATCCGCTGGGCCCGACAATCACAATGACCTGTCCCTCCTGAACCGTGAGGCTCAGATCCTCCAGGACAGTGAGATCGCCGTAACGCTTCGTCAGATGCTCGATGGAGAGGAGTTCACGACCCATGTGTCATTGCCACCTTCTTTCCAAAGCTTTCGCCACCAGGCTGATAGGCCAGCAGGCGAGAAAATAAAGAATGAATACTGTCAGATAGATCCCAAAGGCAGCATTGGGGCTGGCCATACGGTTTGCCTCAATGATCTGCTGTGCCACCTTCAGCACCTCTACCACACCAATCATCAATACCAGACTTGTGGTTTTGATCATACGGGTGATGAGGTTGATGGACAGCGGGATCAGCCGGCGGATCGTCTGCGGGATAATGATGTACAGGAACGTCTGCCCGCTGCTCAGACCCAGCGCAGACGCGGATTCATACTGATGAATCGGAATGCTGATCAGCGCGCCGCGGACCAGATCGCCCATCTCCGCAGTTCCCCACAGGGAGAACACGATAATGGAAGCCAGTTCTCCGCTGATGTCCCAGCCAAAAGTTCGGGTGGTGCCGAAGAACACCAGAAACAGCAGGACAAGCTGGGGCATGATTCGTATGATTTCAAGATATATCCGGGTCAGGACTCTGGAGATTGGATTCTTCCAGGTCATAACAATCCCCAGCAGAATTCCCAGCGGAATGCTGATGACCACGGATATCAGGCTGATCCGCAGGGCAACCCATAGCCCGCCCATAAGCCGGGCGAAGTTTTTGCCCTTCAGCAGGACCTCAAACCCCAAATCCGGCATAGCGGAGCCTCCTTTCTAAAAGGCTGCCCAGCAGCGAGACGGGAAGCAGTATCACAAGATAACAGAGCACCAGCAGAAACAGGCTTTCTGTGGTATTGTAATACAGGCCTATCAGATCCTTGGCGGTAAACATCAGATCCATCAGGCTGACCGCACTGAATACGCTGGTCTCCTTCAGCAGGAAAATCACATTGGCCACGAAAGGTGGCACGCTGACGGACATAGCCTGGGGCAGGATCACATAGCGAAAGGTCTGCCCGTTTGTCATTCCCAGGCTCATGGCGCTTTCCCTCTGGATGGTTGCCACAGACTCCAGGCCGCTTCGGAATGCCTCCGACATATAGCTTCCGCCCAGGAAAGCCAATCCCGCAACGCCACAGGCTGCCGGGTTTGTCCGGATGCCCAGCTTTGGAAGTCCGTAGTAGATGAAAAACAATTGAATCAGCAGAGGCGTATTCCGGCTGATTTCGATGTAGACGGTTACAATCTTATTGAGGACTGGGATTCTCCAGTAGTGAACGGCCGCACAGATCAGCCCGACGACAATGGCAAGAGCGATTCCCATCAGCCCCAGCCGAAGGGTCAGCCATCCCGCCTCTTGAAACAATGGAAGATAGGAGCGGATCACTGAAACGTCCATTGCCTCATCTCCCTTTCCTCGTTCCGGCATCGGCACATTCGCCCATATCGATAGTTTTGTCGAAGCAGTGCTTCAAACAGAACGGTCATGGTATCACCTGTTTCCAACAGAATGACAGCATCATATCATACTTTTCATATATTGTCAATAGGAATTCTGCGTATATTTGATTCCTGCCACGAGACAAAGAAAAACGTCTGACAGAAAAACTGTCAGACGGTCGGGTATTGCCTGATG
>CACYXZ010000072.1 GCA_902778525.1 Oscillospiraceae bacterium | reverse complement strand
CGGCTGCAGTTCAGCTTCAACCCCGGCGGCTCCCTGCTGGGCGCCACGGAGACCATGGACGGCGTAAAGGACGGCACCGCTGATATCTGCTGGTCCGCCACTTCCTTCTTCGGCAGCCGCTTCCCCATCTCTGAGTTCATCAACCTCTGCGGCAACGGCATTACCAGCGCCCGGATGGCCACCGACGTCTATCAGCAGATGTATGAAGAGATCCCCGAGCTGCAGGCCGAGCTGGGCGACTGGAAGATCATTGCCCTGCACTCCTGCTCCTACGGTCCTGTTTCCACCGTCGGCAAGAAGATCGAGAAGCCCGAGGACTTCAAGGGCCTGCAGATCCGTACCGCCGGCACCATCGCCGCGCAGTACATCACCGCTCTCGGCGCCAACCCCATGACCGTTCCCACATCCGAGGTCTATGAGTCCATCGAAAAGAAGGTCATCGACGGCTTCACCAACGACTGGCACAACATCGACTGCTTCAAGCTCTACGAGCCCATCGACTACTGCCTGGATCTGCCCATCAGCTACACCTCCTGCTTCGTGATGATGAACAAGAACACCTATGATTCCCTGCCCGACGACCTGAAGGCCATCGTGGATCAGTACGCCGGAAACTATGCCGGCGACATGGCCGGTTACTGGTGGGATTCCTGCAACTACTGGGTTGCCGACAAGATGCGGGAGAACAACGTGGAAGTTTACAAGCCCTCTGACGAGCTGTACGCCTGGGCCACCTCCGATGAGATCGTAAAGCCCATCCATCAGTGGTATGTGGACTATCTGAACGAAGTTCCTGAGCTCAAAGGCAAAGGCCAGGAGATCTATGACAAGTGCATGGATATCGTCAGCCAGAACGCCGCCGCCCACGAGCATGACTGGGATGCGCCCTTCAACTACAAGGACTGGACCTACACGCCTGACACCTACAAATAAGGAACGCTCATTTTTCGCACTCAGCTTCCTGGAAGCGCCAGGCAGCCGGGCGTCGGGAAAGGATGGCATTGAATCATGAAAAAAGTATTAAATACAGCGACAAACATCGGCGGGAAAGCCTGCTTCTACCTGTGCTTTGCCAGTATGTTCATCATCGTTGTCATGATGGTGCTGATGTTTGTGGACTCCATGCTGGGACTGTTTGTCAACCAGCGGATTACAGGTTCCTATGAGTTGGTTCAGGTGATGCTGAGTATTCTCGTCTTCTCGTCCTGGGCCTATACCCAGACGGTGCACGGACACATCAATGTGGTCATGTTCATCCGCATGTTCCCGCAGAAGCTGCGGTTCATCTGCTATGGCCTGACCTCCATTCTCTCCACCGTCACAATGGTATTTGCCGCCTATGCCGTATTTGGCATGATCAGCGACAAGTTCGCCAGCGGAGAGGCCACCGGCACCCTTCTGATTCCCCTGTGGCCTTTCTACATCTTTGAGTTTCTCGCTTTCGCGCTGCTCGCCGTGGTGCTTCTCTTTGACGCAATCAAAGCGTTGATGGCCATCCGGGATAACGAGTATGCCGAAGAGATTATGTCTAACTGGACCTGATATTCATTCCTCCATAGGGAACGCCCCGAAGCCGCCGGTTTCGGGGCGTTCCTTTTTTGCCTGTTTTTTCAGTCATAATGCATCTTGGAAGAGAATTTTGTAAAATATACTTGACATTATTCCATTTTCGTGCTATGCTAAAGCCACAAAAAGAAATGGAGGGATCCTTATGAATGAACTTTGGCCGATTCTTTTAGCAGCTGCCGTTGTGGTGATTGTTTGTCTGCTGTCCCGGAAGACCCGACAGGCGGCCGGGGAATATGACGAGCGGCAGGCGCTGCTCCGGGCCGGCGCCCACAAGCACGCCTTCTACACGATCCTGATTCTCGCCGCGCTGCACGGATTCCTTGTGAGCGTATTGGAGCGGCCCATTATGGAGGACGGCGTGTCCAGCATGCTCCTGATCTTTGTGGGGATCGGCGTGTTTGCCATGGACTGCATACTGCACGACGCGTTCTTCCGGGTCCGGCAGCGCCCCGGACTCTACCTGCTGATCTGCGCAGCCTGCGTCCTTTCCAACCTCACAGGCGCCATCGGTTCTCTCCGCTCCGGGAGCCTGCTTCGGAATGGACTTCTGACCATGCAGTGCCTGCCCCTGGTCGTTGCGGCATTGTTCCTGGTCGTGTTTCTGACGATCATCTGCAAGGTGTACCTCAAGAAGGAGGCGGATGAGGAATGAAGAATCTCCGTCTGAAATCCGCACGGGCCGCCAAGGACCTTTCCCAGCAGCAGCTGGCGGACCTGGTGGGCGTCTCCCGGCAGACCATCGCCGCCGTGGAAAAAGGGGACTACAACCCCACGATCAAGCTGTGTCTGGCGATCTGCAAGGCGCTGGACAAGACCCTGGACGAGCTGTTCTGGGAGGAATAATGCGGAAGGCCGGTTCCCCGAAGGGAGCCGGCCTTTTCAGCAGATCTGTTTCAAAATCTCCCGGCGCAGGCGGAGAATGATCCGCTTCTCCAGCCGGGAGATATAGGACTGGGAGATCCCCATGAGATCCGCCACCTCCTTCTGCGTCTTCTCCCGTCCGCCGCCGATGCCGTACCGCAGGGAGACGATCGCTTTTTCCTTGTCCGGCAGCCTGCCCAGGGCCTCCCGCAGCAGCCGGAGATCCACATCGTCCTCCAGCGGCCGGGACACCGCGTCTGCCTCGGTCCCCAGCACGTCCCCCAGCAGCAGTTCGTTGCCGTCCCAGTCGGTGTTGATGGGCTCGTCCAGGGATACGTCCCCCTTGTGGGAGGCGATCTTCCGGATATACATGAGGATCTCATTCTCAATGCACCGGGACGCATAGGTGGCCAGCCGGATGTTCTTTTCCGGCTTGTAGGTGTTGACTCCTTTGATTAGGCCGATGGTTCCGATGGAGATCAGATCCTCCAGGTTGATCCCGGTGCTTTCATACCGGCGCGAAATATACACCACCAGCCGGAGATTGTGCTCGATCAGGAGCTGTTTGGCCGTCTCATCTCCCCGGCTCAGGCCCTCAATGGCGGTCTGCTCCCGCCCCTTCTCCAGCGGCGGCGGAAGAATATCGCTGCCGCCGATGTACATGACTTTTTCCGGCGTCCGACGCGCCAGAATCCATTGCGCAATCCATTCGATCATACCGTTCCCCCCAACAGTGCCTTGTAGCCGCCCCCGTCCGAAACGGGGACCGGCGAGAATGCTATCAGCAATTCTTCCTGTTTCCCATCCACTTTCACTTCCTCCGGCCGGAACGCCAGAAGCATGCCCCGCTCCACGCCGATGGTCTTGTAGGGGATCAGCCGCGCTCCCGGCTCGGACAGGGCCTCCAGCAGCTCCATGGGCCGCTGCAGTCCGCCCGGGAACGCACCCGCCCCCGGCAGGAACGTCTCCGCCAGATCCCCATCCACCACCAGCACAGGCAAACCGGAGATCGGATCCCGCAGGGTATTCCCCGTGTCCCGCAGCGCTGTGAACTCCGCCCTTCGATCTCCGTGCCGGACGGTCACCCGGGCAATATCGCCCCCCTGATGCCGGAGCCTGCCCAGCGTCCACCGCATGAGACCGTAGGAGCCGCCCGCCGTCAGCACCAGCGCGCCAAGTCCTACCGGATAGTAGACCCTGCTGCCCACCATTGCCGCCGGGGCGGAGAACGCCTCCGTCAGCACCAGCACCAAGCCGGAAAAGGCCGCCGCCAGCAGGAGCAGCACCGCGATCCGCCGCGGCAGACACCGGTCCGGCCCGAAGGCGATCAGACACAGCGCCCCGGCAAAGAGCATCTGCCAGCACAGATTTCCAAGGAAGCGGAACCCCGGCACCAGACTGAGCGAGGCGTACAGACCGCCCAGCGCCGCCGCAAGTCCGGTCCGGAGCCGGCTCCCGGGGGCGGCGGTCACAGCGCCGCAGGCGGACAGCAGCAGATAATCCAGCAGACCGTTGAGCAGAAACGCCTGATCCAGATAGACCACCATCTTCCTCACCCCGGAGACAAGCATAGCACGTCCCCGGAGCAAAAGCCCGCGAAACGGGCATGGGGGATTATGCAAAAAACCGGAGCATCCGCTCCGGTTTTTCCTTTTCTCTTTTCACTTTCCACGCTTTACTTCTACAGTCCCCTGCTTCTCTCGGAACGGATGGCCACCCTCCCCCGCAGGGCCCCGTCGATCAGTCCCAGGAGTTTTTCCCGGTCCTCATTGAGGGTCCCCTTCAGAGGCAGATAATTGGAGGCGTGGTCCGAGGTAAAGTGCATTCCGCTGACCTCCAGATTCCGGATCAGCTCCGCAGTCTCCTGCAGGCTCTCCTCCGGGCTGAGCACCTGAAATTCACCCCGCAGGGCCTGGTTGCCCAGCTTGGTTCCCTCCACGGGGGTATAGTTCATGGCGCTGAGGTGATTCGGCTTCATCTCGTTGACGATCGAAGCGGTATGCCGTGCGTTCTCCACGGAAAGGGGTTTCCCGCCCAGGCCGATGAGAACGATGCCCCACAGGTCGATCCCCGCCTCCCGGAGATTCGTCCCCGCCCGGAGCATCTCCTCCCGGCTGACGCCCTTGTTCACGGATTTCAGCAGAGCGTCCATACCGGTCTCAATGCCCAGATACGCCCTCCCGAGGCCCGCCTCCCGCAGGACCCGCAGCTCCTCAGGTGTCTTTTTCAGGGTGCTGATGGGTCCGGCGTAGGTGGAGATCAGGCGGCATTTGGGGAAGTCCCGCTTGATCTCCTCCAGGATCTTCAGCAGATCCTCCGTAGGCATGGCGATGGCGTCTCCGTCGCAGAGAAACACCTTTTCAAACTGGTTGTTGTAAAGGCCCGCGGTCTCCCGGATGTCCCAGAGGATGTCGTCCAGAGGACGCACCCGGAACTTTTTCGATTTGTACATCCCGCAGAATGTGCATCCGTTATGGCTGCACCCGATGGTGGCCTGCACCAGAAAACTGCGCCATTCTCCCGGGGGCCGGTATACCGGCGGCTCGTATTCGATCATCTCTGCTCCTCCAGAATCCGTTTTAATGTGGCGGTCAGGATCTCCATCTCCGCATCCGTGCCGATGGTGATGCGCAGGAAATCGTCGATCCGCGGCTTGTCGAAATACCGGACCAGCACGCCTTCCTCCCGGAGCCGCCGGAACAGGATCCGGGCCGGAACGCGCTCATGGGAGGCAAACACAAAATTGGCCTGGGACGGCAGAACGAAAAATCCCAATTCCCGCAATTTCCCGGTGGTGGTTTCCCTTGTTTTCGCAATTCGGGAGCAGGTATCATAAAAGTACGCCCGGTCCTCCACCGCCGCCTGGGCCGCCGCCAGCGCCATCCGGTCCAGCGTATAGGAGTTGACGGAGTTTTTCACCGCGTTCAGGGCGGCGATCAGGCTCTCATTGCCCAGGGCGAAGCCGGCCCGCATCCCCGCCAGAGACCGGGACTTGGAAAAGGTCTGGATCACCAAAAGGTTCTCGTACCGGTCGATCAGCTTTACTGCAGACTCGCCGCCGAAGTCGATATAGGCCTCATCCACGATCACCGCATGATCCGGGTTTGCCCGGAGGATCTGCTCCACCTCGTCCAGCGACAGGCCAATTCCCGTGGGCGCGTTGGGGTTGGTGAGGACCACGGTGCCGTCGTTTTTCATCAGCTGCTCCAGCGGGATGGTGAAGTCCTCCCGCACCGGAACGATGCGGCAGTTCGTCCCGAAGAACTCGCCGTAGACCGGATAGAAGCTGTAGGTGATGTCCGGAAATACCGCAGGGGTGTCCTCGTCCGTGAAGGCCAGAAAGCTGAAGGCCAGCACCTCGTCCGAGCCGTTCCCCACAAACACCTGCTCCGGCCGGAGTCCGTAAAACTCCGCCAGGGTCTTTTTCAGGGCGGCGCAGTCCGGATCCGGGTACAGTCTCAAATCCGAGGCCGCCACCTTCGCCACAGCCTCCGCCACCCGGGGCGACGGCGGATAGGGGTTTTCGTTGGTGTTGAGCTTCACATATTTCTTATCCTTGGGCTGCTCTCCGGGGATGTAGGGCTCAATGTCCGCGATCCGCCGGGACCAATACTGTTTGTTCATTCCAATCCGCTCCTTCGATGGGAATTGCGTTGAATGGCCTTGAGAAAGACCTTTCCGTACATCTGATATTTCACCGGGCTGACGCCGGGGATCTGCAGCATATCATGCTCGTTCTGGGGCTTTTCCGAGGCCATGGCCTGCAGCGTCCGGTCGGAAAAGATCAGCTCCGGTGGCAGGCTGGACCGGTCGGCGTAATCCTTCCGGATGCTGCGCAAAAGCTCATACAGGGACTTCTCCCCGGTTTTCCGTCTGGGACCTGCCCGCAGAGCCGCGAAGATATTCTGCCTGGCCATGCAGTTTCCGCAGGTGCCGCATCGCTCCGGGGAATCCTCCCCGAAGTAGCCGAGAATATAGTGCCGAAGGCAGCCGGGGGTGAAGCAGTACCGCTTCATCTGCTCCAGCTTTTCCATTTCCATGGTCTCCCGCCGGCGGGCAGTCTCCGGCTCCAGGCCCTCCAGAGAGGACCGGATCAGGAACTCCGCCGTGTGGACGTCTCCGGGGCCGTATAGCAGCAGGCACTCCGCCCGGGAGCCGTCCCGGCCGGCCCGGCCCGCCTCCTGATAATAGGATTCCATGTTCTTCGGCATATTGTAGTGGACCACGAAGCCCACATTCTGCTTGTCGATCCCCATGCCGAAGGCGTTGGTGGCCACCATGACCCGGACCCGGTCGAAGAGGAACTCATTCTGGTTCTCCCGGCGGTCCCGTTCGCTCATGCCCGCATGGTAGGCCCGGGCAGAGACGCCGCTTTCCCGGAGCTTCTCCGTCACCCGCTCCACCTGTTTCCGGGTGGAGCAGTAGACGATGCCGCTGTCCTCGGGATGCTGGGCGATGAACTCCTGAAGCGCCGCCATTTTATCGGCGGGGCGCAGCACCCGGAGCGTCAGGTTTTCCCGGTCGAATCCCGTGACCCGGATCTCCGGCTCCCGCAGGGAAAGATGCGTCAGGATGTCGTCCCGGACAGCCGGCGTCGCCGTAGCGGTAAAGGCCGCCAGAACCGGCCGGCGCGGAAGCTTTTCCACAAAGGGCGCGATGGTCATGTAGGAGGGCCGGAAGTCGTGCCCCCACTGGGACACGCAGTGGGCCTCGTCCACCGCGATCAGTGAGATCTCCACCGATCGGGCAAACTCCAGAAACTCTTCGCTCTCCAGCCGTTCCGGCGCCACATAGATGATCTTGTAGACCCCCTGCCGGGCGTTTTCCAGCGCAAGCAGATACTGCTTCCAGGTCAGGGAGCTGTTGAGATAAGCGCCCCGGATCCCGGCGGCCTTCAGAGCCCGAACCTGATCCTGCATCAGAGAAATCAAGGGCGAGATCACCAGGGTGATCCCCGGCAGCATCAGCGCAGGGATCTGATAGCACATGGATTTGCCCGCGCCGGTGGGCATGATGCCCAAGGCGTCCCGGCCCTCCAGCAGCGCCGAGATCAGCGTCTCCTGGGCCGGCCGGAAGGACTGATACCCGAAATGCTCATAGAGCAGCCGCCCGGCCTCGGTCATCCTCTCACTCTTCGGCATGGCGGATCTCTTTGATGTTCTTCTCCAGCTTGGCCCGGGGGCCCATCACCTCATGGCCGCAGCCCAAGCATTTGAGCCGGAAATCCATCCCGGTACGAAGGACCTTCCACTCTCTGGAGCCGCAGGGATGGGTTTTTTTCATCACCAGCGTATCGCCCAGTCTCACATCCATCTTCTTCACCTCAATCAAACACGCATAAGTTTCCGCTCCGCAGGCAACAATAGGGCCAAAGGAGGGAATCTCATGTCCATTACCATTACCGGCGAATTCGCCAGTCCCCAGCAGGCCCGTCAGGCCGCACAGAAGCTCCGCCGCAGGGGCTACACCGTCTCCGGAAAGCCGCAGGCCCGGGATGGCGTCCCGGGGAGCACGCTTCTGGTGGCCCATCCCTTCGGCGCGCCCGGCGGCAACACCTTCGGCAACAGTCTGATGGGCGCCATGCCGCCGGTGGCGGAAAACGGGGTGACCGCCCCTGCCGAAGCGCTGGTGTCGGTGCTCACAGACGACACCCAGGCCGCCGACTGCCGCCGTCTGATGACGGCGCTGGGGGGACGCATTCTCTAAAACCAGTCCGGTACAGGGGGATCTCCCCTGTCCTACATAAAAAACCTAAGTCAATCAGGGAGGAATCATTATGAATCTTACATACTATCCCGAGGGGATGTTCCCGGAATCTCTCAACGCCGGGAATATGAGCCGGGAGCAGTTGAAAAAGCACTGCCAGGACGGCATGATCCTGGAAGCCGTGGCGCAATCGGCAACCACCGGCCACGATCTGATCGTGGATCTGGGCGACGTCCGCGGAATCATTCCCCGGGAGGAGACCGCCATCGGCATTTCCGACGGGACCGTCCGGGACATCGCCATTCTCAGCCGGGTGGGAAAGCCGGTCTGCTTTCGGGTCACTTCCACAGAGGGGCTGTGGGAGCCCCATCCCTATGTCTATCTCTCCCGCCGGGCCGCCCAGCAGGAGGCCCTGGACCATCTGCTCTACGAGGTTCCCACGGGCACGGTGCTGCCGGCGGTGGTGACCCACCTGGACCGGTTCGGCGCGTTCTGCGACATCGGCTGCGGAAACGTATCCCTGCTCTCCATTGAGCACATCTCCATCTCCCGGATTAACCACAGCCGGGACCGTTTCTCCGAGGGAGAGCA
This sequence comes from Oscillospiraceae bacterium, assembly GCA_902778525.1. GTDB lineage: Bacteria > Bacillota > Clostridia > Oscillospirales > Oscillospiraceae > HGM13006. The sequence goes on along the minus strand of CACYXZ010000072.1, from coordinate 603 downwards.
CATCTTCGTGGCCATTCTCTCCCGGGATCTCCGGATGGGTCGGATCAACCTGACCCACCGGGAGCTGTTGGGCACCTGGTCCCAGAACGCGGCCCGGTTTTCCGTGGGGGAGACGGTGGTTGGCATTGTCCGCAGCGTCAAGGACTACGGCGTGTTCATTGAGCTGACGCCGAATCTGTCCGGCTTGGCGGAATACCGGGGGGATCTGCTGCCGGGAGACCGGGTCAGCGTGTACATCAAGGCCATCGTGCCGGAACGGCAGAAGGTCAAGCTCATTGTGATCCGGACGCTCCCCCGGGACCGGTCCGTCCCGCCGCTGGAGTACTTTCAGACGGAGGGTTCCGTCAGCCGCTGGCGCTACGAGTCGGACCCGCTGCCGGCCGGAGTCTGAGCACTTCCTTTTACCGCGTCCCAGTAGGCCTTGGCCATCTGTTCGATCTTGTTGGAGCCGTATTCATAATAGCGGCGGTCCTTCAGTGCGTCCGGCAGATACTGCTGCGGCGTATAGTGGTTTGGGTACCCGTGCGGATATCGATAGGTGAGACCCCGTCCCAGCTTCTGCGCGCCCCCGTAGTGGGCGTCCTTGAGGTGGGCGGGGATCTC
>CACYXZ010000071.1 GCA_902778525.1 Oscillospiraceae bacterium | reverse complement strand
GCGAAGACCACCAGTGTGATCACGATATTCGGCAGCATATAGGCCAGGTTGTACAGCAGGGAATAAAACCAGGGGGAGTGCATGGTCATGCCGAAAAACTCCTCCGGCATATACTCGGCCCAGACCGTGGCGCCCACCACATAGTGCACCAGGAACCGGGCGAAGCCGCCGATCAGGGTGCCGGTAAGGATCCCGCCCTTTTTCCCGCTGACAAGGCCCGCCAGTCCCAGCGCCGTAAAGGCCACCAGATAGTCCCCCAGAATGGACTGCCAGCCGATGGCGAACCCGCCGTCAAAGGCAAACTGGAGCACGCCGAAGGCGAAAGCCGCCAGCAGCCCCTTCCCCAGTCCCCATCGGACCGCGTACAGAATGATGGGCACCATGGCCAGCACCACGGAGCCGCCCCAGGGCATCTCCCAGAGTTTGATCAGGCTGAGGACCTGAGCGATGGCCACCATAACTGCACCTTCTGTCAGCGCCCGCAGGGGTGTGCGTTTGTTCATAAAAAAACCTCCTCAAATAGTATTGCCGCATTGCAAACACGGAAGCAATGCGGCCTCTTTTTTGAGAAGCTGTCTTTCCCTCCGCCGGTATGATCCGTATCAGGTTCACGGGTTCCGCGCAAATCGCGCGGTCTCAGCCAGAGGCACCCCGAAGACATCAATATTCACTTTGCGGCTGTGTTCATTGTATCGAAGAACGGCGCCCCTGTCAACCTGCAGGAGCGCCAAGTTTCCGGAGAATTTCCGTAAAATATTCAGGCAATTCGCATGAGACCGTCACCGGCTCCCCGGTGCGGGGATGGAGGAACGTCAGCTCCCGGGCGTGGAGGCATTGGGAGGCGAGGCCCAGCTCCTTCCCCCTTCCGTAGACCGGATCCCCCAGGATCGGATGGTTCTGCCAGGCCAGATGCACCCGGATCTGATGGGTTCTGCCCGTCTCCAGCCGGAGCCGCAGATGGGTATAGCCCGGATACCGGCCGATCACCTCAAAATGGGTCACGGCGGGCCGGCTGTTCTTCTCTGTGACGGCCATCCTTTTCCGGTCCACGGGATGGCGGCCGATGGGGGCGTCGATGGTGCCGGAATCCGCCCGGATGTTCCCCACGCAGACGGCCTCGTAGACCCGGGAAAGGGTGTGATCCTTGAGCTGCTCCGCCAGAGCCTGGTGGGCAAAGTCATTCTTCGCCACGATCAAAAGACCGCTGGTGTCCATGTCGATCCGGTGGACGATCCCCGGCCGCAGGACCCCGTTGATGCCGGACAGGCTGTCCCGGCAGTGGTACATGAGGCCGTTGACCAGGGTCCCGCTCCAGTGGCCCGGCGCAGGATGGACCACCAGGCCCTTGGGCTTGTTCAGGACGATCACGTCCCCGTCCTCATAGCGGATGTCCAGGGGGATGTCCTCCGGCAGGATCTCCGGCGGCTCCGGCTCCGGGATCTCGATCTCGATTGCGTCGCCGAGCCTGGTTTTGTAGTTCTTTTTCACAGGCCTTCCGTCCACCCGGACCGCGCCGTCCTCCAGCAGCTTCTGCAGGGCGGACCGGCTCAGTCCCAGATCCCGGGCCGCCAAAAAGGCGTCCAGCCGGACGCCTTCGGTCTCACAGAGGATCGTCATGGTTTTCCTCCGGTTTCTCCTTGGCCTTTAGCTTGTCGTGCAGGAACCCGAAATATATGCAGAACCCGATGCCGCCCACCACCACGAAGATGTCCGCCACGTTGAAGATGGCGAAGTTCATGAACAGCACCTCAAACATATCCACCACATATCCGTTCAGCGCCCGGTCGATGAGGTTCCCGACGGCGCCGGCCACGATCAGCGCCAGGGTCCAGCGGCCGAAGGGATGGGTGATCTTCCGCGCCAAAAGCACCCACATGGCAAAGACCACAAAGGCCACCGTCAGCACCACGAAGAACCACCGGGCCCCGGAGAGCATGGAAAAGGCCGCCCCGGTATTGTGGATGTGGGCCAGCCCCAGCACATGGGGAATCATGGGCACCTGCCCGCCCAGGGGGATATGGACCCGGACCAGATATTTTACAAGCTGGTCCAGTCCCACCAGCAGCAGGATCACAACGGTCTCGATCACGGTCAGTCTCCTTCGTCTTCCCCGTCCAGCCGGACGGATATTTCATAAAACAGGTCGTTCTGGGAATAGATCACATGGGTCTGGCTGTCGGAGACGCCGCTGCTCCGCAGGGCGTTCCAGATCCCTTCCTCCGTGAACAGATCCCACACGGCCTCCTGATAGCTCTCCGGGTCCGTAAACCGGACGGAGAACCAGCGCTCTCCCAAACCGGCTGCTTCCGTCATTTTTTCGGCGTAGATCTCCGGATCCCAGGATTCCATCTGCCGGCCGGTCTGCACATAGTAGTTATAGGCCGTGGCGGTGCATTCCGGCATCCGGATGTCGCCGGCAAACACATGATCCCGGCGGATCTCCTCGTCGGTAATCATGCAGTAGGTGTACTGGATGCTACTGCCCGGGGTCCCGTCCGGGTCCACCGGGTCGCCCCAGGTCACGTCCATCTGGTACCAGTCCCCGCCGCAGCGGACCACGTTCCATCCGTGGGCCTCCCCGTCCAGGCCCTCGCCCAGCACCAGCGTGCAGGGGATCCCCAACTCGCTCATCAGATACTGGAAGGACCGGGCGTAGCCCGCGCAGGTGGCCCGGTGGCTGACCATGGCGCTGACGATGCTCTGGTCCTCCTCCGAGCGTACGTAATCGGTGGTCTCGATCAGATACCGGTACACGCCCATGATTTTTTCATAGTCCGTCCGGGCGCCGTCCTGAGAAAGCCGGGACAGGCAGGCCGCCGCATACTGCCGGATGTTCTGATGGGCCTCCTGGATCTCCGGCAGGTCCATGGTATAGGACAGGGTGCATTCGGTCTTGATCGCCACCCCCGCCACGGAAGTGGTCAAAAAGGATGCCTTGCCGTCAAACCAGAAATACTCCGGATGGTCCATCCGAAGGGCCGTGAGGATCAGCTGGATCTCGTCTTCGTCCACATCCACCGTGACCGGAGTCTCCTGTCTGGACGCGGCTGCCCGCTCGATCTTGTCGTAGGCCGCCTGGGCGTGGACGGAGAGCTGGTCCCGGCCCCACAGGACCGCGGGGACGCCGTCGGCGTAAAGGGCCGCGTGAAACTCCACCGTCTCCTGGCCGCCCGGCTCCGCCCCATAGAGGGCAGAATCCCGCTCCGGCAGATTCAGCACCTGACTGGCCAGACCGCATCCGCTCAGCAGCCCCAATATGCAAAAGAAGGAAATGAGGCCAGTGAGCCGCTTCATGGTATCCCCTCCGAGGAAAACCAAAGGCCCGCGAGGCGAGCCTTTGATCGGTTGTGTTGAATTACTGACGCCGCTTGCTTTTGGTGCGGTGATCGGAATATGCCTTGATGGACGAGATCTTGCTGTCCGAGTCAGCCATGAACTGCTTGAGCATATCGTCAAAGGACTGGGGCTCTTTGGGCGCGGCGCTGCGGGCCGCGGTCTGCCGGCGGGCATCGTAGCCGCCGCTGCGCCGCTGGGCGCTGTCTCTGGCGCCGGGGCTGTTCCGGTCCTGCCGGGGCCGGTCGCCTCTGCTGTCCTGCCGGGCCGCTCTGGCGGGGGCTTCTGTGGTTTTCTTGATGGAAAGATTGATCTTTCCGGCCGGGTCGATGGCAATGACCTTGACCTTGACCTCCTGGCCCACGGCAAGGTATTCATTGATATCGCTGACGTAGGCATGCGCGATCTCCGAAATATGTACCATCCCGGTTTTCCCGCCCTCCAGCGCCACGAATGCGCCGAACTTGGTGATGCCTGTTACCTTTCCTTCTACGATTGCTCCGACTGCAAGCTCCATACTAAGGTTTTATCCTCCTTTATTTTTGAGACAGTTCCGCGTCTCCGGCGTGCTCACGGCCCCCGTCGAAAAAGACGATGTCCTCCGGCGCCACCAGTCCCCGGCTCCGTGCCCACTGCCGGACGTCTTCATCCGTCATGGCGCGCACGTTCTCCAGAGCCGAAATCCGGGCTGTGACCCGGGCAAGGCCGGCCTTCATGGACTCCGCCCGCCTTGTCTCAATCATCAGCTCCCCGGCCGTGCGGCCGAGGCTCAGCGCCAGATAGATCCCAAGCACCGCCGCCAGGAACCGTCCGGCTCCCCGCGTCATCGCCGTATCTCCTTGATCCTGCGGGATTTATCTGCCCAAAGCACGTTTTTTATTGTACCCCATTTCCACGAAGATGGAAAGAGTTTTTTTGCAAGTTTTCGCAAAAAAACCATGCTTTTTTTCACTGTTCGCCGGATTTTTCCGCATCCCCTGCCGATCCCCCGTAAAAAACGCCGCCACTGCCGCAGAATCGGAGGGCTGACCGTCACAAAATACGCCCCCGCGCCAAGGAATACGCCCAGGCATTGATAGAGCCGCAGGCCCCGGGTGTAGACCGCGGTCAGGCTCAAACTCAGGAGGAATACCAGCGAAAACAGCATGTCCACCGGAACGGTCAGCCGGGGCTTTTCCCGGCGGACGCCCCGTCCCAGATCGTAGAGGAAGCCCAGCCCGATCCCCAGCAGCGCCGCCCAGAGGAATTCCATCCCCTGACGGCCCGGATCCACCGTCATCGGAACAGCCGGCTGAGGAAGCTCTCCCGGGTCTGGCGGTTTTCTTCATAGACCAGGCTGTCCACCTCCCCGGAGATCCGAATCCGTCCCGCCTCCAGGTCCAGCTGCTCCACATGCAGCTCCCTGCCCCGGAGGATCAGCGTGCCCTGGCTGGTCTCCAGCGCCGCCGCCCCCTCGTCAAAGCTCACCACGTCCATGACCCCCGACACCGCCAGCTTTTTCCTTCCCTCCAGGCTCAGCGCATGATTCACCGCCAGCGCGGTGTCCTCCTTGATCGTCATGTCTCCCACACTCCCCGTATCAGTCTCATAAGAGCATATTCGCGCTCCGGGAAATTTATGCAGGAAAAATTGACAAGCGCGGAAAATCGTTGTAGAATAAGGGCAACGCAGAGATGGCGCAGCAGTACCGGGATTTCCTCTGCTTCAGAGAGCGGGCCGTCGGCTGAAAGCCCGCGCAGAAGACCCCGGGAAGGACAGTGCCGGAGCGGGCGTATAAGGCATCCGCCGAAATCGCAGGGAACCCCACCACACGGGGCAAAAGGGCGAGCGATCGCCGAAATTGGGTGGCACCACGAAGCAGTATGCTCTCGTCCCATGTCGGGCGGGGGTGTTTTGTTTTTTCACCCGGAATGGATATTTGGAGTTTGGCGGGGTCATTATTTGCCTCCGGCGGCCCATTCCGTGCGATGGGACCCCGGATGGACAATATCGCAAAGACCTCGATAAACTCCAATTAAACGCATAAATACAATCAGAAAGGATTTTTCATATGGACAAGATCAAACCCCGCACCCTGTCCGGCTTCATGGAGCTCCTGCCGAAAAAGCAGATGCAGATGGAGCGGTTCATGCAGGTGCTCCGGGACACCTACAGTCTCTACGGCTTCACGCCCCTGGACACCCCCATCATCGAGGACGCCCAGATCCTGCTGGCCAAGGGCGGCGGCGAGACAGAGAAGCAGATCTACCGCTTCCAGAAGGGCGACAGCGATCTGGCCCTGCGCTTTGACCTGACGGTACCCCTGGCCAAATACGTGGCCCTCCACTACGGGGAACTGTCCTTCCCCTTCCGCCGGTTCCAGATCGGCAAGGTCTACCGGGGCGAGCGGGCCCAGCGGGGCCGGTTCCGGGAATTCTATCAGGCGGACATCGACATCATCGGCGACGGGAAGCTGGACATCATGAACGAGGCGGAGATCCCCGCCATCATCTACAACACCTTCTCCCGGCTGGGCCTGAAGAAGTTCCAGATCCGGGTCAATAACCGGAAGATCTTAAACGGCTTCTATGCCATGCAGGGCCTGCAGGAAAAATCCGGCGAGGTCATGCGGACCGTGGACAAGCTGGACAAGATCGGCCCCGACAAGGTCCGCGCCATCCTGACGGAGGACGTGGGCGTTTCCCCGGAGGCCGCCGATGAGGTGCTCCGCTTTATCGCCATTACCGGCACCAATGCCGAAGTGCTCTCCGCCCTGGAGGGCTATCTGGGCCGGAATGAGATCTTTGATCAGGGCTACGAGGAGCTGTCCACCGTGGCCGGATACCTCTCCGCCTTCGGCGTTCCGGAGGAAAACTTCCGGGTGGACCTGACCATCGCCCGGGGCCTGGATTACTACACCGGCACCGTCTACGAGACCGCCATGCTCGATCACCCCGAGATCGGCTCCATCTGCTCCGGCGGCCGGTACGACAATCTGGCGGAGTACTACACCGACAAACCGCTGCCCGGGGTGGGCATCTCCATCGGCGTGACCCGGCTGTTCTATGTGCTGGAGGAGCAGGGATATCTCAGCGACGAAGCGGTCACCGCTCCGGCGGACGCCCTGGTGCTCTCCATGACCGGCGACATGGCCCCGGCCATCTCCGCCGCCACGGCCCTGCGGGACGCGGGCATCCGCACCCAGATCTACACGGAGCAGAAAAAATTCAAGGCCAAAATGAGTTACTGCGCCAAGCTGGGCATTCCCTTCGCCGTGCTTCTGGGCGAGGACGAGATCGCGGAGAACAAGCTCTCCGTCAAAAACTTTGAGACCGGCGAGCAGGTGACCGTCCCAGCGGAGGAGGCCATCGAGCTGATCCAAAGCGCCCTGGCGGAGAAGAACCGGGGCACCGTTATCACAGAGAAATAAAGGAGAAATGGAAATGGTACAGTCAAGAACCCACAACTGCGGAGAGCTGCGGCTTTCCGACGCGGGAACGCGCGTCACCCTCTGCGGCTTTATGGAAAACGTCCGGGAGGTGGGCAGCGCCCTGTCCTTCATCGTTCTGCGGGACTTCTACGGTGTCACGCAGATCGTGGCGGAGACCGAGGAAATGGTCAATCTGGTGAAGGGCCTCAACAAGGAGTCCACCATCTCCGTCACCGGCACCGTCCGGGAGCGGGACAGCAAGAACAAAAAGCTCCCCACCGGGGAGATCGAGGTGGTGCCGGAGAAGATCGAGGTGCTGGGCCGCTGCCGCCACAACGAGCTGCCCTTCCAGATCAGCCGCAGCAAAGAGGCCGACGAGGCCACCCGCCTGAAGTACCGGTATCTCGACCTGCGGAACCCCGAGGTCAAGAAGAACGTGGTGCTGCGGTCCAATGTGGTGGCCGCCCTGCGGCAGGCCATGACCGCCGAGGGTTTTCTGGAGATCACCACCCCCATCCTCACCGCATCCTCCCCCGAGGGCGCCCGGGACTATCTGGTGCCCTCCCGGAAGCACCACGGCAAATTCTACGCCCTGCCCCAGGCGCCCCAGCAGTTCAAGCAGCTGCTGATGGCCTCCGGCTTTGACCGCTACTTCCAGATCGCCCCCTGCTTCCGGGACGAGGACGCCCGGGGCGACCGGACCCCCGGGGAGTTCTACCAGCTGGACATGGAGATGGCCTTCGCCACCCAGGACGACGTGCTGGCAGTGCTGGAGAAGGTGCTGGTCCCCGTGTTCGAGCAGTACGGCATCTACAAGCGGGTGACCCCCGCTCCCTTCCGCCGGATCCCCTTCGCGGAGGCCATGGAGAAATACGGCACCGACAAGCCGGACCTCCGGATCGACCTTGAGATCCAGGACGCCACGGAGCTGCTGCAGCCCATCGGCTTCGGGCCCTTCGAGGGCAATACCGTCAAGGCCGTAGTGGTCTCCGGCTTCTCCGCCACCCGGAAGCAGATCGACAAGCTCTGCGCGGAGGTGGAGGTCCAGACCGCCGAGAAGACCTACTGGTTCCGCCTGGATGACAGCGGCGAGGTCGTCGGCGGCATCGCCAAGTTCATCCAGCCCGTGAAGGAGCAGGTCATTGCCGCCCTGGGCCTGGAGAAAGGCTGCTTCGTGGGCCTCACCGCCGGGAAGAAGGCCGTGGCCCAGAAGACCGCCGGCGTGCTGCGGACCAAACTGGGCGCCCTGTGCCCAGGCCATATGGACAAAGAGCAGTACCAGTTCTGCTGGATCGTGGACTTCCCCATGTACGAGATCGGGGAGGAGAGCGGCGAGCTGGAGTTCTGCCACAATCCCTTCTCCATGCCCGACGGAGGCCTGGAGACTCTGGAAAAGGCCGCCCGGGGGGAGATCGACCCCCTGACCATCACCGCCTGCCAGTACGATCTGGTCATCAACGGCTACGAGTCCGCCTCCGGCGCCGTCCGGAACCACGACCCGGAGATCATGGTCAAGGCCTTCGAGCTGGTCCGCCTGGGCGAGGAGGACGTGAAGAAAAAGTTCCCGGCCATGTACAACGCCTTCACCTACGGCGCGCCGCCCCATGCTGGCGCGGCCCCCGGCGTGGACCGTCTGATCATGCTGCTCACCGGCGAGGAGTCCATCCGGGAGGTCATCACCTTCCCCATGAACAAGAACGCCCAGGACGTGATGATGGACGCCCCTTCCGCTGTGACGGAAAAACAGCTGGAGGAGCTGGGCATCGCCGTGGTGGACGAGGAAGCATAAGAAGCATCATAAAAGGAGGATCGCCATGCAGCTGCATTTTTACGGAGCGGACCGGGCCGTCACCGGCTCCTGTCACGGGCTGACCGTATCAGGCCGCCGGGTGCTGATCGACTGCGGTCTGCAGCAGGGCCGGGACGAGGTGGACAACGGCAGTTTCCCCTTCCATCCCGGTGAAATCGACGATGTGATCATCACCCACGCCCATATCGACCATTCCGGCCGTCTGCCCCTGCTGGTCAAGCAGGGCTTCCGGGGCGCCGTCTACGCCACGGATATGACCTGCCAGCTCCTGCGGATCATGCTGCTGGACTCGGCCCATATCCAGGAGTCCGACGCGATCTATGAAAGCCGCCGGCTGGCCCGGTCCGGCAAGGACCCGGTGGAGCCCCTGTACACCACCGCCGACGCGGAGGCCGCGCTGGCCCTGCTCCATCCGGTGGAATACGGGCAGATGACGCAGATCTCCGAGGGGATCTCCTTCCGGCTCACCGACGCGGGACACCTGCTGGGATCGGCCTATGTGGAGCTCTGGGCCACAGAGAACAGCCAGACGAAAAAGCTGGTGTTCTCCGGGGACATCGGCAACGTGGACCAGCCCATCATCCGGGATCCGGAGCCGGTCTCCGGGGCGGATTACGTGATCATGGAGTCCACCTACGGCGACCGGAACCATGAAATGCCCGACGACTACTGCGCCGTGTTCTCCGAGATCCTTGAGCGCACCTTCCGCAAGGGCGGCAACGTGATCATCCCCTCCTTCGCGGTGGGCCGCACCCAGGAGCTGCTGTTCTTCTTCCGGGAGATCAAGGACCGGGGTCTGGTGCCGTCCAACCCGGACTTCCCCATCGTGGTGGACTCTCCCCTGGCGGTGGAGGCCACCCGGATCTACGCCAGCGACCTCAGCGG
>CACYXZ010000070.1 GCA_902778525.1 Oscillospiraceae bacterium | reverse complement strand
CGGGGACTCCGGCAAGAACTACACGCTCCCCGGCCGGGCCGGTCTGAACCCCACCGAGGAGGATGTTCAGGAGATGGAGGCTCTGGCCGATGACCTGATTGGAAACGCCGTGGAGTGCGACATGGAACGCAAAGAGGTCCTGAACTCCGAGCGGTTCTACATCACCATCAAGAAGATGCTGGACTACTACGGCTGCAACGCCTTCGCCGCCCCCTGTCCGGACGCCTGCGCCACCCGGCGCCTCAACGAGGAGCGCATGACCTTCTGCCTGACCCACTCTCTTCTGGGCGAGATGGGCGTGCCCTCCGCCTGCGAGTATGACATCCCCGCCTGCCTGTCCATCGCCATCCTCTCCTGCATGGCCGACAAGCCCGCCTACATGGGCAACACCACCCATGACGCCAAGGCCATGACCACCGGCCGCTACGGTCTGTCTCCCTTCTTCCACACGGACATCACCGACAAGTGCCTGGACGTGGTGAAGGCGGATCCCGACAACGTGGTGCTGACCTGGCACGCGGTGCCCCGCCGGAACATGCAGGGCTGGAACGCCCCCAAGGCGCCCTACGCCATCCGTCCCTTTGCCGCCAGCGGCTTCGGCGTGACGCTCCGCTATGACTGGAACAAGGACGTGGGCCAGACCATCACCATGGCCCGGATCTCTCCGGACTGCAGGACCCTGTTTGTGGCGAAGGGCGAGATCGTCGGCGGCGTTGGCTTCGGCGACTACTCCTGCTCCGAAGGCGTGTTCTTCCGGGTGGCCGACGGCAACGATTTCTTCCAGAAGCAGCTGGAGGTGGGCAACCATGTGCCGCTGGTCTACGGCGACTGCTTCGACCAGATCTGCGCCCTGGGCCGTCATCTCGGGCTCAAGGTCATCACGGCCTGATGGAGACCCGGGAGGAGACCATCGCCCGCATCGCCCGCTCCAATAAAACCATCACCCGGTACGCTCCTGCGTACCGGGCTTTGGAGCATCGGGACTTCGACTCCGTCTATCCTCTGGTGTTCGGCTACATCCGGGACCGGTTCCTCCTGACCCGGGATATGTGCCGGAGCGAAGACCTGATGGATCTGGCGGACGCAAGTCTGCGGCAGCTTTTGGAGCTCCGGCGCCGGGGCATTGACGCCGGGGAAATCGCCCGCTCCTGCTCCGGGGCCTCCTCGGTGATCGCCAAAAAGGTGCTGCTGATGAAGGCAGTCCAGGACGTGTTTTCCGTGTCCATGACCCCGCAGGAATTCGCCGGCATCGACACGGTGTCGGATCTGGCCCGGTTCCTCTGCGCCAGCGGCGGGAACGCCGTTCCGGAGGCGCCGGAGACGCCCTCCGGTTCCGGGAGTGCGGACGGCTTTGACCCGGAGCACGTGCGCGGGGACTTCCCCGCTCTGTCCGAAACCGTCCACGGCCACCCCCTTGTATATCTGGACAACGCCGCCACGGCCCAGTGCCCCCGGACGGTGCTGGAGGCCGTCCAAAGGATTGAGTCCTGCCGGGGCAACGTCCACCGGGGGATCCACACCCTGTCGGACCGCTGCACCGAGGTCTACGAGCAGGCCAGACGAACCTGCGCCGCCTTTCTCGGCACCCAGCCGGGCCGCCTTACCTTCACCGCCGGCACCACCGACGGCATCAACCGGGTGGCGGCGGCCATGACGGGACAGCCTGGCGGCGTCGCGGTCACTGCCCTGGAGCATCACTCCAACTTTGTCCCCTGGCAGCAGCTCTGCCTGCGGGAGGGCCGCCCCTTCCGGGTCTGCCCGGTCCTGGCGGACGGCTCGCTGGATCTCAACGCGCTGGACCGGATGCTGGACGGAGACATCTCCCTGCTGGCGATCACCGGATGCTCCAACGTCCTTGGCGCTGTGCCGCCGCTGGAGAAGATCATTCCTCTGGCCCACAGCCGGGGTGTCAGGGTGCTGGTGGACGGCGCCCAGTCCGTGTGCCATACGGATGTTGACGTGGAGGCGATGGACTGCGACTTTTTCGTCTGCTCCGGCCACAAGCTGGGCGGCCCCTTCGGCATCGGGCTGCTGTACTGCAGGGAGCCCATCCCGCCCGCTGTCTTTGGCGGCGGGATGGTGGATACCGTCACCCAGGGCCATACCGATTTCCTTCCCACCCTGGAGGCCGGAACGCCCAACGTCTCCGGCGCGGCGGGGCTGGCCGCCGCCCTCGAATACCGGTCCAAGCTCCCCCGGGGCTGGCAGGCCCATGAGGCCGCCCTGCTCCGGCGGGCGGAGACGCTCCTTTCGGAGCTGCCCGGGGTCCGCATCCTCGGGTCGGGGCCCAGAACCGGCTGTCTCTCCCTGACGCTGGAGGGTCCCTCTGCGCTGGAGGCCGCCGCCCTGCTGGACCAGATGGGCATCGCGCTCCGCTCCGGCAATCACTGCGCCCAGCCCCTCCACGCCGCCATGGGAACGCCCTTTTCCCTGCGGATCTCTCCGGCGTTCTACAACACCTTTGGGGAAATCGAAGCGCTGGCGCTGGCACTGCGTCAGATCCTTTCCGGCTGCACAACCGGCCTCTGACCGGGTCTTTTTGTTTCCCCATTGCGCCCGGCCCGGCTTTTTGCTAAAATGAATACGGAACGATACACCCCCGTCTGCGGAGAGGAGGTCCGTCTATGCTGCGTCAAAGAGCAACAGACCCCCTGTGGCCCTTTTTGGGCTTCCTCCTGCTGGCGGGGGTGATGTATTCCTTTGAGCCCTCGTTTTCCTCTCTCGGGAAGACCGTTCTGTTCTGTCTGGAGAACGTCATCTATATGGGTCTGCTCCTGTTCTGGACACAATCCCTGCGGGTGCGGCTGCTCCCCTCTCTGGCCCGGCAGAGCATGCTGGCCGCGGCGGGATTCATGCTCGCTTTTCTCCTGCTCCGGATCATCAAATACCGCATTCTTCCCTCCGAATCTGTCCTGATCCGCTATGCCTGGTACGGCTTTTATATTCCCCTGCTGATGATCCCCACCCTGTTCTTTACCAGCTGCATCGGCGTCCTGCGCCGGGATTATCCGGGTCGGTTTTTCCCTCTGATCTTTCTGCCGCCTCTGCTGCTGACCGCCGGGATCCTCACAAATGACCTGCACCATCTGGCCTTTGCGCCCTTGCCGGGTGTTGACCCGTTCCTCGGCAACGTGGGCGAATACTCCTACGGGATCATGTATTACACGGTCTGCGCATGGATCTGCCTGACCGTGGCGGGGGGCGTGGCTCTGCTGGTCCGGTTCTCCCAGTGGACCGGGAACCGGTTCGCCGCAATCCTGCCGCTGTGCTTTCTTCTGATGATCCCGGTCTCGGCATATCTGCATGCGCTGCTGGACACGCATACGCCCCGCTGGCCTTTTGCGGTCCCGGAGGCCCTGATCTTCTGCCTGCTGGGCGTGTTTGAATCCTGCATCCGGCTCCGGCTCATTCCCCACAACGACAACTACGGGACCTTTTTTGAGAACATGCGGGCCCCCGCCATCATCACCGATCGGGATTTTGCCCCCATGTACCAGACCGCTGCGCCGCTGGCCGCGGAGCAGGCGGATCTGCCCAAAGCCCTGCATTCCACCGTCTACATCAGCGAAGGAGTCCGCCTGTCCGGCATGGATATTCCCGGCGGCCATGTGTTCTGGGAGGTGGACGAGCGGGAGCTCCGCCGGATGAACCAGCAGCTGGAGGACGCCAATGAGATGATCGCCACGGAGACGGAGCTGATCCAGGCCGAGGCAACGCTGAAGGAAGAGATGGCCCGGGTGGAATCCCGGGGGCGGATATACCGGCGGATCGCCGAAGAGATGTATCCCACCCAGAAGCGGATCGAGGAGCTGCTCTCCGCCGCCCGTCCCGGCGAGGATTCCTTCCCGGATCTGATCGCCTCCGTCGCGCTGCTCAACGCCTACGTCAAGCGAAAGTCCAATTTGCTGCTCCTGTCGGACGAGGTGGAAACCGTGGACTCCAGGGAGCTGTACCTGGCCCTGAACGAGTCGGCCCGGTATCTGAGGTACCGGGGCGTGGAGGCCTCCGTGCAGGATCTGTCCGCCGGGGAGATCCCCTGCGGGCAGGCGCTTTCCCTCTATGACGCCTTTGAAATTCTGACGGAGGCGCTGCTTCCGGAGATCACGCAGCTGATGATCTCCCTTTCCGACGCCGGACTGCGGCTGACATCGGACCTCAGCCGGATCCCCGATCTGCCGGAAACGCCGCTGCCCGTCACGGCGCTGGTGGACGAAGACCTCCTCTATCTGACCGTATCTCCCGGGAAAGGAGGCGCGGCATGACGGCGTCGATCCAATCTTCTCTTCTTCTCCTCCGGATCCTGGCCGGTTTCCAGTCGGTCCTGATCCTGTTCCAGCTCTATCTGTGCATCATGGCCTTCCGCCAGCACAGGACCCCGGTCTTTACCGGCCTTGTGACGGCCCAGTTTCTGGCCGGTCTGGCCTTTTACTTCGTCCTGCTGGAGGGCATTTACCCCCTGTACCAGCAGGGAACCATTGTCCCGCCTTCCTCTGTAACCCGGATCCTCGGACTGCCCTGGTTCTTCTTGACGCTGGCGGAGCTTCTGTCCCTGATTCTGTGCCTCCTGTGCGCCGGAAGCGGTCTGCGGTACGCCCGGTCCCATCTCTCCCCCGGCAGCATCAAGCGCGCCATCGATCTGCTTCCCGCCGGGATCTGCTGCGGGGAAAAGGACGGCACCGTGTGTCTTGCGAATCTCCGGATCAGCGAGCTGTGCCAAACCATCACCGGTCACGCCCTGACCAACACACAACGGTTCTGGGAACAGCTGCTCGCAGAGGGCGAAACCCGGAACGGAAGCCTTTTGATGCGGCTGAAGGATGGGAGCGTTTACCAGTTCGAACGGCGGAGCATGACCGCCGGCGGGGTGACCTACGACCAGATCACCGCCTCTGACGTGACGGAGCAATACCGCATCACGGCGGCCCTGCAGGAAAGAGGCGCTCAATTGCGGGACATCCAGCTCCGAACGAAGACCTATCACGCCATGGCCGCGGATATGGTGATTTCCCAGGAGATCCTGAACGCCCGCCGCACCGTCCACGACGGCGTGGGCCACGCGCTGCTGACCCAGCAGTACTATCTGGAGCATCCGGAGAAAATCGACGAAGCCACGCTGCTGCAGCTGCTCCGGCAGACCAACACTTTCCTGCTGCGGGAGGCGGAGGAGACCGACGACCAGGCCCGGGACGGCTATCTCGAATCTCTGAAGCTCTCCGCCGCCATCGGCGTGGAGGTCCGGCTCGACGGCCCGGTTCCGGAGGCGGATCCGGCCCGGTCCCTGCTCGGCCAGGCGATCCGGGAGTGCGCCGCCAACACAGTCAAGCACGCCTGCGGCGATCTGCTGACGGTGTCCCTTTCCCAGGAGGACGGCCTTTGGACCGTTCACATCTCCAACAACGGATCTCCGCCTGCCTCACCCATCCGGGAAGCCGGCGGGCTGCTTTCGCTGCGGCAAATGGTGGAGCAGGCCGGCGGAACCATGACAACCGTCTCCGACGGCGGATTCCGACTGACGTTGAACCTTCCGCAGCATCCTTCTCCATAAGTCCCCTCCGGCTGCCCGACCGCAGCCGGAGTTTTTTGTACAAAACAACGAATTTCCTGCGACCTAATCCAAAAGGATGATGGAAAACGCACAACATTCTGCTATGATGAGAATAGGTTATTCTGTCAAGATCTCTTTTCAGATATTCTGTGCAGAAAGGAGCGGTGATGTCATGTGACGAATCCAGCCAGAGTCCTCGTGGTGGACGATCAGAACGTAGCCCGGGGATTCTTCGAAATGCATGTCAATTCCTCCGCCGGATACACTCTGGCGGGCTCCCTTCCCGCGGCGGAACTGGCGCCGGAATTCTGTGACACCCATCCGGTGGATCTGGTCCTGATGGACGTGATGATGCGCTACGGCACCGACGGCATCACCGCCGCTGCCCAGATCAAACGGCGTCACCCGGAGATCCGGATCATTCTCACCACATCCATGGCGGAGGTCCAGTGGGAGCGGCAGGCCCGGGAAGCCGGGGTGGAGAGCTTCTGGTACAAGGAGTACGGGGAAGCGCCCCTGCTGGAGATCATGGACCGGACCATGGCCGGAGAATCGGTCTATCCCGGAACTCCGCCGAAGGTCCAGTTCGGATGGGTCACCCGGGACGAGCTGACGGAGCGGGAGCTGGACGTGCTGCGGGAGCTGACCGCCGGCGCCACCAACGAGGAGATCGCGGACAAGCTCTGCATCTCCGTCAATACCGTCCGGACGCACATCCGGAACCTGCTGAACAAAACCGGCTTCAGCAGCCGGCTGGACCTGGCTATCCACGCCAAATCCCTTGGGCTGGTGGTCAGCGACAGAGATCGGATCCAACCGTAATCACACCACATTGAGAGGAGAAATCATCATGGGACTGTTCGACAAAAAATACTGTGACATCTGCGGCAGCAAGATCGGCCTTCTGGGCAACCGGAAGCTGGAGGACGGCAACCTCTGCAAGGACTGCGCCAAAAAGCTCTCCCCCTGGTTCAGCGAGCGCCGGCACAGCACCAAGGCCAGCATTCAGGAGCAGCTGAACTACCGGGAGGCCAACCGGGAGGCCGTGGCCGCCTTCCACACCACCCGCTCTCTGGGCAAAAACACCAAGCTGCTGCTGGATGAGGACAACCGGAAATTCATGGTCACCAGCGCCAGCAATCTCTCGGAGGCCAACCCCGACGTTCTGGACTACAACCAGGTCACCGGATGCGACCTGGAGATCGACGAGAACCGCTCCGAAAAGAAGCGCACCGACAAGGACGGCAAGCAGGTGAGCTATGTGCCGCCCCGGTATGAGTATTCCTACAACTTCTATGTGACCATCCAAGTGAACCATCCCTATTTTGACGACATGCGTTTCCAGCTCAACGGCAGCTCCGTCCACACCGGCGAGACCTCCATGGGCGCCGCCTCCGGCGGATGGACCACCAACCGGGCTGCCGCCGGCATCCGGGCCGGCATGGGCGTCACCGAGTACAACGAGTATGTGAAGATGGGCAACGAGATCAAGCGGGCCGTGGACGGAATGCGCAACGAGATCCGCCGGGAGGTCCGGGCCCAGAGCGCCCCCAAGGCCGCCGTTACCTGCCCCTGGTGCGGTGCCACGACAACGCCGGACGCCAGCGGATGCTGCGAGTACTGCGGCGGCTCGGTGAACGGATAACAGAAAGGAGTAATCCTGTGAAACGACTCATTCCCATTGCGCTGGTTCTCTCCCTGCTGCTGGCCCTCGGCGCCTGCGGGACGCCCAGCGAACTGAGTTTCACCAACAACCTCGACTCCGTCATCCACAACGTCTACATCAATCCGTCGGATGTCTCCGACTGGGCCGACCCGATCACCTATACCAAGCTCAGCAAAGGAAGCACCATCCACTTTGACTTCGAAAAGATCGGTGAAGGGCCCGGGATCTATGACATCGGCGCCATCGACGAGAACGCCATGAACTACGACGCCTATGAGGTGCCGCTGGCCGTGGGCGACAGCATCGCCGTTTCAGGCACCAGGGACGGTGCCTCCATGGTGATCACCCACGAGGACGGAACGGTGGACACCTATGACGTATACATCTATGCCAACGGCGAATAAGTCCGCTGGCACCCGGAAGGAGGAATGCTTCTTGAAACGTTTCCTTGCGATGCTTCTTGCACTGGCCATGATCTTCTCTCTGGCAGCCTGCGGCGGCAAAACAGAGGGCTCCGAAGCCCCCGCCGGCTCCGGTGAGGCCGCCGGCTCCGGGGAAGCCGCCCCCGGGGGCGGTGACGAGCCCTATGTGGACGAGCCTGCCGCGGTCAATGCGCTGGATCCCGAAACGCCCATCCCCCCGGACACCGGGACGCTGGAGCTGGTGGAGCAGACCTTTGACATTCCCCAGCTTACCATCGCGGGTACCGCAGACATGAAAATGGAGGCGGTGGAGGACGGGGTGACGGTCACCTCCGGCGACGGCGTTTGGACCATCACGTTCCTGCCCTTTGAGAATCACCAGAAGGCCAATCTGGTCAACGCCATCACCAACTACTACATCTCCGCCGGTGTGGACGTGTTCCCCGACCGGAGCGAGGCCGAGACCACCCTGGCCGGATTCCCGGCGGAGGTCTACGCCCGGAATGTCCACGAGGAGTATCTCAATCCCGAGGACGAGGAATACGTGCCCGCTCTGGAGATCCTGATCAACTACGGCTCCGCCCAGGTGGGAAAATGGGCCGGACTCCGGATCCGTCTCACCAGCAACGATTTTGAGAATTACGCCAACATCTACGACGTGCTGAATCTGAGGCACGTCCGGGCGGTGCTGAACAACTTCCGGGTCAACGAAGGGGACGCCGGCATCACGGTCTCCGCCGCCGGCATCACCGTCACCTTCCCCAGCATCTGGGAAAGCAACACAAACAGCACCGGCCCCTGGGCAGGCATCTTTGAGAGCAGCGAGCTCCTCGGCGCCGTGTACCTCAAGCCCGCCACCCCCGCCGACCCCCATGAGGCCGCCGCCGCGTCCGGCGGTGAGACCTTCGACTGGTCCTGCGACGGCATTGACTACGCCGGAGAGATCCGGAACTGGGCAAAGGAGGGCGAGACGCCCAACTACCAGCTGAATCTGTACACCGCCTTCAGCAACGACCGGTGTCTGGCCGTGACCCTGTCCCTGTTCGCGGGGAAGGAGGATCCGGCGGTCCTGAAGGAGTACATTGAGACGGATATCTTCCGGAATGTGATCCGCACCATTGCGCTGGATCCTGCGGGGATCCCCGGGCTGTGGATCAGCGTGGACGATACCGGCCTCCGGCGGAATGCCGACGGCGTGATCACCGGCTACGACGGCACCGACGCGGAGATCGTGATTCCGGAGGTCATCTCCGGCGTGGAGATCAAGGGCATCGGCTACGGCGCCTTCGGCGGGAACACCACCATCACAAAGGTGACCCTGCCGGAGACCCTGGAGTATATCGACGAATACGCCTTCCACAACTGCTCCAATCTGGAGACCGTGGAATTCGCCTCCACCCGGACCATCGAGGAGCAGGCCTTTGAAGGCTGCACCAGCCTCCGGGACGTGGTCCTGCCGGAGACCGTCACCTATGTGGGCGGCTCCAACTTCGAGGAAATCGGAAAGGGCAGCTTCACCGCCCTGGGCGCCACCAAGTACGGCCCCGAATGCTTCTCCGGGAGCACCTTTGAGACCATCTCCATCGGTCCCAACAGCGACCTGTCGGACAATATGATCTTTGAGCGGGTCCACGCCAGGGAGATCCAGCTGGGCGACGGCATCACCACCATCGGCTTCGGCTGCTTCGCCAATGCCTCGGATCTGAAGACGGTGAATATCCCGGACTCCGTCACGGAGATCGGCGAGGCCGCCTTCAACTGGACCGGCATCCAGGAGCTGCGCATCCCCGAGGGCGTCACGGAGATCCACCCGAGCACCTACTCCACGGA
>CACYXZ010000069.1 GCA_902778525.1 Oscillospiraceae bacterium | reverse complement strand
GCGTTCACACGCCTGCCAAATCCCACAAACAGGCTGAACAACCTCAAAATCTCACTTATTCAAGCCGAAATCCAGAAAAGGGGATGACATTCCAAGGGCAAGGGCAGCCGTTTCCCGCCGTAAGGCTCAAAACTTCCCAGACTAGGTCTCATAATCCCCCTCGTTAGGTCTCAAAAATCCCCTTCGCTAGGTCTCTTAATTCCCCTCCTTAGGTCTCATAATTCCCCTCGTTCAGACATGGAAAGCATTGACTTCACAGGCGACGCCGCAACGGCACCTCGAACGAAATACTTCAATTTCGCCGATCCTGGTCCGCTTCCCGAAGAGCTTGCCGATGTGCCGGGCTTTGTCAACGACCTGGCCGACATGACCATGTCATGCAGCCACAGCCCGAATCGTACGCTGGCGTTTGCCGGCGACGAGGACCGGCAGATGGTCTCGCAGGCGTTTTCCGAGCGCGGGAACGCCCTGTACAACTATCAGGTCGACGGTCAGGAGACCGTGGGCTGCACAGCCTATGTCGGAGACGACTCGGAGTTCTTTTTGATCCTGAATTTCCCGCCCGGCGCATACCGGGAGATGGTCCGCAATGCCAACAACAACGGCGTGATGCTGCTGGCGATGCTCATTGGCCTGTTCCTCATGGCGGGGGCCTATTACTTCGTCCGGTCTCTGGCGCAGAAAAAGCGGCTGCTGGAGGAGTCCAGGAACTCCAACGACATCCATTTTGCCATGTCCCGGCTGTTTGAAAACTTCGTGCTGGTGAACGCGAAGACGCGGACCTATCATTACATCGAGGGCATGCCGGATGTGGGACATATTCCAAATGACGGGCCCTACAGCGTCTTCGCGGAGGATCTGCTGGACCGGTTTCCCGGGGAGGCCGAGCGCAAAGAGGCCCAGGAGCTGATCTCCTTTGACCATCTCGTGCAGGAGATGAACCGGGGCGCCAATATCGTTTCCTATAATCTCCACGCGCCGATCTGTGAGGAGGAGTGGTTTACCTACAACTTCATCGTTGTGTCCCGGGACAAGGAGGACAAGGTGCTGGAATTCCTCGTGGCCCGGCAGGATATCACCAAGCTCCAGGAGAAGGAGGAGGAGAATCGCCGGATTCTGGAACAGGCCCGCGACGAGGCGGAAAAGGGCAACAGAGCCAAGACTGCGTTCCTCTCGAGCATGTCCCACGATATTCGCACGCCCATGAACGCCATCATCGGCTATACCAACATCGCCCTGGACCGGATCGAGGACACGGAGCTGGTGCGGAATTCCCTGAACAAGATCTCATCCTCCGGGCAGTACCTGCTGTCACTGATCAACGACGTGCTGGATATGTCCAAGATCGAAAGCGGAAAGCTGCAGCTCCATGAAGATGACTGTGACCTCCGGCAGGTCTTTGAGCGGATCGCCGACATGACCCGATCCCAGGCCAGCAAGAAGCGGCTGGACGTATCCTTTGACGTCAGCGGTATTTCCCATCCGGCGGTCAAGGTGGACGAGCTGCGTCTGGAACAGGTGCTGATCAACATCACCGGAAACGCGGTGAAATATACGGAAAACGGCGGCAGCATCGTCATCACGGCTGCGGAGGATCCGGATTGGGAGGAGAACGGAAAGCGCCGCTACCGGTTCTCGGTGAAGGACACGGGCATCGGCATCAGTCCGGACTATCTGCCCCATATCTTTGAAAGCTTCTCCCGGGAGACCAACTCCACCATCAACAAGATCCAGGGAACGGGCCTTGGCATGTCCATTACATCCAAGCTGGTCAACCTGATGGGCGGAACCATCGCGGTGGAAAGCGAGCTGAACGTAGGCTCGGTGTTTACTGTGACGCTGGAGCTTCTGACCCGGGACGAATCGGAAACAGACGTCCGGAACGACGCGGAAACCCCGGAGACCGGACACGATCTGACCGGAAGGCGCGTCCTGCTGGTGGAGGACAACGACATCAACGCCGAAATCGCCAATCTGGTGCTCTCCGGCTTCGGCGTGACCACGGAGCGCGCCGAAAACGGCCGGGTGGGATTGGAGCTGGTGCGCGAAAAGGGCGAGGGTTACTACGACGCGGTCCTGATGGACATCCAGATGCCGGTCATGAACGGCTATGAGGCCACCCGGGAGATCCGGAAGCTGCCCGGTGACTATATCCGCCGGCTGCCGATCATCGCCATGAGCGCCAACGCCTATGAGGAGGACATCCGGGCGGCGCTGGACTCCGGTATGAACGGGCACATCGCCAAACCCTTCGATCCGGAGATGCTGGCCAGAGAACTGCACCAAAAGATCTGCCGGCAGTGAGGCGGCGGCCGGGAGCGGGAAAATCGCCGTGGAAATATGTGAAAATCATGCGCCGGACCACCATGAGGCGATCCTCATGGATATGCGCATGCCTGTGAGAAAAAGAGAGGGGAAATAGGAAATGCCGGAAAGAAATCTGAAGTTTCATTCTTCCAACGGGAAACGGCGCATCCTGGTGGTGGAGGACGAGCGCATCAACCAGGAGCTGCTCAGGCTGATTCTGGAGGAGACCTATGATCTGGTGATGGCCGGGACCGGCGCGGAGGCGCTGGCGGAAGTCAGGGAGCACTATGACATCCTCAGCCTGATCCTGCTGGATCTGAACCTGCCGGATATGCACGGCCTGGATGTGCTGCGCCAGCTCAAGGCCGACGGCCGCTATTCGCGGCTGCCCGTGATCGTCATGACCGCGGACAAG
The DNA here is from genome assembly GCA_902778525.1 of Oscillospiraceae bacterium. Taxonomy (GTDB): domain Bacteria; phylum Bacillota; class Clostridia; order Oscillospirales; family Oscillospiraceae; genus HGM13006. The sequence continues at coordinate 12,446 of CACYXZ010000069.1, read as the reverse complement.
GAGGCGGAGGTGGAGAGCCTGTCGCTGGGCGCGATCGACTTCATCCCGAAGCCCTATCCCCAGCCGAAGGTGGTCCACGCCCGGGTGCTCCGCACGATCGAACTGTCCGAGGACCGGGACATCATCCGATGGACGGAGCGAGACCAGCTGACCGGACTGTACAACAGAGAGTACTTCTACCGCTATGCGGGACAGTTTGACGTATATCACAAGGAGCTGCCCACCGACGCCATCGTCATTGACATCAACCATTTCCATGTGATCAACGACCGCTACGGAAAAGCCTACGGAGACGAGCTGCTCAAGCGCGTGGGAGAGCGGATCCGGGACATGGTTCAGGACGAGGGCGGCATCGTCTGCCGTCGGGAGGCGGACACCTTCCTGGTCTACTGCCCCCATCGCGGGGACTACGCGGAGATCCTTGAGGCGGCCTCTGTGACGCTGGAGAACGGCGGGAAGAGCGAGACGCGGGTACGTCTGCGGATGGGCGCCTATTCCAACGTGGACAAGACCATCGACATCGAACGCAGGTTCGACCGGGCCAAACTGGCTGCGGACACCGTCAAGAACAGCATTGCGAAGACCATCGGCATCTACGACGACTCCATGCGGGAGTCCGAGGTTTTCGCGGAGCAGCTCATCGACGACTTCCGCACCGCCATCCAGGAAAGACAGTTCCTGGTGTACTATCAGCCGAAGTTCAACATCCAGTGTGAAACGCCCGCGCTGAGCAGCGCGGAGGCCCTCGTCAGGTGGAAGCATCCGAAGCTGGGCATGGTCAGCCCTGGTGTGTTTATCCCGCTGTTTGAACAGAACGGGCTCATTCAGGAGCTGGACCGCTACGTCTGGCAGGAGGCGGCGTCGCAGGTCCGGGACTGGAAGCAGCGGCTGGGCGTGTCGGTCCCCGTTTCGATCAACGTGTCGCGGATCGACATGTACGATCCGGAGCTGGTGGAAAAGATGGTGGAGCTCGTCCGGCAGAACGGCCTGGAATTCAGCGAGCTGCTGCTGGAGATCACGGAGTCCGCCTATACCGGGGATTCCGCTCAGATCATCGAGACGGTGACCCGGCTGCGGGAGCAGGGCTTCAAGATCGAGATGGATGATTTCGGCACCGGCTATTCCTCGCTCAATATGATCTCGTCGCTGCCGGTGGACGCCCTGAAGCTGGACATGCAGTTTATCCGGAACGCGTTCAGGGACCGCAAGGACACCCGGCTGCTGGAGGCAGTGATTCAGCTGGCGGAGTCTCTGGAGGTCCCGACCATCGCCGAAGGCGTGGAGACTGCCGAGCAGCTGCTGGCGCTTAAGAGCATGGGGTGCGATGTGGTGCAGGGGTATTATTTCTCCCGGCCGCTGCCCGCCGATGAATTTGAGCACTTTGCGGCTGAAAAGCGGGAATTCTGTCAGACGCCCAGACAGAAAAACAGAGCCATGCCGCGGGATCAGTTCACCTATGAAGCGCTGCACGATCCGCTGACGGGTCTGTACAACCATACAGCCTTTGAAATCCTCTTCCATGATTCAGACAAGGAACATATTGCGGTGATGATCGCCGCCATCGACGGATTCGACCGGATCAGGGAAGGGGAAGGAAAGGCCTGTGCGGATCTGGCGGTCCGGCGGGTGGCAGACGTGCTGCGGGGCAATTTCCGGTCGGCGGATCATATCTGCCGCCTGAATGAGAACGAATTCGTCATCATCCTGACCCGGATGAACAGCGCCATGCAGGCACTGATCTTCGATAAGGTGGAACAGATCAACGCGATCCTGAACGATCCGGAGAACAGGCCCGTCCCGCTGTCGCTGAGCGTCGGCGTGGCCTTCTCGGACCGGGAGAAGCCGGAGGGCAATATCTTTCAGGACGCGGACACGGCCCTGTACCGCATGAAGCAGGTACGCCACTGCGGCTGCGCCGTATTCTGAGCGGCGGCCTGAAGCACCTGCGCTCGAGGTGCGGGCGGCGAACAGGCCGGAGTACCGTGCAGTCCCCGGGAATATAATGAAGAGGAAGTGATGTGATGAACAAGCAGGACGGCGCCAAAGCGCTGGACCGGTATCTTTCCCCCCTGGACGTATGGGCGATTGCCTTCGGCTGCATGGTCGGCTGGGGCGTATTTGCCATGCCCGGAACCACATTTCTTCCGGTAGCCGGCCCCGCGGGGTCGCTGATCGCCATCCTGATCGGCATGGCCGTGATGCTGATCATCGGATCCAATTTCTCCTATCTGATGGGCCGGAGCTCCATCACCGGCGGCGTCTACTCCTACACCAAGAAGGCCTTTGGACGTGATCATGCATTTTTGAGCTGCTGGTTCCTGTGCTTGTCCTATCTGACCATCGTGTTCCTGAACGGCACGGCGCTGTTTTTTGTGGTTCGGATCCTGTTTGCCGATGCGGTCCAGGGCGGGTTCCACTACACCGTTGCCGGAAACCACATCTATCTGGGTGAAGCGGTGGTGTCCGTGCTTGTGCTTGCGGGGGTCGGGCTTCTGTTCGTTGCTGCGAAGCCCATGCTGCAGCGGCTGCATACGATCCTTGCCGTGGTGCTGTTCCTCGGCGTGCTGATCACGGCTGCGGTGTGTGCGCCTCACGCTGTGACAAGCGGCGCCATCGGGGACTTCGGCATCCGGGGACTGAACCGTGGGTATGCCGTGATGAGTCTGGTCATCATGGCCCCCTGGGCGTTTGTCGGGTTTGAAGTGACGGCCTTCGATACCGCTCACTTCCGTTTCCCTATTAAAAAGACAAAACGGATCATTGTGATTTCCATCCTCCTGGCGGCATTTGCCTATGCCTCCATGACGGTGGTCAGCGTCGCCTCGGTTCCGGACGGCTTTTCCTCCTGGCAGGATTATATTGCAGGGCTGAACGGACTGACGGACATGGCCTCTGTGCCCACCTTCTATGCGGCAAAGACGATCATGGGCCCGGTGGGGCTTGTGATCATGACCGCAACGGCTGTGGCCGCGATCCTGACGGGGATCATCGGCGGATACCGGGCCACGACCCGGGTCCTTTCGACCATGGCGGAGGACCGGATCCTGTCGGAAAAGTTCTCCAAAACCACCTACAGCATCGTGTTTATCATGATCCTGTCCATTCTCTTCTCCCTGCTCGGCCGGAATACCCTGAACTGGTTTGTGGACCTGACCTCCTTCGGCGCCATTGCCGGATTCGGATATACCTCGGCCGCCGCCTATAAGATCGCGAAGACGGAGGGAAACCGCCGGACCAGGATCACCGGCATGGCGGGTACGGTCATTTCCGCCGTCCTGGCGGTCGTGCAGCTGGTACCGAAGCTGGCCGCCATGGAGGCCATGGGCAGCGAGGCCTTCCTGCTGCTGTCTCTGTGGTGCCTGCTGGGCTTTGTATTCTACTGGCGGACGGTCATGAGGAGCACGCTGACGGAGTACAGCGGTATGTCGACCTCCGGCGTGGTGCTGTTCGCGCTGCTGGTGTATTCCTCGATCATGTGGCTGGCCAAGCGCATCGCCGCAGGCAGGACCGCCGCGGAAATGTACAATTCACTGGTGTTCGGCGGCGCGGTCATGATGCTCATCATCTTCGTCGGCCTGGCGGTGATGCTGTACGTCCAGAATGTGGTGCGGGAAAAGCATGAGGCTGCAGAGCGGGAAAAGATCCACGCGGTGGAGAGCAGCCTGGCCAAAAGCCAGTTCCTGTTCAATATGTCCCACGATATCCGTACGCCCATGAACGCCATCATCGGCTACACAAATCTGGCACTGCAGGAGCAGGAGGTCTCCCGGCTCCACAGCTATCTGGAAAAGATCCAGGGCTCCAGCCAGCACCTGCTGGAGCTGATCAACGACATCCTGGAGATGAGCCGGATCGAGAGCGGAAAGGTGGAGCTGGAATTTGTGCCGGTGGACCTCTGCGTGCTGTTTGAGGGCATGCGGGATCTGTTTTCGGAGCAGATGCGGCAGAAGTCCATGGATTTCCAGGTGCATACCGGGCAGATCCAGAATCGGTATGTCTGGTGCGACAAGAAAAACCTGAATCGGGTGCTGCTCAATGTGCTCAGCAACGCCTACAAGTTCACGCCGGAGGGCGGTACGATCACAGCCTCGGTCTGGGAAGTGAGTACCGGCGAAGGCGGCTACAGCTCCTATGAGATCCGTGTACAGGACAACGGGATCGGCATGTCCAGGGAGTTCGCCGAGCGGATGTTCAATGCCTTTGAGCGGGAACGCACCTCCACGGTCAGCGGTGTAGAGGGCACTGGACTGGGCATGTCCATCACCAAACGGATTGTCGACCTGATGGGCGGCACGATCGAGGTGATGACCGCCCCCGGAACCGGCACGGAGATCATCATTCGGCTGAGGTTCCGGCTGGCGGAGGCAGATCAGGTGGCCGAACGGGCAGAGGAAGCCGGGAACGGTCCGGACCGCTCCGGCGGAAACGGAACGGAAATGGACTTCTCCCAATACCGGCTTCTGCTGGTGGAGGACAACGCCGTCAATCTGGAGATTGCCTTCATGATCCTGACCCAGGCCGGATTCCGGGTAGAGACGGCGGTGAACGGGCAGGAGGCCGTGAATCTGGTCAGAGCCTCTTCCCCGGGATATTACGACGCCATCCTTATGGACATTCAGATGCCTGTGATGGACGGCTATGAAGCGACAAAGGAGATCCGGGGACTGGCGGACCGGGCGCTTGCGGACATACCGATCCTGGCCATGACGGCCAACGCCTTCAAGGAGGACGTGGAGGCCTCGGAAGCGGCGGGGATGCAGGCGCATATCGCCAAACCCATCGACGTGGGCGCGATGCTCCATACGCTCCGGGATGTGCTGGGCGGAGCCGGGGATTGACGAAAAAAAGACTGGCTGATCGGATGATCAGTCAGTCTTTTTTTCGTCAGGATTCCATCAGTTCCCAGAGGAAGAACCCCTCCGCGGCGGCCAGCTTTCCGAGCTTGTCCAGCAGTCCGGGATCCGAACCGAAGACCGTCATGTAGGTGTCCGGAAAATCCACATCAATCATGACCTGCCGGGCAGGGAATACGGCCCGCAGGAAGGTGCTTGTCGGAAGATGCTCCATATTCCGGGCGAAGGCCTCCGGGTCCGGGTTTTTCTCCCAGCCCGCCCCGCCGTCAAAGGTCACGGCCATATCGTAATAGCAGTTCAGCCGAAGCAGGATCTCCGCCATCTTACGGCGCAGCGGCATGAGCCGCTCCGGCTGCGTAAAGTACCGGGCCACAGCGAAGTACTGGCCCTCCTCTGAGGCCGGCACCTGCTCCGGAAGGATGTCCATGATCCGATAGGGCGACTCCAGAAGTGTTTCGATCAGGACATCGAAGGCATCCGGCCCGCCGTCGTACCGGGAGTGCATGTTCCCACCTCCGTTTAATCTGTTTTTTCGATCACCAGCTCCGACGAGCCGTCCGAAAGGGAATTAAAGTCGTCCAGGTGAATGTGACAGCCCGGGGCCTCTTCCGCAAGCGCCTGCAGGTGATTGGCCAGAGACAGCAGTCCCGCTCTGTTTGCGGAGATGCAGGTCTCTTTGCCGTCTGTTCCGACCCAGATCTCAAATCCTTCCACCCAGTTCAGCTCCATGTCACGCCCCCTTTTTTCCAGATCTCCAGAAGCTCCGCCATATGGCCGAGCAGCGCCAGGTCATCCGCCAGAAGATCGTACAGGGCGTCCTGGGAAAGCACGCCCCGCTTCAGGTCCTGCGGCAGTTTTCCTGCCTCGTCGGCCTCATAGTCCTCCCGCCAGGCGCCGCTGTCATAGTAGCCCGCCAGGGCTCGAATCCCATCCCGGGCTGCGGCGTAGCGGTTCAGTGCCGCGGTCATCTCCCGAAGGGAGGCGGACGCCTCATCCAGATGCCGTTCCATGCGTTCGATGCGCTCGATTCGTGTGGTCTCCATCGGCCTGTCCTTTCCTCAGAATCCGGCGTTCCGCAGCATCTGCGCGGCCTCGTCGATGGTCATGTTCCGCTCCCGGGCAATCCGGGCCAGATCCTCATACTCGAACTTGGAGCGGCTCACGCCGTAGCCGGAGCAGTCCTTCCGCCGCAGGGCGCCCCAGGGAGTATCCAGTGCGACGATTTCCCGGTTCAGCACGTATCGTTTCGCGGCAGTTTCCCGGATTCCGATTGTCGTGGTGTGCAGGAACATCTGCCGGATCAGGGCCTGTTTGGTTTCCCCGGTGCAGATGACGCGGATCCATGTGCCGGGACGGGACTTTTTCATGCCGACGGGAACGGTGTAGACCTCCCTGGCGCCCGCTTCAAACAGCCGTTCCATGGCAAAGCTGATTTTCTCGGCGGTCATGTCGTCCACGTTGCAGGACAGCTCATATACGGTCTCTGCAGTCCCCTCCGTCTCTCCCAGCATGGCCCGGAGACAGTTGGCGGTCTCAAAGTCCTTCTTCCCCATGCCGTAGCCGATGGCGCCGACCCGCATGACGGGCTGATCTCCAAACTCGTCGACGAAGTGCTTCAGTAGCGCCGCCCCGGTGGGGGTACACAGTTCCCCGTCGATCCCGCCGCCGTAGGTGGGGATCCCCTGAAGAAGATAGGCGGTGGCGGGCGCCGGAACGGGCATGATCCCGTGGGCGCAGCGGACGTGGCCGCTGCCCACATGGACCGGAGAGGCGACGACCTTGTCCGGATTCAGCTTTTCCATCAGCATGCATACCGCCGTCACGTCCGCAATGGCGTCCATGGTTCCCACCTCGTGGAAATGGATTTCCGGGACCGGCTTTCCATGGGCGCGGCTTTCCGCCTCGGCGATGAGCCGGTACACATTCAGCGCGTCCTCCCGGACCTTCTCCGAAACCGCCAGATGGGAAATGATATGCTCCACTGTTCGTGCGTATGTGTATGGTCATGCGGGACTTCCTCGCCCTCTTCCGAGCCATGGATCCGGACGGAGACGTGGGTCCCCGTGATGCCGCATTTGACCGACGGCTCCGCCGTCACGGACACCTCCGGCAGGCCGATGAGATTGAGCTCCTCCAGAAAGGAGTCCCTGTCCGGCAGCAACTCCAGCAGCGCGGCGGTCAGCATATCTCCCGCGGCACCCATCCCCAAATCGAAATATAACAGTTTCATAAGAATTGCCTCCATCCTAACGGCAGAAGAAAAACTCCTGTGTGCGGGCGGACCGGCGGTCCATGGCTGATCTCCTCCATTATACAGAAAAAAGGGGCCGGGGACAATACGGTTCCCGGCATTATTTGCGGCCATGTCCCGGGAAAAGGCGGGGTTTCCCCTTGACAATTCCGCCGGACAGACCTTAAATAGAAGCAGAAAGCCGGAACCGTCAGGCTCCGGAAAAACGTGAGAACATTGAATGCGGAGGGAATTATGACTGAGAACATGACATGGACCAGAGCCCCGAAGGAATACACCATCGGCCGGGACCGGATCGAAATCGTGACCGAACCCCATACGGACCTTTGGCAGCGGACCTACTACCACTTTCGGAACGACAACGCGCCGGCGCTCCAGATGGAGACGGATGAGAAGTTCTTCTCCTTCGTGGTCAAAACGGACTTTTCAGACAGCCACCACCGGTTCGATCAGTGCGGGATCGTGATGTATCTGGACTCCGAAAACTGGCTCAAGGGCTCCGTCGAGTATGAAAACGGCGAGTACCAGCACCTTGGTTCCGTGGTCACCAACAACGGGTACTCCGACTGGGCGACCACGGCGATCCCGGCAGACGTGAAGGTGATGTGGTACCGGTTCAGCAGACGGGAGGACGACTACTGCGTGGAATGCTCCCGGGACGGCGAGACCTTCACCCAGATGCGGGTCTGTCACATGTGGAAGGGAGACGGAACGATCCGCTTCGGGATTTACGCCTGCAGTCCGGAGGATTCCAGCTTCAAGGCGGTATTTACCGACATGAGGATCACGGAGTGCGCGTGGAAGGCCCATGACGGCCAGCAGCCGGATTGAGCAGGACCCGCAGGAATAAATGCAATGACGCCCGGAAGCTCTGTGGAGCATCCGGGTGTTTGCGCCTGAATACCCAAGCGGGGAGGGCATTTGGAGAGGATTGCCGACCAAATGGCGGAAAGCATGGCATTTTTGTGCATTTTAGACAATTCCGGACCTGAGAATCTACTTATTTTTGCATGGAAAACCAATGGGTTTGTGAGTATGATGATTGTATGAAGAATTTGCAAAGGAGCGATGAAAATGAAAAAGACGTTATCCCTGCTTTTGACGGCTCTGCTGGTATTCGGCCTGCTGGCCGGATGCGGCGGTACTCCGGCGTCCGCGCCTGCCTCCTCCGCGGAAGCCCCGGCTTCGGAGGCGGCCCCGGAGCCCGAGACCGCTGAGACCGCGGAGACGGCTCCGGAGCCGGAAGCCGTTTCCGCTGAAGAACCGGCCTCCACTCTGGAAGAGCCTCCGGCAGAACCCGAGGGCTATGAATACACCGGGGAGTGGGCGGAGTATCCGCTGGCAGAGCCGGGTGAGCTGTCTCTGACCATGTGGTGCGAATTCCCGGGCTTCCTCAACATGGTGGGTCTGGACTCCTACAACAACATGTCCGTCTGGAAGGCGGCGGAGGAGGCCACCGGTGTCCATGTGGACTTCACGGAGGTCTCCATGATGAACGCCTCGGAGCAGTTCTCGCTGATGTGCGCGGCCAATGATATGAAGGACATCCTCGGCGGCGCCACCGGATACTACGGCTCCACCGCCGGCGCCATTGAAGAGGAGATCATCATTGATCTGGCGGAACCGGCGGAGCAGTACATGGGCAACTACATGACCATCCTGAACGATCCCAAATACGCCACCTATAAGGATCAGGCCTATAACTCCGAGGGACAGCTTGCGTCGATCAACTCCATCTCCGACGACTTCAAACCCACCTCCGGCGCCCAGATCCGAAAGGACTGGCTGGAGGCGCTGGATCTGGATGTACCGGAGACCTATGACGACTGGGAAGAGGTCCTCAAGGCGTTCCACGACGCCTATGGATGCGGCAACACACTGCTGCTCAACGGCGTCACGCAGTTTGACAACCTGATCTCCGGCTACGGCACCAAGGGCGCCTCCGAAGCGTCCATGGGCGGCAACTCCGTGAATATGTATCAGGTGGACGGCGTGGTCCGCAACGGCTATCTGGACGACAGCTACCGGGCCTATCTGACCATGATGAACCGGTGGTACAAGGAAGGACTGATGTCCCCGGACTTCATCACCGCCTCCAGCGACGGCGCCCAGAACAACATGGACGGTACCATCCTCTCCGGCGACGCCGGCATCTGGTTCTCCCAGGGCAACTTCATCACCCAGTATGAGCAGCAGGCTCAGGTTACGAATCCGGAGTTTGCCATCATGGGCATCGCGGATCCCTGGTCTCCGGAATGGAATGACGGCCCCGTGACCCACTTCACCCAGATGAGCGGCGGCAGCCAGGGCGGCGCCGGCGGCCTGAGCGTCTCCACCAACTGCGAGGATGTGAAGACTGCCTGCCAGTGGATGGACTACTTCTGGACCGAGGAAGGCCAGCTGCTGTGCAACTACGGCATCGAAGGCGAGGGCTTTGAGTACGGCCCCGACGGCAAGCCCCAGTTCTCCGAATTTGTCCTGTCCGGCTTCAACCTCCAGTTTATGATGGTGGGCTATACCCTCTCCGGCGCGCCCTCTCTCCAGGACTTCGACAAGATGTTCTTTACCTACAGCGACAACGTGCTGGAGGCCTTTGACACCTGGGCGGCCTGCGTGGATGACAAATATACGCTGCCTGCATCCCTTTCTCTGAACACCGACCAGAGCGAGCGGTATTCGCTGGTCTTCGGCGATATCACCACCATGGCGCAGGAGCGCATCGGCCGGTTCATCACCGGCGAGCTGGACATTGAGACCGATTGGGATCAGTTCCAAGCGGATCTTCAGCAGATGGGCATCCAGGAGTGCATCGACATCTATCAGGAGGCCTACGACGAATATCTGGAAAGACACGCCGGATAACCTCCGGAAAGCGTGAATGAAATCTGAAAACCGCTCCTGCTGGGGTGGATCTGCCTGGGGCAGACCATCGGCAGCAGGAGCGGTTTTTCCTCGCGGATGTCTCTTCTATTTGTTGTCAAGCTTCTCCAGCCGGGCCTTGAAGCTGATGCGCCGCTCCGTGGGCAGATCGTCGAATTTCACCACATAGGCGTTCTTTGCGGTGTCCACGGAGACAATGACGCCCCGGCCCATGATGGAATGGTTGACATAATCCCCTGGATTCAGCTCCAGATTCCCTGCACTGGCCTCCAGAGATACCTGGTTTGCCCGGATCGCGCGCTTTGCATCAGTCTGGAATTTGGGATCCAGCTCTGAGGTGTACTTCAGCAACGGCGGATCAATGTCAAATATGAATCTCGATGGATAGCGGTAGGAGCCGTCCAGATTCCTTCCCTCAGGTTCTGTCAGATAAAGGCCCCGTTCCGCCCGGGTCATGGCCACAAAGGCCAGCCGCCGTTCCTCCTCCATGCCCTCCACGTTGGCGGTGCGCTTGGAGGGGAAGATCCCCTCGCTGAAGCCCACCACAAAGACATAGGGGAATTCCAGGCCCTTCGCGGTGTGGACGGTCATCAGCTTCACCGCCTGCCGGGCGTCCGGCACGTCGCTGCTGGACATCAGCGCCACCCGGCTGAGATAATCCTCCGGACGGCACTCCTCGCCGCAGGAGGTCTCATAGTCCATGATGGCCTGCTTCAGCTCTGCCAGATTGTCCAGCCGCTCCTGCCCGCCCTCCAGCCGGAGCTGCTGCTCATAGCCGCTCTGATCCAGGATCAGCGTCAGCATTTCCGACAGGGCCATATCCCCGTAGTCCTGAGCGAAGCGTTCGATCAGCGCCACAAACTGCCGGGCCCGGGTCCCCTTGAAGATATCCTCGTCCAGAGTGGAGAGCAGGGCGTTATAGAGGGAACAGTTGTGCGATATCGCGTAGGCTTTCAGGAAGGCCATGCGCTTCTCGCCCAGATTCCGTTTGGGCTTGTTGGCAATGCGCAGGAAGCTCAGGTCATCCTTGTAGATCACCATGCGGAGATAGCTCAGCGCATCCTTGATCTCCATGCGCTGGAAGAACTGCACGCCGCTGTAGATGGTGTAAGGGACCTCCCGCTTCAGGAATACGTCCTCCAGAGTCCGGGACAGGTAGTGCGCCCGGTAGAGGATGGCGATATCGCTGAGGGAAACGCCCTCGCTCTGCAGCCGCCGGATCTCCGCGGCGATCCACTCCGCCTCCAGTTCATTGGTCCTGGCGTGGTGATAGACAGGCAGACCCCCGTGTGCCTGTCGGGAGACCAGATTCTTTTCCACCCGGGCCTTGTTTTTGGCGATCAGATCGTTGGCCGCCGCCAGGATCTCCGGGGTGGAGCGGTAGTTGTCGTTCATCAGAATGGTGCGCACGTTGGGAAAATCCTTCTCAAAGTTCAGAATGAACTTCACGCTGGCGCCCCGCCAGGTGTAGATGGTCTGATCCGGATCTCCCACGATGAACAGGTTTCCGTGAAGCGGGCACAGAGCCTGCATCAGCCGGTACTGGAGGTCGTCGATGTCCTGATACTCGTCCACCATGATGTATTCCAGACGGCTCTGCCATTTCAGCCGGGTTTCTTCGGAGATGTCAAAGATATGCAGCACGAAGTTGATCAGGTCGTTGTAGTCCAGGGCGTAGCTCATGCGCTCCTGATAGACGTATCCCCAGAAGATGATCTGGTCCGGGTCCGTGGCGGAGAGGTACTTCTCCCGCAGCTCCTCCACGGAGAGATCCAGCATGGGCTTGTAGTAGTCCCGCTGATACTTGCACTTCTGCATTTCGATCATGTCCCGGGCCTGGGAGAAGGTCCGGTGGCGGCTGGTGAGCCCCCGCTCGGCATAGACCGTCCCCAGCATCACGTCGATATCCGCGTTGTCCAGCACAAGGAAGCTTTTGGGATAGTGGACGATGTGGATGTCCTCCTGCAGCACCGTCACGCAGAAGGAGTGAAAGGTGCTGATATACCCGGTGTCCGCGTCGGCGGCCAGGGTCCGGATGCGCTGCTTCATCTCGCTGGCGGATTTGTTGGTAAAGGTCACGCAGAGGATGTTCTCCGGCAGGATGCCGATCTCGTTGACCAGATAGGCGTACCGGTGGGCCAGGGCCCGGGTCTTGCCGGAGCCGGCTCCAGCAATGACGCGGATATAGCCTTCGGTGGCGGTGACGGCCTCCCGCTGGGAAGCGTTGAGTCCCTTGAGGATCTCTGACATTTCAGTACCTCCGTTTTCTGAGGTGGTTTGTGATTCGGACGACTTCTCCGGCAGGAGGTTCAGCTGCCGCGGCAGGGCAGCATGATCTGGAGCGCAAACAGACCGCTGCGGGTGGAGAACTCCATGGTCCCGCCGTATTTTTCCGCCAGATACCGAATACTCTGGAGGCCGAAGCCGTGGTTGTACGGGTCGGCCTTTTTGCTTTTGGGCAG
>CACYXZ010000068.1 GCA_902778525.1 Oscillospiraceae bacterium | reverse complement strand
GCCAGCACAGAGGCCCTATTCGTCTTCTCTTGAAGGCTCTCGGCAATGCCATCCACGTTGTCCTTTGTTGTTGTACCGGGGTAATCCTGCTCAAACTGGATCAGCAGTTCCTTTGTTTCCTGTTCGCCCTGCAACGTCTGTTCATAGAGCTGCTCAAATTGTCCGTTTTCCATAACGTTCTCGATAAACGCCCGTGATGCATCCGGCAGATACGCCCAGCCACCATATAGATCGGATGCCGCCTTGCGTATCTGATCCATCGTAATCGGAATCCCTCTTTTTTCGTGCTCGGACAGAATCCCCAATACATCTGAAAGGTCACTCTTGTACTGCCGGCCGGCGCGCAGTTTCATAGCGATCAGATACTCTCCGGAAACAGTACGGATCGTGAGCACATTGGAATAGGTCTTGTAATACACAGAAAACTCCGCGAGCTTTGGCGTATAGGAATCCGTTTTCTTAAAGTCCGCGTTCAGCCATCCGTTGGGCAAATTGTATCGGTCTCCCACGGCGTTGATTGCGTCTTTCATGCTGGAAGCAGCCTGGATGATGGCGTCAATATCCGTGGTCATATTACGAAAACCATAATTGATCAGGACAGAGGCTCCACCAATCAGAATCAATTCCGCTGGCATGCTTTTGCCGACACGCCTGCGATACTCCTTGGACAGCTCTTTCAGGTACAGGCCGATATTATCCTTTGTAAATTCAAATCGTGTGTCAGACAACACTTCTAACCTCGCTTTCTATTATATTGAAGCGTTTGAACTCCGGAATCGCCGCCTTTTCGGCCTGACCGAAGATTTCGTCATTCGGAGATGCGGCGGCCATCGCGAAAATGCTGGCCGGATACACCGGCTTTTCCAGCTTGCAGCGGCGGAGATCGTCATATTCGTCACAGAGGGGCACATTGTTCACCCGGCTGAGATAGTCCAGCATCGCCAGAAGGTACAGGCTCTCCGGATACCATTTTCTATCGTAATAAAAGCGAATGTCATGATGCTCCAACGTGTCAATAATAAACGCGATATCGCCCATCTCTTTTACACGATGACAAACCGTGCTTTTAAAGTTTTCGAAGCTGGGCCGCTTTATCATATATGGCGCCAGTAGTTCCTCCATGGAAATATCCATTGCGTTGGCAATTCGATAGACCGTCTCCGCGCTGCATTTTTCCAGCTTCGTTTTGCCGTTGCATATGTCATTCACCGTGGCATAGGGGACTTCGCTCAACTTTGCCAGTCGGTAGACAGACATTTTCTTATCCTTCAATACATCTCGGATCGTCATAGCATGGCACCTTCTTTCTGTTCACATTATACCGGTACACCGTTACAATGTCAAGTAGGACGCAGTGGGAGATAATTCCGACTCTGTGATCCAAATCTCCATTCAAGAAATTAAATATGCATTCTCTTCTTTTCTTGATTTCCTTCTTCAAAACATAAGAACATAAGAAGGTTGATAAGAGCATGTCGATTTATGTCTTGTGTTCCTTGTTTACATCTTATGTTTCTTCTTCTGCGCCTGATCGCTGAACTGGCCAAAACAACAGACAGGAGCATGGATTGACGTTTTCACTTCATTGTGATACAATCATATAGAACATGATATTGCGAAACTTTTTGGAGGTAGAAATGGACATTCATGACGTGCGGCAGCAGCTGCGATACAAGACCATCTATGAGATCCCCCTCCGGGTGACCTACTATGCCCGGGTCTCCTCCGACAGCGACGCCCAGCTCAACTCCCTGGACAACCAGGTGGCCTACTATGAGGATCTGATCCGCAAGAACCTGGCCTGGACCTTTATCCCCGGCTACATCGACGAGGGCCTGTCCGGCATCTCCACCAAGCACAGGGAGAACTTCAACCGCATGGTGGAGGACGCCGCCGAGGGGAATTTTGATCTGATCATCACCAAGGAGATCAGCCGGTTTGCCCGGAACACCCTGGATTCTATCCAGTTTACCCGGCAGCTTCTGAGCTACGGCGTGGGGGTCTTCTTCCAGAACGACAACATCAACACCCTGGACGAGGACAGCGAGCTGCGGCTCTCCATCATGTCCTCCATCGCCCAGGATGAGCTGCGGAAGCTGTCCAGCCGGGTGAAGTTCGGCCATCAGCAGGCCATCAAATCCGGCGTGGTTCTGGGCAACAGCCGGATCTTCGGCTACCGGAAGGACAAAGGACGGCTGGTGATTGACGAGGCCCAGGCCCCCATGGTCCGGCAGCTCTTTGAGCTGTACGCCACGGACGAGTACAGCATGAAGCAGCTGGAGACCCTGTTCTGGAATCAGGGCTACCGCAACCACAACGGGAACAAAATCGCCCACACCACCATGTCCAATATGATCTCCAACCCCAAGTACAAGGGGTACTATGTGGGCAACAAGGTCAAGGTCATCGACATGTTCACCAAGGAGCAGAAGTTCCTGCCCCCGGAGGAGTGGGTCATGTTCAAGGATGAGACCGGTGAGATCGTCCCGGCCATTGTGTCGGAGGAGCTCTGGGAAAAGGCCAATGCCGTGCTCAGGCGCCGCAGCGAGGACGTGAAAGCCCGGCAGGGCATCTGCAACCACGCCAATCTTCTGACCGGCAAGCTCTACTGCACCCAGTGCGGCGCCCCCTATTACCGCCGGGAGTCCAAGGATCGGAAGGGCAACGTCAACAGCAAGTGGGTCTGCTCCGGGAAGATCAAAAACGGCGCGGATTCCTGCGATTCCTTCGCCATCTACGAGGCGGAGATCAAGCCTCTGCTGTATGAGGTGTTTCAGGACACCAAAGCAAGCGCCGACGCCCTGGTGGAGACCTACGTAGCCATGTACAACGAGCAGACCGGAAACGGGACGCTGAATGACCAGGTCGCGGCCCAGCAGAAGATCATCGACAGCGCCGTGAAGAAAAAGAACGCCCTGCTGCAGCTGGTCGCCGAGGGAAACATCACCGGCGCGGATTTCAAGGAGATGACCGCCCAGTGTAACCTTGAGATCGAGCAGGCCCAGGCGGAAATCGACGAGTTGGGCGGCATGATGGAATCCTCCGCAGAATTCAAAAAACATATTGAAGAGATCCGAACCGTTCTGAAAAATGCCCAACGGGACGCAACCTCCGGTATCATCTCCAAGGAGTTTGTAAACAAGTATATCGACAAGATCTATGTGACCCCGGAGGCCGAAGATACCCTGCGTCTGGACGTGAAAATCTTCACCGGAGAAACCACTCAGAAACTACTGAAAAAGCTCGTAGGTCGTGGTTGTATCATGACTGGGTCATCTGAGAAACCAGGCAAAAACCCTGCATTTTCAACGGTTTCCGGCGCTGAAAGTCATACGGGTCACACGTTCAAGAAAATGATCGAGTCCTACGAGCGCGGCATGAAGTAATCTCGTCTGCGCGCGGAGCGGCGGCAAGCAGGCACGGCCTGTTTTCCGCCGCTCCGTTTCTGTATTTTTCTCTTTTTTTATGGGCCTGCTTGTGTTATAATATTTAAATTAGAATGGGAATCGTATCGGCTCCTGTTTGTTAAAACGATCTGAAAGGAAAGGATACCTTTTATGAGTTTATTCTCCAGTGCCATGTCCAAGCTGTTCGGAACCCACTCCGAGCGGGAGGTCAAATCCATTACCCCGCTGGTAGACAAGATCGAGGCCATGGCCGACACCTACCGGCAGATGTCCGAGGCGGAGCTGAAGAGCCAGACCGGGATCCTCAAGCAGCGGCTCGCCCAGGGCGAAACCCTGGACGACATTCTGCCGGAGGCCTTTGCCGCCGTTCGGGAGGCCGCGGACCGGGTTCTGGGCATGCGCCCCTACCGGGTACAGCTCATCGGCGGCATTATCCTGCACCAGGGCCGCATCGCCGAGATGAAGACCGGTGAAGGAAAGACCCTGGTGGAGGTCCTCCCCGCCTACTTAAACGCCCTCACCGGGAACGGCGTGCATATCGTCACCGTCAACGACTATCTGGCCAAGCGCGACAGCGAGTGGATGGGCAAGGTCTTCCGCTACATGGGGCTGAAGGTCGGCCTCATCGTCCACGGTCTTACGGGCGACCAGCGCCGGGAAGCCTACGCCGCGGACATCACCTACGGCACCAACAACGAGATGGGCTTCGATTACCTCCGGGACAACATGGCCGTCTACAAGAAGGACATGGTCCAGCGGGGCCACAACTTCGCCATCGTGGACGAGGTGGACTCCATCCTCATCGACGAGGCCCGGACTCCCCTGATCATCTCCGGCAAGGGCGAGGCTTCCTCGGCCCTCTATGCCCAGGCGGACTCCCTGGTGGCCGGCATGAAGAAGATGGTCTTTGCCGACACCGACGACAAGGAGGCCCAGGACGACCTGAACTGCGACTATGTGGTCAACGAGAAGGACCGGGTGGCCACCCTGACCGCCCGGGGCATCGCCAAGGCTGAGGCCTTCTTCGGCATCGAAAACCTCTCCGACCCGGAGAACACCACCATCTCCCACCATGTGAACCAGGCCCTCAAGGCCAGGGGCATCATGAAACGGGACATCGACTACGTGGTCAAGGACGGCCAGGTCATCATCGTGGACGAATTCACCGGCCGTCTGATGCACGGGCGCCGGTACTCCGAGGGACTCCATCAGGCCATTGAGGCCAAGGAAGGCGTGGACGTGGCCAACGAATCGAAGACCCTCGCCACCATCACCTTCCAGAACTACTTCCGTCTGTACACCAAGCTCTCCGGCATGACCGGCACCGCCCTCACCGAGGAGGACGAATTCATCCAGATCTACAAGCTGGACGTGATCGAGATCCCCACCAACAAGCCCGTGGTCCGCATCGACCACCCCGACACCGTATACAAGACCGAAGCCGGAAAATTCCGGGCGGTGATCCGTCAGATCAAGGAGTGCCACGACAAGGGTCAGCCCGTGCTGGTGGGCACCATCTCCATCGAGAAGTCTGAGGAGCTGTCCCGGCTGCTGAAGCGGGAGGGCATCCCCCACAGCGTCCTCAACGCCAAGCACCACGAGGCCGAGGCCGAAATCGTTGCTCAGGCGGGCAAGCTGGGCGCCGTGACCATCGCCACCAACATGGCCGGCCGCGGCACCGACATCATGCTGGGCGGCAACCCCGAGTACATGGCCCTGAGCGACCTCAGGAAACAGGGGCTGGAGGAAGAGCTGATTGCGGAGGCCAACTCCTACGCCGACACAGAGGATGAGGCCATTCTCTCCGCCCGGGCCGCCTATACCGAACTCTATGAAAAATATCACAGTCTGACCTCCGCGGAGGGAGAAAAGGTCCGGGCCGCCGGCGGTCTGTTCGTCATCGGCACCGAGCGCCACGAGTCCCGCCGCATCGATAACCAGCTCCGGGGCCGGTCCGGCCGTCAGGGAGATCCCGGTGAGAGTCGGTTCTACATCAGCCTGGAGGACGACCTGATGCGTCTGTTCGGGTCGGAGCGGGTCTCCACCATGATGGACCGTCTGGGTCTGGACGAGGACACCCCCATCGACCAGAAGATTCTCTCCGGCGCCATTGAGAACGCCCAGAAGAAGAAGGAGGGCCTGAACTTCCAGACCCGGAAGAGCGTTCTGGAATACGACGACGTCATGAACACCCAGCGGAAGGTCATCTACGGCCAGCGCCAGCAGGTGCTCGACGGCGAAGACGTACAGGCCTCCCTCCGGAATATGCGTAAAACCATCTTCCAGGACGAGATCCACGCGGTCATGGGCGAGAAGGGGTATCTGGAGAACCGGGAGGAGCTGCAGGAGATTCTCAAGACCATGGAGGGCCTCTACTTCCCCAAGGGCGCCTACGCCCCGGACGATCAGGCCCTGTCCGCCGTCACCGCCGAGAGTCTGCTGGACGAGCTCATGGAGCTGTCCGACAAGACCTACGCCGCCAAGGAGGCCGTCTACGGCTCCCCGCTGATGCGGGAGGCGGAGCGGGTGATCCTGCTGCGGGTGGTGGACGAATACTGGATGGACCAGATCGACGCCATGCAGGATCTCCGCCAGGGCATCGTGCTCCGGGCCTACGGCCAGAGCGACCCGGTGGTGGAATACAAGCGGGAAGGCTACGCCATGTTCGAGGACATGATCCGGGCCATCCAGGAGGAGACCACCCGGCGTCTTTACCTGTTCCGCGTCCAGCAGAACGAGCCCCTCAAGCGGGAAAAGGTGGCCAAGGTCACCTCCACCGGCGCCGGCGGCGACGGCACCGTCCGGCGGGAGCCAATCAAGAAGAAAATCAAGGTCGGACGCAACGATCCCTGTCCCTGCGGCTCCGGCAAGAAATACAAGAACTGCTGCCTGGACAAGGATATGGCGGCAGGGAAAAACGTACAATCCTGAGGTGCTTTTATGAGCTTTCGTGAACTCCGGCAGGACGATCTGCTGTACTATCAGAGCGACCTGCTGACCGTTTCCCACGGATTCACCACCCGGTTCGGCGGCGTATCCTCCGGCATCTTCGCCTCCATGAATCTGGGGGTCCACCGGGGAGATCTGCGGGAAAACGTCCTGAAAAACTACGACATTCTGGGCCGGGCCATCGGTTTCGACCCCCACAGGCTGGTGGGCGCCGTGCAGATCCACAAGGCCGGCGTCCGGCTCTGCACCGAGGCGGACTGGGGCAAGGGCCTGTATGTCACCACAGATTACGAGGCCGACGCCTTGGTCACCGACACCCCCGGCACTGCGCTGATGGTCTACTCCGCCGACTGCGGGACGATCCTGATCGAGGACCGGAGGACCGGCGCCGTGGGCGCCTGTCACGCGGGCTGGCGGGGCGCCGCGGCGGGGGCTGCAGAGGCCACCGTCCGGGCCATGACGGAGCACTTCGGCTCCCGGCCGGAGGATCTGTTCGCCGCCACCGGCCCCTGCATTGCCAAGGACTGTTTTGAGACGGACCGGGACGTGCCGGACGCTGTCCGGGCGGGTCTGGGTCAGGATGCGGAGGCCGCCATCGAGGAGACCGGCGAGAAGTACCACGTGGATCTGAAGCTGGTCAACCGGCTGTTCCTGCAGCGGGCCGGAATCCCGCCGGAGCAGATCGACGTCAGTCCCCTCTGCACCGCCTGCGATCCGGACACCTTCTGGTCCGCCCGGCGCCACGGAAACGACCGGGGCTCCCTGGCCGCGGTCATCGTATGCGGAGGCGCCCGATGAGCCGCCGCCTCAGCCTCCTTCTGGCGCTGGCGCTGGTGCTGGGCCTGCTGGCGGGCTGCGGGCAGAACACGCCGGAGCCTTCCATGGCCGGCGAGGGAGCCTTCGGCGCTGAGGCAGGCAGTGCGGCTCCAGTCCCCTCCCAGGAGGCGCAGCCCCAGCCCTCTGTCCGCGCTTCCGGGACTGCGGGCACCTTCTCCATGCCCTATAACAGCAGCTACGGCTGGAACCCCTATTCCTGCATCGGCATGGAAAACCGGGCCGTGATGAATCTGATCTACGAGGGACTGTTCACCCTGAACAATTCCTTTGACGCAGAGCCCATGCTCTGCAAGGAGTATTCCGTCACCGACGACGGCTACGTCTATACCCTGACGCTGCAGAACGCGTCCTTTTCCAGTGGGAAGGCGCTCACCGCCGACGACGTGGTCTATTCCATCACCCAGGCCAAAAACTCCTCGCTGTATTCCGGACGGCTCATCGACGTCGGCTCCTATTACGGAGACAGCGAGGGCCACGTGATCATTGAGATGCTCCGGCCCAATGACCGGCTGCCGTGTCTTCTGACCTTTCCCATTGTCCCGTCCCTCGCCAATCTGGAGTCGTCCCCGCCGGGGACCGGCCCCTTCGTCCGTTCCGCGCCGGAGGTGCTGACCGTCAATCAGGACTGGTGGCAGGGCGCCAAGAGCCTTCAGTTCCAGTCGGTGACCCTGTATTCCAGCAGCTCCGCGGAGGATACCCGGGACAGCTTTGAAACAGATACCATTCATCTGGTATACAACAACCCCAATTCCTCCACCGCCGCCACCTTCCACAGCAATTTTGAGCTCTGGAACAGCCGCGGCACCACCATGCAGTATCTGACCTTCAACGGCACCGAGGGCATGTTCCAGGATAAAGCCGCCCGGGTGGCTGTCTCCCACGCCATCGATCGGGTGGGCATTGCGGAATCCGTCTACCACAACTTTGCCGACGCCGCCGTTCTGCCCGCTTCGCCCTACAGCAGCGTCTACGACGAGGATCTGGCCCAGAAATACGGCTACACCTCCGTCAAGGCCGCCACAGACGAGCTGGCGGCAACCCAGTATTTTGTTCTCCCGAAAGCGGGCCAAAGCCCCTCGCCTTCTCCATCTCCCTCTCCGGAGGAGGAGAACGAGCCGGATGAGGAGACGGAAACGGAAGACGGAGAGGCCGCCGCTTCGCCCAGCCCCTCCGGTGCGCCTCACTACAACGCCATCACAATGGTGGTCCGCAGCGGAAACCTCCGCCGGACCGCAGCCGCCAAGGCTGTGGCAGAAAATCTCAACGAGGTGGGCTTCTACGTCACGGTCAAAGAGCTGCCCAGCGATGAGGACGAGTTCTTCTATTCCCTCCATGTGGACGAATGGGACATCCTCTACGGAGAGGTCACCCTCCAGCCGGACTTTGACCTGCGGCCCCTGCTGGCCTCCGGCGGCAGCCTGGCCTTCGGCGGTCTGGCCGGTTCCGGGGATCTGGACTATCTGCTGTCCAAGGCCCGGGAAAACAGCGGCAACTGCTATGACCTGTTCGAATATATCATGGACAACGGGTATCTGTGCCCGGTCCTGTTCCTGAACAACGCGGTCTATACCACCCGGGGCGTCTTTACGGGACTCAACCCCTCACCGGACTGCGTATTTTACCAGGCCAACAACATCCAGGTTCACTACGAGTAAGAAAAAGGACGATAAACGGAGGTAATTCCTATGGATCAAGTATTTCGCTGTTTTGTGGAAAAGCGCCCCGGCTTTCAGGTGGAAGCCGGAAATCTCCTGCGGGATCTCAGAGAACAGCTGGGCATCTCGGGCCTGACGGCCCTGCGGCTTTTCCGCCGCTATGACGCCCAGGGCATCACCCCGGAGGTCTACCGCCGGGCCCGGGAGACGGTGTTCTCCGAGCCCATGGTGGACGAGTGCTACGACGAGGCGCTGCCGGAGCTGGGGGATTGCACCCTTCTGGCGGTGGAGGCTCTGCCCGGACAGTTTGACCAGCGGGCCGACTCCTGCGCCCAGTGCATCGCCATTCTCACCAGCGGGGAGCGTCCCCTGGTGTCCGCCGCCACGGTCTACGCCCTGTACGGAGATCTGACGGAGACGGACCTCCAGAAGATCCGGGGCTACGTCATCAACCCTGTGGAGGCCCGGGAGGCCGGTCACGACAAGCCGCTGACGCTCCAGCAGACCTACGCGATCCCCACGGAAGTGGACACGCTGACCGGATTTATCTCCGCCGGCGAGGAAGCGCTGCCGGGCTATCTGGAGCAATACGGTCTGGCCATGGACATTGACGACCTGAAGTTCTTCCAGAACTACTTCAAAACGGAAGAGGGCCGGGACCCCACCATCACCGAGCTGAAGGTGGTGGACACCTACTGGTCCGACCACTGCCGCCACACTACCTTCTCCACCCACATCGACAAAGCCGAACTGGCGGATCCCGCCGTTCAGTCCGCCTATGCGGAATACCTCGCATGCCGGGAGGAGGTCTACGGGGAAAAAGCCGCGACCCGGCCCGTCACCCTGATGGACATTGGCACGCTGGCGGCCAAGACCCTGAAAAAGCGGG
Organism: Oscillospiraceae bacterium; assembly: GCA_902778525.1. Taxonomy (GTDB): domain Bacteria; phylum Bacillota; class Clostridia; order Oscillospirales; family Oscillospiraceae; genus HGM13006. The sequence continues at coordinate 80 of CACYXZ010000068.1, read as the reverse complement.
GCGTGCTCCGGGATCTGGACGAGTCCGAGGAGATCAACGCCTGCTCCGTCCGCATCAAAGCGGACATGGACGGTCAGGAC
>CACYXZ010000067.1 GCA_902778525.1 Oscillospiraceae bacterium | reverse complement strand
CGGATCCTGCGTGCCGCGCTGGAGCATGGGATCCCCCGGGAGGACGTCTATATCGACTGCCTGACGCTGACGGTTTCCGCCCAGCAGGAGCAGGCGACGCAGACCCTGAAGGCCCTCCGGCATGTCCGGGAGACGATGGGCCTGCACACGGTGCTGGGGGTCAGCAACATCTCCTTCGGCCTGCCTGCCCGGGAGCATATTACGGTCAGCTTCCTGACCCAGGCCATGTACGCGGGACTGGACCTGCCCATTGTCAACCCCAACCAGAAGGCCATCATGGACGCGGTGGCGGCCTTCCGGGTCCTGTCCCGGCAGGACGTGGACAGCGAAGCCTATATCGCCCGGTTCACGGGGGCGGAGACGGCGCCCGCGGTGGCGGCCTTCCGGGTCCTGTCCCGGCAGGACGTGGACAGCGAAGCCTATATCGCCCGGTTCACGGGGGCGGAGACGGCGCCCCGGTCCCCGGTACAGACCGGGACCATGACGCTGGAAACGGCCATCGGCCGGGGCCTGAAGGAGGAGACGGCCGCTCTGACGGAAAAAGCGCTGGAGACCATGAGCGAGATGGACGTGGTGAATACCCTGCTGATCCCGGCGCTGGATCTGGTGGGGGAGAAGTATGAGAAGCAGGAGATCTTCCTGCCCCAGCTCATCAACGCTGCCAACGCCGCCTGCGAGGGGTTCGAGGTCATCAAGACCCGCATCGCCCGGAAGGGCGGGGACTCCGTCAGCCGGGGCAAGATCGTGGTGGCCACGGTAAAGGGGGACATCCACGATATCGGCAAGAACATCGTGAAGGTGGTGCTGGAGAACTACGGTTATACGGTCATCGACCTGGGCCGGGACGTGCCGCCGGAGACCGTGGTGGAGACCGTGATCCGGGAAGACGTACATCTGGTGGGCCTGTCCGCTCTGATGACCACCACGGTGGTGAGCATGGCGGAGACCATCGAAGCCCTCCGCCGCAGCGGCCACCCCTGCAAGATCTGGGTAGGCGGCGCCGTGCTGACCCCGGAGTATGCCAGACAGATCGGGGCGGACTTCTACGCCAAGGACGCCAAACAGAGTGTGGACATCGCCCGGCAGGTGCTGGGATAAGGAGAACGAAATGGATATTCGAACATATTTACAGGACGGCGTTCTGCTCTTTGACGGGGCCATGGGAACCTACTATGCGGCGCTGGGCCACGGGGGAGACTGTGAAACGGCCTGCCTGACCAGACCGGAAATCATCTACGGGATCCACCGGGCCTACCTGGAGGCCGGAGCCGCGGCCGTAAAAACCAACACCTTCGGCGCCAACCGGGTCGCGCTGGGAGAGACCAACTGCCTCTCCGTGCTGGACGCGGCCTATCTGCTGGCAAAGAAGGCGGCAAGGGAGGCCTTTGTGTTCGCGGACATCGGGCCGATCGGCCCGGAGGGCGACGCGGCAGCGGAGTATCGGTTTGTGGCGGACCGGTTCCTGGAGCTGGGAGCGGAGCATTTCCTCTTTGAAACGCTGTCCGGCCTGAACGGGGTCCCGGAGACGGCTGCGCGGATCAAAGAAGCGAATCCGAAGGCCTATGTGATCGTGTCCTTTGCGGCCCAGCCGGACGGATTCACCCAGACCGGACATCTGGTGCGGGACCTGATTGAGATCTGCGCGGCGGATCCCAACATTGACGCGGTGGGGCTCAACTGCGTGACCTCCGCGCCCCACATGGCGGCTCTGGTGGAAACTCTCGGCCCCCTTGGCAAGCCCCTCTGCGTGATGCCCAACGCGGGCTATCCCACGGTGCTGGGCCGGCGGACCTACTATCAGGGAGATCCTTCGTTCTTTGGACAGCAGCTCTGGAATCTGGCGTCGAAGGGCGCGGCAATGGTGGGCGGCTGCTGCGGCACCACCCCGGAGCACATTGCCGCCGCGGCGGAAGCACTGAAAACGCCCCTTCCAAAGCCGGTTCCGGTGGAAAGCCGCAAAAAAGAAAAACCCGCCGAAGAGACCGGGAACCGCTTCTGGGAGGCCCTGTGCGATCCGGCGCGGAAGCCTGTGGCGGTGGAGCTGGATCCCCCGGAGGCGGCGGATGTGACCAAATTTATGGCGGGCGCCAAAGAGCTTCGGGACAGCGGCGCGGCCATCATCACCATCGCCGACTGCCCCATTGCCCGGGCCAGAATGGATTCGAGTATTCTGGCCTGCAAGATCCGCCGGGAACTCCGGATGGAGGCGCTGCCCCACATGACCTGCCGGGACCGGAATCTCAACGCCACCAAAGCTCTGCTGCTGGGCCTGTGCGCCGAGGATGTCCACAACGTGCTGGTGGTCACGGGGGATCCCATTCCCTCTGCCAGCCGGGACGAGGTGAAGAGCGTATACAACTTTAACTCCCGGATGCTGGCCCGGTATATCCGGGGTCTCAACGAGACCGCGCTGCCCACACCGTTCCGGGTGTTCGGGGCGCTGAATCTCAACGCGGTGAATTTCAAGGTGCAGATGGATCTGGCCCATAAGAAGGCGGAAAACGGCGTCTGCGGCTTCCTGACCCAGCCGGTCCTGACCCGGCAGGCACTGGAAAACCTGAAGACGGCCCGGGAGAGCCTGCCGCCGGAGGTGAAGCTCCTGGGCGGAATCATCCCCGTCGTCAGCCACAGGAACGCCGTTTTTATGAACAGCGAAGTCGCCGGCATTACGGTGGATGAGGCCATCATCCGCCGCTATGAGGGACTGGACCGGGCGGCCGGGGAGGATCTGGCGGTGGAGATCTCCGGGCAGGTCGCCCGGGATATGGCCCCGTGGGTGGACGGGTTCTATCTGATTACCCCATTCGGCCGGACGGGACTCATGGCCCGGATCATGGAGCAGATGCGCTCAGACGGACTGATTTAAGAAAAACGCCCTTCGGGGCGTTTTTCTTTTCCGCGCAGAGCAGGCGGGTTTCGACAGGATTGTATGGAATTATTTTCCATATGTGTTATAATCCCTAAAAACGGGAGGGGGATCGGCATGGGATATGAGGAACGACGGCTTCTGTATCTGCCTGTTCGGCTGCTGCAGCCCGGGCCGGGGGCCCGGAGCCGGCACACGGTGGCGCTGCAGGAGCTGTCCGCCAGCATCCGTCAGGTGGGGGTCCTGCAGCCGCTGACGGTATGCCGCAGCGGCGGGCAATATCTTGTGGTTTCCGGCAACCGGCGGCTGATGGCGGCCAAAATGGCGGAGCTGGGGGAGGTACCCTGCATCCTGACGGAGCTGGGGGAGCGGGATCAGGCGCTGATCGCCCTGACGGAAAATCTGCAGCGGGAGGATCTGCACTACTTCGAGGAGGCGGAGCTGCTCCGGCAGTATATGCAGCGGAGCGGACTCAGCCAGGCCCAGGCGGCCCGGCGGCTGGGCCGCAGCCAGAGCGCGGTGGCCAACAAGCTGCGGCTGCTGGGGCATCCCGCGGAGGTGCGTTCGGCCCTCCGGGAGCGGGGCCTCAGCGAGCGGCATGCCCGGGAGCTGCTCCGGGTTTCGGGGACCCAGGCGCGGCTTGCGGTGATCGAGGAGATCTCCGACCGGCGTCTGAGCGTGACGCAGACGGAGAAGTACATAGACGCCTATCTGGAGAACGGCCGTCCGCCGGTCTCCGACAAGCTCCGGCGGCGGGACGCCAGACTGTTTCTGGAGCGGGTGGCCCGGGATACGGCAGGACTGAGGCGATCCGGGATGGCCGCGGAGTTCCAGTGCAGGGAGGAGCCGGAGGCCTTCCTTTTGACGGTGCGGATCGAGAAATAGGGAGATTGCGCCGGAAGAAATCCTCTGCTATAATAAAAGGACCAAAACAATGGAGGCGCGGCAGATGGACGATATTTACGGCGACTTTTGGGAGGCGTTTCTGGAGCAGACCGATACCCCGGAGACCACTGTGATGACGGATGTGACCTATTTCGGTGCCAGCGAGGAGGAGTCTGTTGCGGTGCTGGAGCAGCTTCTCGCCGGGGAGAAGACGGCGGTGGGACACTGCATTCCGTCCTATCTGGCCACCCGGCGGCGGATGCCCCGCATCGGCGACTACACCATGGTGACGGATTTTTACGGCAATCCCTGCTGTATTCTCCACACGGTGGACGTGACGATCGCGCCCATGCCGGAGATCCCGGAGCCGCTCCGGCGGCAGGAGGAGCCGCTCCTGACTCCGGAGGAATGGCTGACACGGAAACAGGCGGAGTGCCGGGAACTGGCAAAGAAGACGAAATTCCACTACCACGACGAGATCCCGCTGCTGCTGGAGACCGTGGAGCTGGTGTTTCCCCTGAAATCTTAAGGAGGCTTTGTGATGATTACGTCCCGTCCCTTTGGAACGATGCCGGACGGAAGGCCGGTGACCTGCTACCGCCTGACCGGCGGACCGAAGGCATATGCGGATATTTTAGACTACGGCGGCACGGTCCAGGCCCTTGTGGTGCCGGATCAGAACGGCGCGCCGGTGGATGTGGTGCTGGGCTATGATGATCTGGACGGATACCGGAGCGGGACCTGCTTTTTCGGCGCCACCGTGGGCAGGCACGCCAACCGGATCGGCGGCGCGGCCTTTACCCTCGGCGGGAATACCTATACGCTGGAAAAGAACGCCGGTCCCAACAACCTGCACGGGGGACCGGAGGGCTTTGACCGGCGGCTCTTTTCCGGGGAGATCGATGGGGACAGGCTGAAGCTGCGCCTGACCTCGCCCCACATGGATCAGGGGTTCCCGGGGGAACTGCAGCTGACGGTGACGTTCACCTTTTCCCCGGAGAATGAGCTGACCATCCGCTATGAGGCGGTCTGCGACCGGGACACGGTGGTGAACCTGACCAACCACAGCTATTTCGACCTCAGCGGCGGACGGAACCCCATGGGGCAGATGCTGCGGCTGGATGCGGACCGGTTCTGCGAGGGAGACGAGAACACACTGCCCACGGGACGGCTGCTGGAGGTGGAGGGAACGCCCTTTGACTTCCGGGAGGAGAAGCCGGTTGGCCGGGATCTCCACACGGTCACGCCCCAGCTGACCATGTGCGGCGGCTATGACCACAACTTTGTCCTGAAAAACGGCGGCAGACTCCGGACCTTTGCCCGTCTCCGGAGTCCCGAGACCGGCATCGCCATGCGCTCCGCCACGGATCTGCCCGGCGTACAGCTCTATTCCGGCAACTTTGTCACCGGAACGGGAAAGGGCGGGAGAGCCTACGGCGCCAACGACGCGGTGTGCCTGGAAAGCCAGTTTTTCCCCAACGCGCTGGCGGTCGAGGGGTGGGACAAGCCGATCCTCCGGGCCGGAGAGAAATTTGATCATACGACGGTTTACGCGTTCGGATAAGGAAAACAAGGAGCAGACGTCGGTCTGCTCCTTGTTCCGTTTCAGATCCCGGCAAAGGCCCCCGCCCGGTCCATCAGGACCAGGACCCGGACCGCGTCTTCTCCCAGATTCAGAATCCGGTTTTCCCCGGTGCCGCCGGTCCCCCGGAGGATCCCCGCCTGCACCAGCCTGTCGAGCAACGGCCGGTAGGATGTCGGCACGTCGGAGATCAGATGATAGAACCCGCCGGCGGGGACCAGCTTTCCGTCCCCGTCCAGCTTCAGCGTCCGGTTTGTGACCATCGCGCCGTCCTCCCCGAGATAGAACGCGCTGCCCTCTGTGACGATCCACTGATTGTTCAAGGCTTCCCCTTCTTCGTCATAATAATACCATTTTCCGTTTTCCTGTTGCCAGCCGGTACGCACCGGATGGAGCAGGCTCTCGTCCTTCAGTTCATTGAGGTCAAACCGGCCCGGCAGACCGGCGATGGTGCCGGAGCCGGTGTACTGCCAGATGGACCAGTCGGAGATGCTGGGACGGTCGGCGTACTGGGCAAACCACACGCAGTAGCCTCCCAGCACCGCCGGGTCCGCCATGGTCCGGTAGTAGTCCAGATTGTAATAGATGCCGGGGGTGTATCCCGCCGCCCGGATCTCCTCCAGAAAGGCCCGGGCAAACCGGTTGTACTGCTCCCGGCCCACGGTGACGCCCTGCTGCTGGGCGTATCGGACCGAGTCGTATTCGAAGTCGTAAAAGACCGGCAGCGTCAGGTCGTATCCCCGGATGGCCTCCAGGCATTTTTCTGCCTCCTGCCGGGCGGCGTCCTCACTGACGGCGTAGGAAAACCAGTAGACGCCTGCGGGGATGTTCCGGGCGGCGGCTCCCCGGATATTGGCGGCGAACTGATCGTCCACCGCGTAGCGGCCGTACCCCGCCCGGATGATGGCGAACCGGATCCCTGCCGCCTCAATGGAGGCCCAGTCCAGCGTGCCGTTGTGGGTGCTGACGTCGATGCCGCGCACCATGATGATTCCTCCTCTCCTGCGTCGGGCCCGAAGCGCGGGCCGTGTTATCCTATGCGGCGGGGAGACGTTTGTTTCTGATAAGAAACCGCGCAAAATGATGCTTTGCCTTCTACATATATCTGTGCTATGATAGACAAAACGAGAAAGACGGGAGGGTCCTGTAAGATGCAAAAAACCTGTGATATTGTGGTCATCGGCGGCGGCGGAAGCGGCCTGGTGGCGGGAGCCCGGGCGGCCACCCTGGGCCGGTCGGTCATTGTGCTGGAAAAGGACAAAAAGAATCTGGGCGGCGGCCTGAACATGGCCTCCACCATGCGCACCTTCGGCAGCCGCTGGCAGAAGGAGCGAAATCTGCCGGACACCACCATGCTCTACCTCCGCAACCGGATGGACGAGACCTTCTGGCGCATCGACCGGAAGCTGGCCTCCAACGTGATCCGGGGCACCGGAGCCTTCTTCGACTGGTTCGAGGAGATCGCCCCGGAGAAGGCGGCGGACTTTGACGTGGGCCGGTATGTATTTGACGACCCCGCGGACGGCCCCCTGGGGCCCCAGAGCGGCGGCCACGGCCCCGGTGCCAAAAAGGGCAGCGGCCGGATCTTCGTGGAGACCGCCGCGGAAAAGCTGCGGGAGCTGGGTCAGGAGATCCTGCTGGATGCGGTGACGGAGGAGATCTGCACCGAGAACGGAAAAGTCACCGGCGTAAAGGCCGCGGTGGCGGGAGAGCCGGTGGAGATCGCCTGCAAGGCCGTGATCCTGGCCTGCGGCAGCTGGATCCGGAATCCGGAGCTGGTGAAGAAGTACTACCCCGCCCTGGCGGCGGCCCAGCCCTATATGGGCGAGAGTCCCCACATGAACTGGAACTACACCGGCGACGGTCTGGCTCTGGCGGAGGCGGCGGGGGCCCTGATGGATGAGGAGAACCGCACCATCCGTATGATGGGCCCCATGACCATGTGCCGCAGCCGCGTCATGAGCGACATGGCGGCCTCCCGGTACAGCATCTACGTCAACGCACTGGGCAAACGCTATATCTGCGAGGGTTCCCAGATGCGGATGGGCGTGTTCGACTCCGGTTCGGTGCAGCTGGAGCAGCCCGAGGGCAAGGTGTTTGTGATCTTCGATGAAAACACCCTGGCCAGGACCCTGGCCGACGGGGACGATCAGCCCCAGCCCCAGGTGCCCATGCCGAATATGGCGGGCCATTTCCCCAAAACGCTGGAGGAGGCCCACGCGGATATGGATCCGGCCCTGGAGAAGAACGACGGCGTGACCTTCCGGGCGGACACCGTAGAGGAGCTGGCGGAGAAGATCGGCGTGGATCCCGCTGCCCTGAAGGAGACGGTGGACAGCTATAACGGCTATTGCGCCGAGGGGATGGACTGGGATTGCTACAAGCCCTCGGAGTGGCTCGCGCCCATGACCGGCCCCTTCTACGCGGTGAAGGCGAACCTCGGTACCGACGGCGCCTTCGGCGGCATCCAGATCGATGAGAACATGCGTGCCAAAGCAAAGGACGGCGGCGTGGTGGAGGGCCTTTACGCCGCGGGAGACATCTGCTCCGGGCGCTTCCTCAACATGACCGGCATCAAGAAGCAGATCCTCAATGACATGTCTTTTGCCGTGTCCAGCGGATTTATCGCCGGGACCTGTGCGGCGGAGTACGCCGGCTGATCATATTCACCAATTATCAGCGATTTAGCGTAACGAAATTTGGATTCCAAACAGCGCGGTTTTGCGTTATGATAGTGTTACATTCTCCCGGAAAGGAAACACGTTCATGAACGCAAAAACCGCGCGTTTGGCTTTTCGCGCAAGCCTTCCCGTGATGGCGGGGTATCTGGTCCTCGGTGCGGGCTTCGGCGTGCTGCTGCAGGATCGGGGCTACGGGTTTTTCTGGGCGTTCCTCATGTCCCTGAGTATCTACGCCGGATCTCTGCAGTATGCCTCGCTGGATCTGATCTCCGGCGGCGCCAGCCTGATCACCACGGCCCTGATGACGCTGATGATCAACGCCCGGCACTTTTTCTACGGCCTGAGCATGCTGGACCGGTATCAGGACGCGGGAAAAGGGAAGCCCTACCTGATCTTCTCCCTCACCGACGAGACCTATTCCCTGATGTGCGCCCCGGTGCCGGAGGAGGCGGATCCCCGGCAGTTCCGGCTGCTGGTGTCGGTGTTTGACCATTGCTACTGGGTCGCCGGTTCGGCGATCGGCGGCCTTCTGGGCCCCATTCTGCCCTTCAACACCAAAGGACTGGACTTTGCCATGACGGCGCTGTTCACGGTGATTTTTCTGGAGCAGTGGCTGTCCTCGAAGAACCATGTTCCCGCTTTGATCGGACTGGGGATTTCGGCGGTATGTCTGGCGGTGCTGGGCCCGGACCGGTTCGTGATCCCGTCCATGGTTTTATTCACCCTGACCCTGGCCGCCCTGCGGCGGAGACTGGAGGTGGCCGAAGATGTCCGGTGATCTCCATGTGCTGCTGCAGATCCTGGTGATGGCGGCGGTCACGGCGCTTCTCCGGTTCCTGCCGTTCTGGATCTTCCGGGACGGGGAGCGGCGTTCCGGCGTGATCACCTATCTGGGGGCGGTGCTGCCCTACGCGGTGATGGGCATGCTGGTGGTGTACTGTCTGAAAAACGTGTCCCTGCTGACCGCGCCCCACGGGATCCCCGAGGCCATCGCGCTGCTTGCGGTGGCGGCGCTGCACCTGTGGCGGCGGAGCACCCTGCTGTCCATCTTCGGCGGCACGGCGGTCTATATGCTGCTGGTGCAGGTGGTATTTGTTTAGCAAAAAACCGCGGAACCTCTCGGTTCCGCGGTCTGTCTTTCTTCAGATGGGCGCCGTGGCATCCCGGAGCCAGGCGCTTCCCTTCTCGCACAGGAAGGGGGAGATCTTCTCGTATACCGTCCGGTGGTATTCGTTGAGGAGCCGGATCTCCTCCGCCGTCATCTCCTCCGGCAGGATGGCCTCCCGTTCGAAGGGGCACATGGTCAGCGGCTCAAAGCCGTAGAAGGTGCCGTATTCGCCGGTCTCCTTCTCCACGCACAGCACCAGATTCTCCAGCCGGATGCCGTATTTTCCCTCCAGATAGATACCCGGCTCGTCGGAGACGATCATGCCCGGTTCCAGCGGCACATGTCCGCCGCTCTTCTGGTAGCTGATGGACTGGGGGCCTTCGTGGACGCTCATGAGATAACCCACGCCGTGGCCGGTGCCGTGGTTGTAGTCCAGCCCCTCGTCCCAGAAGGGCTTCCGGGCCAGGATGTCCAGATTGGCGCCGGTGGCGCCCTTTTTGAATCTCGCACCCAGAAGAGCCAGATGGGCCCGCAGGACCATGGTGTAGTGGTGTTTCATCTCCTGTGTCAGAGGCCCGACCACGAAGGTCCGGGTCACGTCGGTGGTGCCTTCGAGATAGTGTCCGCCGGTGTCGGACAGCAGGAAACCCTCCGGTTTCACAGCCGCGTTGGTCTCCTCCGTGGCCGAGTAGTGGATGATGGCCCCGTGGGGTCCGTAGCCGAAGATGGGGTCGAAGCTGGGCTCCAGATAGTAGTCCCGGTCCTTCCGGAGGGACTCCAGCTTTTCCGCAGCGGAGATCTCGGTGATCTCCGTCTTTCCCACACTGCCGTGGAGCCATTTCATGAACTTCACCAGCGCGATGCCGTCCTGAATATGGGCGTTGCGCATGTTCTGCTGCTCCTCGGGAGTCTTGACGGCCTTGGGAAGCTCCGTGGGATTGACACCCTCGATGATCGTTCCGGGAATACGTCCAGATAGGGACGCAGCTCGATGCCGTCCTTTTCAAGGCCCTTGCGCAGGAAGGGCGCCACCTTGTCCTCGTCCACATACCAGCGGATGGCGTCCCGGGTGAGGATCAGGAAGGACAGCACCACCGGGCAGCAGGCCACGTCCCCGCCCCGGAAGTTCAGCAGCCAGCAGATATCGTCCAGGGAGGTGAGGACGTGGATATCCGCCCCGGCCTCCTCCATGGCGGAGCGGAGATTTTTGATCTTCTCGCCCCGGGTGCGTCCGGTGTAGTTCAGCGGCAGCGCCCAGACCCCTTCTTTGGAAAGGCCGGGCCGGTCCGTCCAGATCTCTCCCACCAGATCCCTTTCGTAGTCCACCGAAGCCCCGCGCTTTTCCGCGGCGGCGGCAAAGGAGGTGCCGGTGCCGTAGGTCATGCTGCGGCCGTCAAAGCCGAGAACCTGTCCCTCCTGCAGATGCTCCTCCAGCCACTGGCGGATGGTGGGCACCCCCGGCTGGCCCATCTTCATCAGATCGATGCCGGAGCCGGAAAGCTGATCGGCGGCCTGCAGAAAATACCGCCCGTCGGTCCAGAGCCCGGCCCAGTCCGCCGTCACTACAAGAGTTCCCGCGGAGCCGGTGAAGCCGGAAACGTATTTCCGGCACTTGAAATAGTCTCCCGCGTACTCCGAGCCGTGAAAATCGTCGGTGGGCACCACATAGGCGTCGATCCCGGCGGACTTCATGGCTCCGCGCAGGGCAATGAGTTCGTTTCGCATGGTTATCTCTCCCTAACATTTGTTCCTCCATAGTATAATCCCAAACGCCGCAAAGCGCAAGCGCGGGATAAAATAATCGGAGGATCCCTCCGCTTTCGGTTGACGGTTTGGGCGAAAGCGTGTAAAATATACGGAGAGTTTACGGAAAGGGGTTGGGATCGTGAAGAAAGTCATGCTGGTGTTCGGCACCAGGCCGGAGGCCATCAAAATGTGTCCGCTGGTCAATGAGCTCAAGTCCCGCCCCGGAATCGAAACGGTCGTCTGCGTCACCGGACAGCATCGTCAGATGCTGGACATGGTGCTGCGGACCTTTGACGTTGTGCCGGATTACGACCTCTCCATCATGAAGGACCGGCAGACCCTTTTTGATCTGGGCACCGGGATCCTCACGGGAATGGAGCCCGTGCTCCGGCAGGAGAAGCCGGATGTGGTGCTGGTCCACGGGGACACCTCCACGACCCTGTTCACCGCCATGGCGGCCTTTTATCTGCAGATCCCGGTGGGACATGTGGAGGCGGGGCTGCGGACCTACAACATCTACAGCCCCTATCCGGAGGAGTTCAACCGCCAGACCGTGAGCATTATCTCCCGGTTCAACTTTGCGCCCACCCAGACCGCCCGGGAGAATCTTCTGCGGGAAATGCGGGATGATAAGAACATCTACGTCACCGGCAACACCGGGATCGACGCGCTCCGGACCACCGTGCGGAAGGATTATACCCATCCGGAGCTGGAGTGGGCGTCGGACAGCCGGCTGATCCTGGTGGAGGTTCACCGGCGGGAGAGCCTGGGCGAGCCCATGGCGCGGATGTTCCGGGCCATCCGGCGGGTGGCGGAGGAGCATCCGGACATCAAAGTGATCTATCCCATTCATCTCAATCCCGCGGTGCGGGAGATCGCGGGACGGGAGCTGACCGGCATGGACCGGATCCGGCTGATCGAGCCGCTGGACGTGCTGGACTTCCACAACTTTATGGCCCGGTGCCATCTGATCCTGACGGATTCCGGCGGGATTCAGGAGGAGGCCCCGTCCCTCGGAAAGCCGGTCCTGGTGATGCGGGACACCACCGAGCGCCCGGAGGGCGTGGCGGCGGGAACGCTGAAGCTGGTGGGCACCGATGAAGAACGGATCTACGACTGCTTCCGGCAGCTTCTGGAGGATCCGGACGCATATGCCGCCATGGCGGAGGCGTCCAATCCCTACGGCGACGGTTACGCTTCCCGGCGCATCGCGGATATACTGGAGCGGGAATTGGAGGAATGACCGTGAGTACGGAGAACAATCAGGGCCGTTGGGAATTTGACGAAAACGGCAATGTGCATTATGTGCCCTCCGGGGAAGAAGACCAGACCCCTGTGGACGGCAGCTACCGGATCAGCAGCAGAAAATCGCAGCCGGTAAGTGAGAACCCATACTGGAAGAACATCAACCGCAGCAATCAGCGCAGCGCCAAGGCGGACGACGGCTGGCACTGGATTTTGATCATCCTGGGATTTGTGGGCGCCTGGCCCATCGGACTGTTTCTGCTGCTGCTGCAGATCAGCGGAAAATGGCCGTCCAGCAAAAAGCTCAACATGGAGGCGGGAAGGGCGATGGATGCAATGCGGAACGGCGCGCAGCAGATCCGCAATCAGGCGGTAAAAAGCCGGCAGAGCAGTTCGGCCCGGCCCGGCAACTACGGACAGACCACCTCAGACGTGCAGGAACGGCTGGCCCGGGAGCGGGAGGAACAGGAAAAACGCCGGCAGGCCGCGGAGGCCGTCCGGCAGGAGAATATGAAGAAGGCGGAGGCCAAGGCCCGGAAGCGGAAGGAAAAGCAGGAGGAAGGCGACCGCTACGGACTGGGCCACATCCGGCTGTTCCGCTGGATCGGCGGCATTATGGCCGGCCTGTTCGGTTTTTCCTTTATCATGACGCTGATCGACGAGATCACATACTTCTACAGCATGAGTTATCTGCTGGGTGAAACGCTGCCGCTGCTGGCGCTGATTCTGATCGGCATCACCCTGATCGCCGTGGCAGGCGGACGGAAGCGGAAACTGAAAAAATTCCAGAAATACCTGAATATGATCGGCAAGCGGGACCACATCGCCATCTCCTCCCTGGCCGAAGCGATGGGCATCAGCGAGAAAAAGACGGAAAAGGACCTGGAGGAGATGCTGGAGCGCAACTACTGGGAACAGGGCTATGTGGACGCCGCCCGGCGGATGCTGGTGCTGGGCGAGCCTCTGGCGGATGCGCCGGAACCGGAGCCCGTTGTGGATCAGGAGGTCCCGGGAGATGACAACGCCACAGCCACCCTGCGGCACATCCGGGAGGTCAACGACGCCATCGCAGACAAGGATATGTCCGATAAGATCCGGCGGATCGAGGAACTTACCGGGAAGATCTTCAAGCTCCTGGACGAGCGGCCGGAGAAGTCCGGCGAGCTGCGGAGCTTTATGAATTACTATCTGCCCCAGACCCTGAAGATCCTGGAGAACTATGCCAAGCTGGAGGCCCAGGGCATCGAGGGCGACAACATCAATGAGGCGAAGGCAAAGATCGAGGGCATGATGGACAAGCTGGTGGACGGCTATGAGACCCAGCTGGACAAGCTGTTTGCCGACGATGTGCTGGATATTTCAGCGGATCTGAAGGTCATGGAGCAGATGCTGGAAAAGGACGGCCTTGCCATGGAAAACGAGCTGAATCTGTAAGGCGGAGGAGAAAAGGAAATGGAACTGCTGGAAAAGAGAATCCTGGAGGACGGGGAGGTCTATCCCGGGGATATTCTGAAGGTCAGCGGATTTCTCAACCATCAGATGGACATCGACCTGCTAAAGGAGATGGGCCTGGAGTGGAAGCGGCGGTTTGCGGATGCGGGGGTCAACAAGATCCTGACCATCGAGGCCTCCGGCATCGGCATCGCCTGTATTGCAGCCCTGGAATTCGGCTGCCCGGTGGTATTCGCCAAGAAATCCAAGAGCCTGAATCTGGGCAAGGATGTGTACTGCACCAAGGTGGAATCCTTTACCCACAAGAACGTCAGCGACGTGATCGTGGACCGGCGGTATCTGGGCCCGGAGGACCGGATCCTGATCATCGACGATTTCCTGGCCAACGGCAAGGCTCTGGAGGGACTTATGGATCTGATCCGTCAGGCCGGGGCCACCCTCTGCGGCATCGGTATCGCCATTGAGAAGGGGTTCCAGGGGGCCGGAGACCGGTTCCGGGCACAGGGCCGCCGCGCACTCGGCCACATTCCTCAACTGTCGGATGTTACCCGGCCAGGAAAGGCCGCGGAGGGGCTCAAAGGTATCCTTTTCCAGCTTCATGGGCGGCCGGTTTTCATTTCTGGCAAAGTACTCCAGATAATGCCGCATCAGCAAAAACACATCATCCCCGCGCTCACAGAGGGGCGGAATCTGCAGGCTCAGTACATTGAGGCGGTAGAACAGATCTTCACGGAAGCGGTTTTCGCGGACTTCTTTTGCCAGATCCCGGTTTGTGGAGGCAATGATCCGGACATCCACGGGAATCACCTTCTCATCACCGATCCGGGTAACCTCCCTCTCCTGGATCACCCGGAGAAGCCGCGCCTGCATCGCCGGCGGAATCTCGCTGATCTCATCCAGGAAAATGGTGCCGGTGTGGGCCTGCTCAAAGATTCCCCGCTTTCCCTCGTTC
>CACYXZ010000066.1 GCA_902778525.1 Oscillospiraceae bacterium | reverse complement strand
AGTGAACCGGTCGATGGGTTCCCCGCTCCGGAATACGGCATCGTTTTTACTTTTTACCGTCACATAGGCCTCGCCGCCCGGCTTTATGACCCGGTGAAGTTCAGAGATCCCCCGGAGGTATCCCGCCGTATCCGTGTGAAAGCTGGCATGATAATCCAGCACACAGTCGAAGCTGTGATCCGGAAAAGGCAGGGAAAGGATGTCTCCCGCCACCGTCGTGACCGCCAGGCGCTCCTCTTGAGCCCAGCGTTTCAGGTAGGAAAGCGCAGCCGGGTCCCGGTCGACTGCCGTCACGGAAAAGCCCTGCCCGACGAAGCAGATGCTGTGGCGCCCGGGTCCGCATCCACGATCAAGGACCCGTTCGAATCCCTTCTCCTTCCAGCGCTGTATCAGCGTCAGCACCTCCGGAGCAGGTGTTCTCCAAAGCCGGATTTTTTCCTCTGTCCATGGCACGCAGGCCGCCTTCTCTCCAAAGATTACTGTCCTGTTTTCTCTGCATCATCTGTGCTCTCTCAGTTCACCATGCCCGGTCCCGACGGCAGGGAACGTCAAACGACAATGACCGCCCGGCTTCCTCCGCTCCGGTCCTTCGCCACGACGATCTGCCGGTCGATCCGTTCCTTCAGCTCGCCTACATGGGAGATGATCCCCACGAGGCGATTCCCCTCAGCCAGTCCGGCCAGAGCCCTCATGGCCTGATTCAAGGATTCTTCGTCCAGGGATCCGAAGCCCTCGTCCACGAACATGGTGTCGAGCTTCACCCCGCCGGCGGAGGACTGGATCTCGTCGGACAGGCCAAGAGCCAGGGACAGCGACGCCTTGAAGGATTCGCCGCCGGAAAGGGTCTTGACGCTCCGCTCCGTTCCGTTAAAGTGGTCGATCACGTCCAGATCCAGGCCGGTCTGGGAGCGGTTGTTTTCCGCCTCCTTGCGGCGTTTGAGCTCGTATTGGCCGCCGGACATGACCATGAACCGGGTGTTGGCCCGCGCGATGATCCGGTCAAAGAAGGTCATCTGGATGTAGGTCTCCAGCATGATCTTCTCCTTTCCGGTGATATTGCCGTTTGCGGTATTGGAAAGGGCCCTTACCCAGGTATAGCGTTTCTCCAGGGCCTGCAGCTCTCCGGCCGTCTCCCCGATGTTTTTCAGGTCGGTCTCGTTGGCCGACCGTCTCTCGCCGATCTGGCGGATGGCCGCTTCGATCTCCTGTCTCCGGGCGGTGCATTCGTCCTTTCTCCGGGCTTCGGTTTCCCCGTCAAGCTCCAGCTTTTCCCGCAGCTGCGTCTCCAGCTCCCCGATGGCGGATCTGAGGCTGAGCACCCGGTCCGAGGATTCCCGGCAGGCGCTTTCCGCGGCTTCCAAATCGGCTTTCATTTGGGCGATCATCGCTCCCAGCTCCCGGATCCTGCGCTCTGCTCCGGCTCTTCCGTCAAAGCGCAGGGTTTTCCTGTCAATGGTCATCCGCTCCGTTTTCGTCTGAAGCTCCGCCTGAAGGCCGGACCTGTTCCTGTCGATCTCACCGAGCTCCGTCTGCAGCTGCTGGAGGGCGGACTCCTTTTGGGGGATCTGCTGCTCCAGTTCCGTTTTTCGATGGATGCTTTTTCTCTCTGTTTGGGCGGCCTCTCCAAGTTCCGCGATCTCCTGTTTCACCGCAGTCAGGGCCTCCCGCAGCAGGGCCTCCGCCTCACTCAGGCCGCAGTCCAGCTCCACCTCTCTCAGCTGCCAGCGGATCGTCTCCTCCGACGCTTTCAGTTTCGCCTTTGCCTCCGCGCAGGCTTCGCTCATCCGCCGCGCCAGCTCGGCGGCGGTTTCCCTGTCCTGTCCGGCCTTTTTGAGCTGTTCCTCCGTCGGCGCTTGCGCCGATTTGACCGCCGGGCAGGGATGCGACAGAGCGCCGCACACCGGGCAGGGCTTTCCCTCCTCCAGGGTCCCGGCAAGGATCCCGGCCTGCTCGTCGAGAAACGCCCGGTTCATCTCCTCGTACCGGGCGGCAGCCTCCCGGCTCTTTTCAGACGCCCCCAGGTATTCTACCTGCAGCTTCTCAAACCGCTCTTTTTCGCCGGTGTGGCTTTTCACTTCCTTTTCCAGCTCATCCAGCTTCGTTTTTCTTGACTCCGCCTTTTCTTTCCGGGCAAGGAGTATCTGGAGATTCTCCCCCGCGTGGGAAAGGGACCGAAGCTCTTCCTTCAGCCCGGCAAGGACTTCCCGGCCGGCTTTTTGCTGTTCCGTTTTCCGGGCGAATGCCGTTTCCGCTTTGTTCAGGGATTCCCGCGTGCCGGCGATCTCCCCCGCCAGCTGCTCCAGCGCGTCATAGCGGGGCAGCTCCGCCTCCAGCTTCGATCGTTCCCCGGCGGCGGCTTCCGTCTCCGGCGCTTTTTTCTGTTGTTCCTTTAGTGCGGCATTCCGCTGTTCCAGCGCAGCTTCCGCATCTTTCAGCAGCTCCTTGTTGTTCCGGACAGCCATCTCCGCGTTCTGCCGTGCCTGCAGTCTGCCGAGGTTTTCGCTGATCTGCGCGAGGGTCTTGTCGATCCGGTCTTTTTCACCGGAGAGCTTTTCCTCCCTTTCCGCATCCTGCCGGATCAGCGTTTCAAGGAGCGACAGGGTGTCCTCCAGCGGCAGTTCGCCGTCCCTGGCTTTTCTTACTTCGATGCTCAAAACGTCCGCGTCGCCGACCCGGATGCCGCCGATATACTGCGCAAGGCTTCTGCTTGCCGCCTCCCACTGTCCCCGGAGATCGCCGGTCTCCCGTTTCAGCCGCTCCTGAAGGGTCTGAAAGAGCTGGGTCTTGAAGATCTGACGGAAGATCGCCTTCCGGTCCTCCGTGGATGCCAGAAGGAGCCTTAAAAAGTCTCCCTGGGCGATCATGGCGATCTGCATGAACTGATCCCGGCTGATGCCCATGATGTCCCGGATGGCGCTGTCCACTTCCCGCTGCTTGGTGACGACCCGGCCGTCCGGATATCGAAGCTCCGCCTCCGCCTTCTGCATCGTTACGCCGTCGCCGCGGGCCTTGGGCCGCTCATATTCCGGATTGCGCCTGACCGTATATTCCTTTCCCCCGTAGGAAAAGGTCAACTCCACCTCCGTGGGGGTCTCCGGTCCGGCATATTTGGAGCGGAACATGGAGGGTTCCCGGCTGTCGCCGCTGGCCGCGCCGTAGAGGGCGTAGGTGATCGCGTCGAAAATCGTCGTCTTCCCCGCTCCGGTGTCCCCGGTGATCAGATAGAGGCCGTTCGTGCCGAACGCATCCAGGTTCAGCACCGTCCGGCCCGCATAGGGACCGAAGGCGGATATGGTCAGCTTCAGCGGTCTCATTGCTCTCCCTCCCACGTCTTTTCGATCAGATCCCTGATATACGCCGCCTGCTCTTCGCTCATGGGCTGATTGTTCTGGAGCTCATAGAAATCCGCGAACAGCTCATAGGGTGACTTCCGGTCTGCTTCTCCGTCTGCCGGGACCGTCACGCTCCCCCGGGTCCGCCGGTTGTCATAGTCGAGCTTCATCAGGTTGTGATATATGGTCCGCAGTTTTCCGATGGCGTCTGGCACGTCCTCCTCGTCGGTCAGGGTGATATGGGTATAGTCCTCCTGCCACGTGGAGTTCTCGTAATAGGCTTTCAGGGTCAGCTCCGCATAGGTTCCCCGCAGCTCCACCAGATCCCTTCTTGGGATCAGCGGCACGGTCCTGACATGGAGGCTTCCTTTCTCCCGGAGCTCGACAACCGTCACGGATTTCCGGTCATTGGCCTCCGAAAAGGAGTATTTCAGCGGCGTCCCGCAGTAGCGGATCCGCTCCGAGCCGCAGTTCTGCGGGGAATGGATGTGCCCCAGCGCCACGTAGTCAAAGGGCGCGAACACGTCGGCGTCCACGTTGTCCGAGCCGCCCACGGAGATCTCCTCCGACTCTGAACGGGACGCGCCGGTGACGAACTGATGGGTGATCAGGATGTTCCGCTTCTCCCTGTCGATCTCCATATCGCCCACGGCGCATCGGATGGCGTCGGTATAGCTCTGGATCTCCGCCTCCTCATGGTACCGGCGGACATGGGCGGGCTTTATAAAGGGGAGCAGATACACGTTTACCTCCCCGTATACGTCACGAAGGCGGACCGGTTCGATCCGCCCGCTGTAGACCGGGGACATATGGATCCCGCCGGGCGCCATGATCCGCGCCCCGAAGGCGATCCGCTCCGGCGAGTCATGGTTTCCGGCAATCACAAACACCTGAAGGGCACGCTCGGAGAGCCGGACCAGGAAGTCGTCGAAGAGGCTGACGGCTTCCGCAGAGGGAACAGATTTGTCGTAAACGTCGCCGGCAATGATGACCCCGTCCGGTCTCTCGTCATCGATGATTCCCAGAATCTGTTTGAGAATGTATTCCTGATCCTCCAGCATGGAGTATTCATTCACCCGCTTGCCCAGGTGAAGATCCGACAAATGTATCAGTTTCATCTATGTCCTCCGATTTTTCTCGGGCAGGATCGGTCGATCAGCGTCCCGTTCCCGCATGGCCCGCGCAGTATTCCGCAAAGTCGTCCACCACCGTCTGCAGGTCCTCCGGCAGGCGGATCTCATCCAGCATGGAGCGCATATCCGGCTGAATACCGTCCCTGCCGTAGTAGGCCCAGGCAACAGCGCCGGTGATGGCCCCGATGGTGTCGCTGTCGCCGCCCAGAGAGATGGCGTTGCGGATGGCATCCTCAAAGCTCTCCGCCTCCAGGAAGGCCTCCGGCGGGTTCTGGAGGGTGAATTTGCTCTGGAGTCCGCCGATCTCCACGGGACCCAACTGGGGATGCTCCCAGGGAATCCAGTCCAGATTGTACTGCGGCGCGTTTTCCCGCACCCAGGCCCGGCAGGCCTCGAAGCGCTGCAGCTGTTGAGCCGTGCTCTCCGGCTCCTTGCTGCCCCAGGGGAAGGGAACGCCGGCCTTGCCCGGCAGGTCCCAGTACTCCACCGTGTAGGCGGGGATGCCCCGGCACTGGTAGCACCAGTCGTCAAAGGCGCCGGAATCGTAGTTTTCCTGGTCGGAAAGGAAAGAGTCAAAGATGTTGAGGGGGACATAGCCCAATTCCTCCTGCCCCATTGCCGCAATCTCCCGCAGGACCTTCAGGTCCTGGGGCGCGGCCTTGGCGCTGGGCATGGTGCCGGGGGGATAGAGCAGCAGGCCGCCGCTGGTGTGGCCGATGGAGGCGCCGCCAATGTTGGGATGGGCGATCACAAAGTCCGCCAGGGCCTTGCACTCGGGATTCGAGAGGGGATAGTCCCCCGCACCGGGCTGCCGGGGAGCGGGGTACCAGCCGAAGGGGAAGTTGCGGTTGAAGTCCAGGCTCCAGTCCGGCTTTTTGGGCTGGAGATTGTCCTCGTCCGTGTCGCCATCTTCCCACAGACCCTCGGCATAGAGATCAAAGAAGTCTCCCTCCGTGTCGGAGGGGCTTCTGAGACAGAGACGGGAGGGATCGTCCGGGTCCTTCTTCCAGGCTCCGTAGGGACTGGGGACGCGCATGCTGCGGATGACGCCGTCTCCGTCCAGGTCTGTGGGGAAGAGGCCGCCGGCTTTGGGATGGTCCGCCCGGTCCGCCGAGCGCAGATGGGCGGGGGAGTGGAGATAGACTTCCGCCCCGTCGGGACTGACCCGGGGGATCACATAGACCGTGAAGCGGTCCAGAAGGCGGCGGATCTGCTCATCCCCGGCATAGCCGGTGAGCAGGGTGTCGATGAAATGCAGGGCCACCATGCTGGCGGTGACTTCTCCGGCGTGGATGTTGCCGTCCAGGTACCAGCCGGGTTTGGAGAGCGCATCGCCGGCGTCTTTGTTGGTGAGGGTCATCACAAACTGCTCCCGGCCCTTTTCGGTGACGCAGTTGGACTCCAGCGTGCAGAGCCCGGGGTATTGCCGGGCGAAGCCCTCCAGGGCCGCCTTCAGCTCATCATAGTCATAATAATGACCGTAGGAAAGCGAAGTCTTCACAGCGAGACCTCCTTTACAGGACCTGTGACAGGAACTGCTGGGTTCTGGGGTTTTGGGGATGGTCGAAGAGCTCCTCCGCCGTGCCGGATTCGCAGACCACGCCGCCGTCGATGAAGAGGACCCGGTCGCTGATGGTTCTGGCAAAGCCCATCTCGTGGGTCACGATGACGCAGGTCATGCCGCTCTCCGCCAGCTTCTGGATCACCTCCAGCACGCCTTTGACCATCTCCGGGTCCAAGGCGCTGGTGGGCTCGTCAAAGAGCATCACCTCCGGGTGCATGGCCATGGCCCGCACGATGGCGAGACGCTGCTTCTGCCCGCCGGAGAGCTTCCGGGGATAGACCTGGGCCTTGTCGGCCAGACCCACCTTCTCCAACAGCTCCATGGCTTCCTTCTCCGCCTGATCCTTGGGCATGCCGTTGACCTTGCAGGGCGCCAGGGTGATGTTCTCCAGCACGGTAAGGTGGGGAAACACATTGAACTGCTGGAACACCATGCCGATGCGCTTGCGGTACTGGCTCAGGTCCTTGGACTTGGGGTCCATTTCCGCCCCGTCCAGGAAGACCTTGCCCGCGCTGGGGGTCTCCAGCAGGTTCAGGCAGCGGAGAAAGGTGGACTTGCCGCCGCCGGAGGGGCCGATCACCGAGACCACCTGGCCCCGATAGATCTTCTCGTCAATGCCCCGGAGCACCTCCAGAGAACCGAAATTCTTTTTGAGACCCACGGTCTCGATCAAAGGCAGCTGTTCAGTCACTGACCTTCAGCCTCCTCTCCATGAGCCGCACCAGGAAGGACAGGGCCATGGTGCAGATGAGATAAATGCCCGCGATGATAAAGAGCGGCTGCCAGCTGAGGAATTTGTTGGCAAGGATCGTCCGGGTGTACATGAGCTCATAGAGCATGAAGGTCCCGGCCAGGGAAGTCTCCTTGATCATGGCGATGTATTCGTTTGCCAGAGCGGGGAGGATGTTTTTCACCGCCTGGGGCAGGATGATCCGGGTCATGCACTGGGCGGAGGAGAGCCCCAGACTGAGGGCCGCCTCCTTCTGCCCCTTGTCCACGGACTGGATGCCGCCCCGGACGATCTCGGACACGTAGGCGCTGGAGTTCAGGATCAGGGCCAGGAGCACGTAGATCTCCTTGGAGACCTGGTTGAGGGCGGGGAGCACCATGGGCAGGAAAAAGTAGGCAATGTACATCTGCACCAGAAGGGGCGTGCCCCGCAAGACGTTCACATAGACCGCCGCCACGGCGTGGACCGCCTTGTGGGAGGAGAGGCTCAGCATGGCCACCAGGGCCCCCAGAATGCTGCCCAGGGAAACGGCGATAAAGGCATATTTCAGGGTGCCCAGCAGGCCCTTGAGGAAGATGGGCCAGTATTCGAATAAGACTTCAAGGATCCCGGGCCCCATCTCAGGCCGCCTTTCCGTTGGGATCCAGGGAGAGGATCTGGTCTTCCACATACATCTGCTGCAGGGAAGAGGCCTGGGCGATGATGTGCTTGCCCACGAAGTCCTCCAGACTCTTGTAGTTCTCGGCCTTGTCGGCGGGCACGATCAGGGTGTGGAAGGTGATGTCATCATCGCCCACGTAGCCGATGCTGAGCTCATAGCTCTCGGCCCGGTCGGCCTTCCAGCCGTAGCCGGAGAAGGCGGCGTCCGCCTTGCCGGTGTCCAGCGCGGTGAGGGTGGCAAGGAAGTCCATGGTCTCGATCTGGAGCTGAACGCCCAGACAGTCGGCCACGTACTTGGCCAGCATCATCTCACAGCCGTAGATCACGCCGTCCTCGGTGATGAACTCATTGGCGGGATAGTCCGGAGAGGTGGCGATGACCAGCGTGCCCTTCTCCAGCACCTGGGCCAGCACGCCCTGGGCCTGGGAGAGGTCCAGCTCCGGCTTCTTGAGGTCGCTGGTATCCAGCAGGTAGAGGTAGGTCCCGTCGATGGGGGCGTCGGAATAGATGGGCATGTCGCCCACCAGCTCCAGGGCGGCCTCGTCGTCGGTACCGGACTGGAGCTTGGCGATGGCGGTCCAGAGGCTGTAGTAGTTTTCCTCAACGGCGGTCTGGATGCAGGCGTTGTTGGCCTGGATCAGATCCGTCTCGCCTTTCTTCACGGCGGCCACGTTCCCTTCAAAGTCGCCGTACATGCTCAGATCGAAATTGATGCCGGACATGGCAAAGAGACCATCCGACTGGTCCACATAGTTCTTGGCGGTGGTGCCGTCCAGGGCCACGGCGTCACATTTGCCGGAGGCCAGGGCCAGAATGGCCTGGTCCAGACTGGTCACCAGCTCCAGTTCGGTGGCGGCGGACTTTTCCGCGCCGCAGGCGCTCAGAAGCAGGGAGGCGCAGAGAATGAGAGCCAGCAGAGAGATCCATTTCAGCTTTTTCATGTTCAAAAACTCCTTTTCATGATTCGTTGTTGTTTCACAGCTTGCGGTTTTTCGGACGGATCGAACCCGTCGTCGTCGGATGTCCATGGCGCTCTGCCTCCTCTCTCCTGAAATCGTTTCGGTGGGGTACCGCCGTTTTGCAAGAAAAAAGCCGCCTCCGGAGATATCTCCAGAGACGACTTACAGTCGCGGTACCACACTGGTTGCCGGAAGAAAAGCTTCCGACCTCTCTTGCCCGTAACGCAGGCGCTGCGATCCCTCCTACTGCGATTCAAAGGGACATCTCCCGGACGCGCTTCCCCGAACCGGTTGCCGCCGCACTTCCACTCTGTTGCGGCTCGCTGCTGGACGCTGTCGGGGTTTTCTTCCGTTCCACGATTTTTATGGGATGAACTTTACCACGGTAAAACAGCATTGTCAAAGACTTTTTCGTTCCGCCCGCACATTTTGGAAGCCTGCCCAAGAAAACGGGCCGGACTTTCCGCAAAAATCTGCAAATCTGACAAGGCTTCCCGGGAAAGCGTCGGACAAAAGGCTGAGGCACGAGGACCAAACAGGGAAACGATAGGTGCAGAGGTCATGATACCGGCCCTGATCCCTTCCTTTCGCATTGTGCGGCGAGGCCGTTTTGCATCAGGCCTTACCGGCTCCACTGGCGGCCGGCGTTGTCCTGGTAAGTATCGCCCTGGAGCAGCAGCTCAGAGATGGGGACGATGGTGTAGCCTTCCTGCTGCAAGGCCTCGATGATGCCGGGCAGGGCCTCCGGGGTGTGGATGGCGGCGTTGTGGAAGAGCACGATGCTGCCGGAGCGGACGTTTTTCAGCACCCGGTCGGTGATCTCGGCGGCGGAGATGCCCTTCCAGTCCAGACTGTCCACGTCCCATTGGACCGCGGTCATCCCCATGGACTCCACCGCCTGGATCACATGGTCGTCATACTCCCCGTAGGGGCAGCGGAAGAGACTGGGACTCACGCCGGTGAGAGCCGCGACCTTCTCGTTGCAGGCGGTGATGTCCGAAACGATCTGCTCTGTGGAGAGGGAGGAGAAATGGGCATGGCTGGAGGAGTGGTTCATCACCTCGTTGCCCGCCTCCGCCAGGGCCTTCACCGAGTCCGGGTATCGTTCGGCCCAGTCGCCCACTACGAAGAAGGTGGCGTGAACGCCGTAGCGGGAGAGAATGTCGATGAGGGTTTGGGTGTCCTCATTGCCCCAGGCGGCGTCGAAGGAGAGAGAGATGGTTTTGTCGTCCCGTTCCACGGAGTAGACCGGCAGACTCCGCTGAGAGGCGGAGACGCCCACGATGGCCGGACTGCTGACGCTCCAGAAGATCAGCAGTACCGCCAGGATCATGCCCAGCCCCGAGACCAGGCGGCTGTTTTTGCGGAAGAATGTGCGAATATCGATCATGAACAGGCCCCCTTTTGCTTCCAGCCTATGAGGAGCCGGGAGAGAAAATGCCGGGAGAAAGGGCGGCTTTTTTGTTGTAGCCTGACTATTA
>CACYXZ010000065.1 GCA_902778525.1 Oscillospiraceae bacterium | reverse complement strand
GTCTTGTTCCGCTTGTTTTCGTCGGCCTCCACGCCCTCCCGGACGCCCACGGCCAGATCCTCCTCATCGTGCTCGCCGAACACATAGTATTTGTCCAGCTTGGAGGTGTCGAAGTACACGTTGCCGCCGGCCACATAGGCGTAACCCTTTTCAATGAGCCCCTGCACCATGGTAATGAACTCCGGGATGCAGTTGGTGGCAGGTTCCACCACGTCCGGGGTCTTGATGTTCAGATCGGCGCAGTCGGCAAAAAACGCGTCAGTGTAGTACTTCGCGATTTCCATGACGGTCTTGTGCTCCCGCTTGGCGCCCTTAAGCATTTTGTCCTCTCCGGTGTCCGCGTCGGAGGAGAGGTGGCCCACATCCGTGATGTTCATGACACGCTTCACGTCGTATCCGGCGTAGCGCAGATACTTCTCCAGCACGTCCTCCATGATATAGGAGCGCAGGTTGCCGATATGGGCAAAGTGGTACACCGTGGGCCCGCAGGTGTACATCTTGATTTTTCCGGCCTCGTTGGGAACCAGTTCGTCCTTGCTTCTGGTCAGGGAATTGTAGATCAGCATGATTCGGTGTCCTCCTTCTCAATGTCCTCCGGCTCCGTGTGCAGAAACGGCGCGTCGAAGCCGTAGTTGTTTTCCAGGTTTTTGGTGTATTGGTCGTCCAGCTGTTTTTCCAGAGATTCGATCCGTGTCATCAGGCTGTCGAGGGTCTTCTGGACCGGGTCGGTCACGTGGATCTGATCCACGTCCCCGGCGAAGTTGACCTTCTGCCCCGCGATCCGCACCAGCCGGGCGGGCACGCCCACAGCGGTGGCGTCCTCCGGCACCTCAGAGAGTACCACGGAGTTGGAGGCGATGCGGCTGTTGTCCCCCACCTTGAAGGGTCCCAGCACCTTGGCGCCGCAGCCGATGAGCACGTTGTTGCCGATGGTGGGATGGCGCTTGCCCTGGTCCTTGCCGGTGCCGCCCAGGGTCACCCCGTGGTAGAGCAGCACATCGTCTCCCACCTCGGCGGTCTCGCCGATGACGATGCCCATGCCGTGGTCGATGACGAAACGGCGGCCGATCTTCGCCCCGGGGTGGATCTCGATTCCCGTGCGCTTCCGGTTCCACTGGGACTCCAGCCGGGCCAGGAAATACAGATGGTGACAATAGAGCCAATGGGCGATCCGGTGGCGGATGATGGCGTGGACGCCGGGGTACAGCAGGAATATCTCCAGCTTTGACCTTGCCGCCGGGTCCCGGGCCTGATAGGCGCCGAGGGTCTCATAGAGTCGTTTGAACATAGGGCATCCTCCTTTGAGGGTCTACTTGAAATTCATAGTAACAGACATCCGCGCCGGGATTCTCGTTGCCGTCGTCGACCTCCCCGAGCACGCCGCCCATGGCCTCATAGAAGGCCCGGGCCCGGTGGTTGTGGAGGGAACAGGACAGGAAAAACTGGTCAAATCCACGCTGAAGGCACCAGTCCGCCGCAAAGCCCATCATCCGGCGGCCGATGCCCTGCCGGTGGTATTCCGGAATCAGATACAACGCGTTGAGACAGACGGGAAAGTCCTTGTAAATCGGCTGTTCCGGCGCGCTGATGACAAAGAAGCCCACAGCCTGATCCTCATCCTCCAGTATATATACATCCTTGCACGCTTCCGCCATATTTTTCAGGAATCGTTCCGCATGGGCATCATGGTCGAAATTGTCCAGCATCTCATCAGGATAGATCCCCCGATATGCGCTCTCCCAGCTCCTTCGCCGCACCCTTGCCAGCTCCGGGGCATCTGCGGGCTCCGCCAATCTTACCGTTACCATGTCCCGTCCGTCCTCTCTTCACTCTTCACTTTTACCTCTTAACTAAAAACCCGCCCCTTGAATTGCTTCAAGAGGCGGGATAAAAATCTCGCGGTTCCACTCTGATTTATCGCTCTGGCCTTGACGCGGCCAACGGGGTCTCCCCTTCGCTCCCGGGCGCACCTTCACGGCCTGTCGCCGCCGCGGCTTTCAGCCGGTGACCGCAGCTCTCTTGGACGTTTCCCGCCGTTACTCTTCCCGTTCGTCGCGATATTCACTTTGTTATATCATATTAACACGCTTTGAATTGTGTGTCAATCATTTCTTCATGTCCAGAACGTCCCGGTTCTTGACGAAGTACTCCACCCCGGAGATCAGGGTCACCGCCACGATCACCAGCGTGATCGCCCAGTCCAGCCAGGCCCATTGGGTCAGCACGATCATCACGCACAGGCCCACCATGGTGGAGAAGGTCTTGACCTTGCCGCTCATGGCCGCGGCAATGACCCGCCCGCTCTCCACCGCCACGAGCCGGAGACCCGTCACGGCAAATTCCCTGGCCAGCACGATCATCACCGCCCAGGCCGCCATCCGGCCCCACTGGACGAAAATCAGCATGCAGGAGATCACCAGCAGCTTGTCCGCCAGCGGATCGAGAAACTTCCCGAAATTACTGACCTGATTGTAGTGCCGGGCGATATAACCGTCCACAAAATCCGTACAGGACGCCACAATAAACACGATCAGCGCCGGGATATTGTACCCCAGCAGCAAAAGCGCCATAAACACCGGGATCATCAACACCCGGACCAACGTGATCTTACTGGCTGTTGTCATGGTTCAACCCTCCACCGCAGTGCCGATGAGGTTCCCGTCCATGGGCTCCTCGATCTTCACCTTCACAAAACTGCCCGGGCGGTAGCGGCGCTCCGCCGTAAAGAACACCATGCCGTCGATCTCCGGCGAGTCGGCGTAGGTGCGGCCGAACTGACACTCGGCGTACCGGTCGTAGCCCTCCACCAGCACCTCCACGGTTTTTCCCACCATGGCGCTGTTATAGTCGTCCATGATGCGGCTCTGGAGCTCAGCGACGATCTCCGCCCGCTTTTCCGCCACATCCTTGTCGGGATAGTCCATCTTCGCCGCCGCAGTGCCCTCCTCGGGGGAAAACACGAAGCAGCCGACCCGCTCCATGCGGTGCTTTTTGAGGAATTCGCAAAGCTCCCGGAACTCCGCCTCGCCCTCCCCGGGCAGTCCGGCGATGAGGCTGGTCCGCAGCACCAGATTCGGGATCTTCTCCCGCAGGTGGGGCAGCAGCCACTCCAGATACTCCTTGTTGCCCCGGCGGTTCATATGCCGGAGAATATCGTCGTTGCAGTGCTGGATCGGAATGTCCAGATAGGAGCAGATCTTCTCCTCCTCCGCGATGGTGTCGATCAGTTCCTCGTCCATCTCGTCGGGATAGAGGTAGTGGACCCGGATCCAATGGAGTCCCTCGATCTTGCACAACTCCCGCAGCAGTTCGCTCAGGCGCCGTTTTCCGTACCGGTCGATGCCGTACCGGGAGGTGTCCTGGGCAATGACGATCAGTTCCTTCACACCCTGATCTGCCAGGAGCTTCGCCTCGTCGATCAGGTCCTCAAACTTCCTGCTCCGATATTTGCCCCGGAGCTGGGGAATCACACAGAAGGCGCAGTGGTTATCGCAGCCCTCCGCGATCTTTAAGTACGCGTAATACTCCGGCGTGGTGAGCACCCGGCCAACCTCCTCGAGTTCGCCGTTGATGTCGTCCATCCGGCGGGGATGGTCGCCGGCGAGCACGTCGTCCACCGCGGAGACGATATCCGTATAGCTGCCGCAGC
This sequence comes from Oscillospiraceae bacterium, assembly GCA_902778525.1. Taxonomy (GTDB): domain Bacteria; phylum Bacillota; class Clostridia; order Oscillospirales; family Oscillospiraceae; genus HGM13006. The sequence continues at coordinate 6,218 of CACYXZ010000065.1, read as the reverse complement.
CCAGGATGCCGTCCACCTCCGGCAGTTCCTCCAGAAGCTGATCCTTGTACCGCTGGGACAGGCAGCCCGTCACCAGGATCTTGCCGATCTTCCCCTCGTTCTTCAAAAGGCCCAGCTCCAGGATCTCCTGGATGGCCTCGGACTTGGCGCTCTCGATGAAGCCGCAGGTGTTGACGATGGTCACGTCGCTGTATTCCACCTCGGTAGTGATCTCATAGCCCGCCTCGTGGAGCAGGCAGAGCATCTGCTCCGCGTCCACCTGGTTCTTGGCGCAGCCCAGAGATACCATCGCTATTTTTTCTGCCATATGGAGAAACCTCCCAATGTGTAATCAATCGTAAAAGGACGGATCCAGTCCCTCCTGATACCGGCCCAGGGCGCTTCGGATCTCCTCCCAGCCGTATCCCCGGCGCTGCAGGGCGCCGATGACCCGCTGCAGCTCCTTCTGGTCCGGTTCCCGGCCCCGGAGCTTCTGCTCCACAAACCGGTCAATGGCCCCGGACATGTCCGGGACCATGGCCAGGGCCTCCTCCCAGTACTCCCGGGGGATCCCCTTCTGATACAGTTCCTGTCTGACCCTGCCGGGGCCGTATCCCCGGTCCACGCACCGCTGGGCGATCCGCCGGGCCATAGCCTCGTCATCCAGAGCGCCCAGCTCCCGGAGCCAGTCCGCCGCTTCCTCGGCGTCCTCCGGGCGTTCGCCCTTTCTGACCAGACGGCGCCTGAGCTCCTTTTCGGAGATGGCCGTGGAGGAGACGATCCGCACAGCCCGGTCCTTGGCGGAGGCCCGCCGGGCTGTATCCTGCAGCTCCGCCAGGTCCTCCTCCCGGAGCTCCATCCCCTGATAGAGTCCCCGTTCCGCCACCACCCGGGTGGCGACCTTCATCTTCGTGCCGTCGTCAAACCACAGCATCACCCGGCTGCCGTCGGTGCCCACCGCCGTGAGCTTCAGCAGGATCATACCAGATCGTCGTCGTCAAAGTCGTCCGCAGAGACGTTGACCGCGCTTCCGGCCACCGTGGCGGGACCGGAGGCCGCCGCACCGCGGCGCTTGGCGATCTTCTCCTCCTGCTGCCGGGCCACCTCCGCCCGGATGGCCGCCTCCAGCGCCTCCGCCGCCTCCGGGTTGTCCCGGAGATAGGCCTTGGCGTTGTCCCGGCCCTGGCCGATGCGCTCGTCACCGATGGAGAACCAGCTGCCGCTCTTCTGCACCAGATCATACTTCACGCCCAGGTCGATGAGCTCGCCGGTGTGGGAGATGCCCTCTCCGTACATGATGTCGAACTCCGCTTCCCGGAAGGGAGGCGCAACCTTGTTCTTGACCACCCGGACCCGGGTGTGGTTTCCCACCACCTCGCCGCCCACCTTCAGGCTCTCGGTGCGGCGGATGTCCAGACGGACCGAGGAGAAGAATTTCAGAGCGCGGCCGCCGGTGGTGGTCTCGGAGGAGCCGTAGATCACGCCGATCTTGTCGCGGATCTGGTTGATGAAGATGACCATGCAGCCCGTTTTGGCGATGGATCCGGCCAGCTTCCGGAGGGCCTGGGACATGAGGCGCGCCTGAAGGCCCACCACACTGTCGCCCATCTCGCCCTCGATCTCCGCCCGGGGCGTCAGCGCCGCCACGGAGTCCACCACCACAGCGGACACCGCGCCGGAGCGCACCAGCGCGTCGGTGATCTCCAGGGCCTGCTCGCCGTAGTCCGGCTGGGAGATCAGCAGATTGTCGATATCCACGCCCAGGGCGGCGGCATACTCCGGGTCCAGCGCGTGCTCCGCGTCCACGAAGGCCACTTCGCCGCCCTGCTTCTGGGTCTCCGCCAGCACATGGAGGGCCAGGGTGGTCTTACCGGAGGACTCCGGCCCGTAGATCTCAATGATGCGGCCCTTGGGCAGACCGCCCACGCCCAATGCCAGATCCAGCGTCAGAGATCCGGTGGGAATGGCGTCCACGTTCATCTCCGCCTTGTCGCCCAGGCGCATGACGGTGCCTTTGCCGAAGTTCTTCTCGATCTGCAGAAGGGCCGTTTCCAGGGCCTTCTTCTTGTCCGCCGCAGGCGCGGCCGCTTCAAATGCGGGCTTTTTCGATGCCATAGTCTATTCTTCCTCTCTGTCAGGTTTCCGGGCCAGCACCGCCCGGGCGCGTTCCCCGCTGTCCCGGGCCAGTCTGCCCAGCTCGTATCCGTGCTCCATCAGGATGTGGCACACGTCCGCCTCCTGGCCCATGCCGAACTCAAAGCAGATGTAGCCGCCGGGCTTGAGGATGGGCGTGTAGTTCTTTACGATGGCCCGGTAAAAATCCAGACCGTCCTGGCCGCCGTACAGGGCCAGATGGGGTTCGTAGTCCCTGACGGACCGGTCCAGCTCCTCCATCTGCGCCGCGCTGACGTAGGGGGGATTGGACACGATCATGTCATAGGTTCCCAAAAACCGGGGCGGCGCGATCCGCACGTCCAGCTGCATACAGCTGACCCGGCCGGCAAGGTGGTTGTCCTGGATGTTCTTCTTCTCGATGCGGATGGCCTCCGGGGAGATCTCCCCCAGGGTCACTCTGGCGTCCTTGACCCGGGCCGCAATGGCCAGTCCGACGCAGCCGGAGCCGGCGCACAGATCCAGCACCCGGGGATTCTGGGGCAGCTGCATGGCCCGGCTGATGGCCAGCTCGGCCAGCGCCTCCGTGTCGTCCCGGGGGATCAGCACGTCCGGCGTAATGGTCAGGGTCAGTCCGTGAAATTCCCACTGTCCGAGAATGTAGGCCAGCGGCTCTCCCTTCAGATGCCGCCGGGCCAGGGCATTGACCCGGTCAAGGTCCCGGCGGAACACCATCAGCGGAAAATCCGCCACCAGCTGGCTCACGGACCGGTCCGTGGCGGCCGCCACGATCTGCCGGGCGGTGAACTCCGCGTTTTCCCCGTCCGTCTGCCGGAGCATTTCCCGGGTGGCCTTGTAGAGGTCGTGATAGGTCCATTTTTCCTCTGCGCTCACCAGTTGTCCGCCCCTTCCTCCTCCGGGATCACCGCTTTCATGGCGGCGATCGCGCATTCGATCATGCTGTCGTCCGGCTCGTTGGTGGTGAAGTTCTGGAACCACATGCCGGGGGCGGACAGAAAGCGGGTCAGGGCGTTGTCGTGCCGGCCCACCAGCCGGTTGAACTCATAGCTGATGGCCACCACCGGCAGCAGCAGCGCCAGATGGCACAGGATCCGCAGCAGCGTATTGCTCAGCCGGATCACGCTGCCCACCAGGATGCTGATGATGATCACCACAAACAGGAAGCTGGTGCCGCAGCGGGGGTGGAACCGGACGCAGGGCCGGACGTTTTCCACCGTCAGCTCTTTGCCCAGCTCATAGCACTTGATAGTCTTGTGCTCGGCCCCGTGGTAGGAAAACACCCGGCGCATATCCGGCAGCCGGCTGACGGCGATCATGTAGATGGTGAAAATAATCACCTTCATCAGGCCCTCGCAGAGGTTCCGCAGCAGGTAGTTTTCGTGGATGGGGGCGATCAGTCCCACCAGAAACGTGGGGAGCAGCATAAAAAGTCCCACGGAGAAGCAGACCCCCAGCGCCACCGCCAGATAGATGATCACCGACTCCATTTTTTCCGAGCCGATGTGTTTTTCCAGCCATTTCTCAAACCGGCCCGGTTCCCCCGTTTCCTCCTCCGGATAGAAGGAGGCGGAGTACATCAGGGCCTTGACGCCGGAGACCATGGCTCCGCCGAAATTCACCACGCCCCGGATCAGAGGCAGGCCCAGAACCGGATACCGGTCCTTGATAAATTTCAGGTCCTCCGTGGTGAGGACGACCTTTCCCGCCTGGTCCCGGACGGCGATGGCCTGCTTGAAGGGGCCCCGCATAAGAATTCCCTCGATCAGGGCCTGACCGCCGATGGAGGTTCGTTTTTCTTGTTTTGCCACTTGGATTTCCTTTCCCCTCCTGCCCATAGGATAACGCGGGAGGTGTACCATAAATGGGATGTCAGACCGGCAGATGGACGGTGACGACGCAGCCGCCCTCCCCGTCTTCGGCGTTGGCAATGTCCAGAACGCCGCCGTGCATGGTGACGATCTCCTCGCAGACCGCCAGGCCGATGCCGCTGCCGCGGGCCTTGGAGGAGCCCTTGTAGAATTTCTTTTTTACCAGAGGCAGTTCGTCCTGGGGGATGCCGGGACCGTAATCCCGGATGATGACCGTGACCTCTTCGCCGTCCGCGTGCATGGCGCAGAAGATCCGGCCGCCCTCGCCGCCGTATTTTGCCGCGTTGTCCAGAATATTCAAAAAGACCTGCTTCATCCGTTCGGGATCGCAGCTGATCTCCGGGATGTCCTCGTCGCTGTCCTCATAGTCCAGCTCGATCCCCTCCTGCCGGAGGCGGCTGCCGTACATGAAGATGGTGTCCTCAAAGACGCTCCGCAGATCGCATTCCTCCACGTTGAGCTTGAATCTTCCGTCCTGGATCCGGCTGAATTCCAGCAGTTCCTCCACCAGGGAGGTCAGCCGCTTGGTCTCCTTGAGCATGGTGACGATGCCCCGGTGGGTGTCCGGATCCACATTCTCGTTGCCCAGAAGGGTCTCGCCCCAGCCGGAGATGGCGGTCAGCGGCGTCCGCAGCTCATGGGAAACGGAGGAGAGAAACTCCGACTGCATCTTCTCCGTCTGGGAAATCTGCAGGGAAAGGTTGTTGATGGCCCGGGCCAGCTCGCCGATCTCGTCGTCGCCGTCGGCAAACTTCTTCTGGATCTGCGTGCCGTAGCCGCCGGCGGCGATCCGTTTGGTGGTCTCCGTGATCTCTCCCACCGGGGTGACGATGGAATGAATAAAATACATCCCGGTGGTCCAGATCAGCAGCAGGATCACCACAACCAGCGCCACGGAGACCCCGACGACGATCAGGATCTGCCGGTCCGCCAGCCGGAGGGACGTCACATAGCGCATCAGGCCCACCACTTCGCCGCCGGAATAGGCCACCGGGCCGGACACCGCCATGATGTGCTCCCCGGTACCGGGATCCCGGCCGGTGAACACCGTGATCTCCATATTCTCCAGCGCACCCTTGACGTCCCCGGTCTGGGGCCGTGTGCCCGCGGCCAGGCCGAAGGAGGAGGTGAGGATCTCGCCGCTGCCGTCCAGGAATTCCAGCTCCAGCCGGTTTTTTTCGTCAAACTCCTGGGTGAAGCGGTAGATGCTGTTGTAGAAATCGTCCTCCGATGCGGAGACATAGTTTTCAAAGAAATCCGCCGTACTCTTGAGCTTGGACTCCAGGCCGCTGCGTATGGTGCTGTAAAACATGCTGGAGACGGCAAGGGCCACCGCCGCTACGGCCGCGATCACCAGCAGCACCATAATGCTGACGTTGTTGATCAGCCAGCGGTGGCGGATTCCGGAAGTTCTTTTCATGAAATCAGACGCCCCACTTGTAGCCGTAGCCCCAGACGGTTGTGATGTAGACCGGATTGGAGGTGTCGTCCTCGATCTTGATCCGCAGGCGGCGGATGTTCACGTCGACGATCTTCAGTTCGCCGTCATAGTCCCGGCCCCAGACCGCCGCGAGAATATCCTCCCGGGACAGAGCCCGGCCCGGATTCTGCATGAACAGCTTCACGATGGAATATTCCACCTGGGTCAGCCGGATCTTCTCACCGCCCTTTTCCAGGGTGCGGTTCCGGGTGTTGAGCACAAAGGGCCCCTGCCGGATCTCCTCCGTGGAGGCGCCGGCCTCTCCGCCGATGCGCCGGTACAGGGCGTCTACCCGGGCCGTAAGCTCCGCCGGGGAGAAGGGCTTTGTCACATAGTCGTCCGCACCGGTCATCAGGCCCGTAACCTTGTCCATTTCCTGGGTCCGGGCGGTGAGCATGATAATGCCGATGGACTTGTTGGTGGCCCGCACCGTGCGGCAGACCTCGAATCCGTCCATGCCCGGCAGATTGATGTCAAAAATGGCAACGCCCGTATCCGGATTCTTCCGGAGCTGGTCCAGAGCGTCCTCTCCGGTACCGGCCTCGATCACATCGTACCCGGCCCGCTGAAGATTGATGACCACAAAGCTGCGGATACTGACCTCATCTTCCAGAATCAATACTTTTTTCATCGTACTACTCCTCTATCTTTCATCAGTTTTGCCCGATGGTTGTCGTTTCCCGTTCCCAGCCCCCGCGGGTATAGTGGAACATCTCCGCGATCTCCGCCAGGGTGGCGGTCCCTTCCCATACCTCCGC
>CACYXZ010000064.1 GCA_902778525.1 Oscillospiraceae bacterium | reverse complement strand
GCCAGCCCTTTTCTGCTCGTGCAGAAAAGGCTGGACAAAAGACACGCCAAAGGGCTCCGCCCTTTGTGATCCCGCCCGCGTGACGAGACTTTGTACGCCGTCGTGCGCTCGACAGATCATCTGCGGTCGCCGCTTGACTTCGTGAGCGGCTATGGGTTGGCCTCCACCCCGTTTCGGGCAGGACCGACAAGAAGTGCCTGCCGTCGCGCCTTGGGACGCACCCCCGAGCGTGGGAACGAAACGGCCTGCGCGACGAATGCGGCGGAGCGCGAGCTGGTAGCGCGGAGTCCGCACACCGAATTTGCAGTCGAGCATTTAATCTTGTACTGTTTACCCCTGGCGTGGGAGAATCGCAAAGGGGGAACCCCCTTTGCCCGGTTCTTTCCTCCATTTCTTGCCGGCCAAGAAATGGAGACCCCTGGCGTGGGAGAATCGCAAAGGGGGAACCCCCTTTGCCCGGTTCTTTCCTCCATTTCTTGCCGGCCAAGAAATGGAGCCGCCGGAGGCATCCCGCAACACCTCGACAAACTCGAATCTGCTTCACAGGCACACAACACACAGGAGGATACAATATGAAAGCAATCGTAACCGTCACCGGAAAAGACGCCGTCGGCATCATTGCTGGAGTTTGCACGGAGCTGGCAAATCTGGAGGTCAATATCCTGGACATCAATCAGACCGTCATGGACGGCTTCTTTGTCATGAACATGCTGGTGGACCTGTCCACCTCCACCAAGAGCTATGATCTGGTGCGGGATTCCCTGGACGCCAAGGGCGTGCAGATGGGACTGACCATCCGCATCCAGCGGGAGGATATCTTCAACGCCATGCACAGGATCTGAGGTGAGATAGATGCTACGTCAAAACGAAATCATGCAGACGCTGGACATGATCGACCACCAGCATCTGGACATCCGAACCATCACCATGGGCATCTCCCTGCGGGACTGCTGCAGCTCCGATCCGAAGGTCACGGCCAGGAAGATCTACGACAAGATCACCCGCTGCGCCGAAAAGCTGGTTCCCACCGGCGAGGCCATCGAGCGGGAGCTGGGGATCCCCATCGTCAACAAGCGCATCTCCGTAACGCCGATCTCCATGGTGGCCGAGAGCTGCGACACTGAGGACTATGTTCCCTTTGCGGTAGCCATGGATCAGGCGGCGGCTGCCTGCGGGGTGAACCTGATCGGCGGCTTCTCCGCTCTGGTGCACAAGGGCATGACCGTAGGAGACCGGCGGCTGATCCTGTCCATCCCCGACGCACTGGCCGCCACCGGCAACGTCTGCTCCTCGGTCAATGTGGCCACCACCCGGGCCGGGATCAACATGGACGCAGTGACGCTCATGGGCGAGATCATCCGCCAGACGGCGGAAAAATCTCCCGAGGGCGAGGGCCGTGCCTGCATGAAGCTGGTGGTGTTTGCCAACGCTGTGGAGGACAACCCTTTCATGGCCGGCGCCTTCCACGGGGTGGGTGAACCGGAATGCGAGATCAACGTGGGCGTCTCCGGGCCGGGCGTAGTGTATCACGCCCTGCAGAGCGTCAAGGGGGAGCCCTTCGACGTGGTGGCGGAGACCATCAAGAAGACGGCGTTCCGAATCACCCGGATGGGCCAGCTGGTGGCCCAGGAGGCCGCCCGGCGGCTGGGGGTGCCCTACGGCATCGTGGACCTGAGCCTGGCTCCCACACCGGCCAAGGGGGACAGCGTGGCCCGGATCCTGGAGGAGATCGGCGTGGACGTCTGCGGCACCCATGGAACGACGGCGGCTCTGGCCATGCTCAACGACGCGGTGAAAAAGGGCGGCGTCATGGCGTCGAACCATGTGGGCGGCCTGTCCGGCGCCTTTATTCCCGTCAGCGAGGACGAGGGCATGATCGCCGCCGCCAAGCAGGGTACCCTGACCCTGGACAAGCTGGAGGCCATGACCTGCGTCTGCTCGGTGGGTCTCGACATGATCGCCATTCCCGGCGACACCTCCGCCTCCACCATTTCCGCCATCATCGCCGACGAGGCGGCCATCGGTGTGGTCAACAACAAGACCACCGCCGTCCGGGTGATCCCCGCCATTGGAAAGGATGTGGGAGACGAGTTGGAATTCGGCGGCCTGTTCGGCTCATCGCCCATTATGCCGGTCCACGACAAGAGCGCGGAACGCTTTGTGGCACGGGGCGGCCGGATCCCGGCGCCTCTGCACAGCCTGAAAAACTGAGCAAGATTTCCCTGCGGCGAAGGACAGATTTTTCCTTCGCCGCAGATCGATTGAAAGGAGGGGAGCGCCATGCAGATGCCGGAAAACGTGCGGGCCCTGCTGCTGCGGCTGCAGGAAAGCGGATATGAGGCCTACGCCGTGGGCGGTTGCGTCCGGGACAGCCTGATGGGAACGGAACCCGCGGACTGGGACATCTGCACGTCCGCCCTTCCGGAAGAGACCAAGGCGTGCTTTGACGGATTCCGGGTGATTGAGACCGGACTCAAGCACGGAACGGTGACGGTCCTGTACGGCGGGGAGCCCTTTGAAATAACAACATTCCGCCATGATGGAGATTATGTAAACCACAGGGCGCCGGAGCAGGTCTCTTTTGTCCGATCCCTCCGGGAGGATCTTAAGCGGCGGGACTTCACGATCAACGCCATGGCGGCGGGACTGGACGGCGGGATCCGGGATCCCTTCGGCGGACAGGCGGATCTGGAGAACGGCCTGATCCGGTGTGTGGGGGACGCGGACCGGCGGTTTCAGGAGGACGCGCTCCGGATTTTGCGGGCCATGCGGTTTGCCTCACGGCTGGGTTTTCAGGTGGAGGAGGAGACTGAGGCCGCCATGGAGCGGAACCGGAAACTGCTTTTGGAGATCAGCGGAGAGCGGATCTACAAGGAGCTCAGCGGTATCCTGATGGGCCAAAATGCTCCGCAGGTGCTGGAGCGGTATCGGGAGATCCTGCGGGTGGTCCTGCCGGAGATCGGCCCGGCCATCGGCTTCGAGCAGCACAGTCCCTATCATGATAAGGACGTCTGGGGCCATACGGCGGACGCTGTGGGAAAATCCATCCCGGATCTGGAGATCCGCTGGACGCTGCTGCTGCATGATCTGGGGAAGCCGGAGACATTCACAATGGACAGCCGCGGCGTCGGCCACTTTTACGGCCATCCCCAGCGGAGCGAGGAACTGGCGGGACAGATCATGAACCGGCTCCATGTGGACAAAGCCACCGCCCGGAACGTCTGCACCATGGTGGGGAAGCACGAGGGCTCGGCGCCGGTGGATAAAAAGCATGTGCGCCGGTGGCTGGGGAAGCTGGGCCCTGATCTGCTGCTGAAGCTTTTGGAGGTCAAACGGGCCGATGCGCTGGCCCATGTGGATACCCCCGGGTCCCGGGCACGCTACCGGGACATCCTGGTGTTCACGGATCTGACCCGGCAGGTGATCCGGGAGGAGAACTGCTTCCGGGTGAAGGATCTGGCGGTCAACGGACGGGATCTGATGGCCCGGGGCGTTCCGGCGGGACCGGAAGTGGGCAGATGGCTGGAGCGGCTTCTGCAGGCGGTCCAGGATGAGCAGTGCGCCAACCGGCGGGAGGCGCTGCTGGACTGGTTTGAAACGATGCGGAAAGGGACCCTGAATGCTGATTGATTTGATTCTGTTTTTGATTCTTCTGTCACTGATCTTGGCCGGATACCGGCGGGGACTGATCATGAGCCTGATGGGACTGGTGATCGTGGTGCTGTGCTGCATGGGGGCCGCGGCGGCCCAGCGGGCGCTGACGCCCGCGGTGACGGAATATCTGGAGCCGAAGATCACAGAGGCCCTTGCACCGGAGATCGAATCCTATGTGGAGGGACGGACGCAGGCGGCGCTGGATCAGTCGGAGGAATACGGCCTGGATGTGGACGGGGAGAAAATGACGCTGGGGGATCTGGCGGAGCTGCTGCGGACCTTTGGACTGGACGTTTCGGAACAGACGACGGAGGCGATCCTGCCTGATGCGGACGCTGTGGTCCAGGATGCGGCCCACGCTCTGACGGAGAAGATCGCCGGAACAGTGGTCTACATTCTGGCCTGGCTGATCCTCTATCTGGTGCTGCAGAACGCGGCCCTGATCGGGAACGTGGTGGACCGGCTTCCGGTGGTCCACACCTGCAACCGGGTGGGCGGCGCGATCCTCGGGGCCCTGGAGGGACTGGTCCCCATGGTGGTGATTGCGGCGGTATGCGACGGCGCGGGGCTGCTCCCGGCGCGCATGGGGCCTCTTTGCCAGCTGATCCGCCGGATGGCGGAATCTGTGCTGTAACAAGGAAGAACAGAAATATTACAGAAATATTACACGTTTTTTATAGAAACTTCATAGAAATCCCGTTGTTCCTGTAACATCTGACGTGTATGATAAAGCCATAACAATTCTTTTTCATTTCTCCTTCTTCCTGATAAGACACGCAGATGGGCTGGTCCCCCGTTTGCGTGTCTTTCGTTTTATTTCTGTGGAAAGAAGATGTCTGTTTGCTGAAAACAAGAGGAACGCTGTTTTCCGGCCGGGACCTGCGGCGGCTGCTGCTGCCGCTGATCGCGGAGCTGATCTTCACAGCGCTGATGGGAACGGCGGATACTGTGATGGTGGCCCGGGTAGGCGATGCGGCCGTTTCCGGCGTGAGCCTGGTGGACGCGGTCAACAATGTGATGCTGATGGTGTTCACCGCCACGTCCACTGGCGGGACCATCGTCTGCGCCCAGTTTCTCGGCGCCCGGGATCGGGACGGCGCCAACCGGGCGGCCCGGCAGGTGCTGCTCAGCGTAGCGGCGATCTCCGCCCTGTGCGGGCTGGGGTGCGTGCTGCTGCGGCGGCAGATCCTGTCGCTGGTATTCCGGGATGTGGAACAGTCCGTCATGGACGCGGGACTGACCTATTTCCTGGTCACGGCGATCTCCTATCCCTTTATCGGCGCCTACGGCGCCAGCGCCGCCCTGTACCGGGCGGCCGGAAATTCCCGGCGGCCCATGCTGGTCAGCGCAGGGGGAAACCTCATCAACATCGCCGGAAACGCGGTGTTCCTGTTCGTGTTCCGCTGGGGCGTGTTTGGGGCGGCGCTGAGCACCACCCTGTCGCGGGTACTGCAGTGCGCGGTGATCCTGTGGCTGCACCGGAAACCCGGACAGGTGATCGTGCTGGACCGGTATCTGACGATCCGGCCGGACTGGAAGATGATCCGGATGATCCTGCGGGTGGGGATCCCCACCGGCGTGGAAAACGGGATGTTCCAGCTGGGGCGGCTGATGGTCCAGAGCACGGTGGCGCTGCTGCCCACGGCGGAGATCGCGGCCCAGGCCATGATCAACACGCTGGAGTACTTCACCTCCATGCCCTCCATGGCCATCGGGCTGGGCCTTGTGACGGTGGCGGGCCGGTGCATGGGCGCTGGAAAGCCGGAGGAGGCCAGATCCTATACGATCCTCCTGACCATATATTCCGAGCTGCTTGTGATCCTGACCGGGATCCTGATCTATCTGGCGGTGAAGCCGGTATGCGCGCTCAGCGGCCTGAGCCGGGAGAGCGCGGAGATCGTGGTGCAGATCATGCTCCTGATCACGGTGGTCAAGCCCTTTGTCTGGCCGCTGGCGTTCACGCCCTCCAACGCGCTGCGGGCGGCGGGAGACGTGAAGTTTTCCATGCTGGTTTCCGCCGGCTCCATGTGGGTCTTCCGGGTGGTGCTGTGCGCGGTGCTGATCCGGTATCTGGGGTTTGGCGTGCTGGGCGTCTGGATCGCCATGTTTGTGGACTGGACGGACCGGGCGATCTGGTTCACGGTCCGGTTTGTCCGGGGAAAATGGACCCGGATGCACGTGCTGGAGCCGGAAATGTAAACAATTCGAAAACATCAAAGGCAGCCCCTGAGAAGGGGTTGCCTTTATGTGATATAATATAAGTTGAAATTTTATGGGGAAATCCCAGATTATACAGAAGGTGTATCTAATGACAAAAATCGATATTTTCTCCGGATTCCTGGGCGCAGGCAAGACCACGCTCATCAAGAAACTGCTGCAGGAGGTCTACTCCGGACAGAAGATCGTGCTGATCGAGAACGAGTTCGGCGAGATCGGCATCGACGGCGGCTTCCTCCAGGAGGCGGGCATCCAGATCACAGAGATGAACTCCGGCTGCATCTGCTGCTCTCTGGTGGGCGACTTCGGCGAAGCGCTGAAGAAGGTCATGGCGGAGTATCATCCCGACCGGATCCTGATCGAGCCCTCCGGCGTGGGCAAGCTCTCGGACGTGGCCCAGGCGGTGGAGCGCGCGGAGACCGATGAGATGGAGATCGGCTGCATGGTGGCGGTCTGCGACGCCACTAAGGTCAGGATCTACATGAAGAACTTCGGCGAATTCTACAACAACCAGGTGGAGAGCGCCGGCACCGTCATCCTGTCCAGGACCCAGGGCATGAACGAGGAAAAGCTGCAGAAGGCGGTGGAGCTGATCCGGGAGAAGAATCCCAAGGCCGTGATCGTCACCACTCCCTGGGATCAGCTCAGCGGCGCGCAGCTCATGGAGGCCATGGAGCAGAAGGATTCTCTGCAGGCGGCGCTGGAGGCGCTGGAGGCCCACGGGGCGGAGGAGTGCGACGACCCCGACTGCTCCTGCCATCATCACCACGATCATGATCATGACCATGAGGAGCATGAGCACCATCATCATGACCATGACCATGAGGAGCATGAGCACCATCATCATGACCATGACCACGAGGAGCATGAGCACCATCACCACGACCACGAGGGACATCACCATCATCACCATGACGCCGACGAGGTGTTCACCTCCTGGGGACTCGAGACCCCCAAAGCCTTCTCTCAGGAGAAGATCGCGTCCATTCTCTCGGCGCTGGAGGACAGCGAAAAGTACGGCATGATCCTGCGGGCCAAGGGCATCGTGGCCGGAGAGGACGGAGCGTGGATCCACTTCGACTATGTGCCCGGCGAGCCGGACATCCGCACCGGTGCGGCCGGCGTCATCGGCCGGCTCTGTGTGATCGGCTCCAAGATCAACGAGGAAGCCATCGCCGCCCTGGTCGAGGCGTAAGGAGGCAGCTATGGCGATACCTGTCTATGTGTTCACCGGGTTCCTGGACTCCGGCAAGACCCGGTTCATCCAGGAGACCCTGGAGGACAAACGGTTCAACGCCGGGGAGAAGACGCTGCTGCTGGTCTGCGAGGAGGGAGAGGAGGAATTCCATCCCGAGAAGTTCTCCGGCCCCAACGTCTATATCGAGGTCATCGAGGATCAGGACGAGATCCCGGAGGAGGAGCTGGAGGCCCTGCGGAAAAAGTATAAAGCGAGCCGTGTGTGCGTGGAGCTCAACGGCATGCGCAATATCGGGGACTTCTACGCCAAGCTGCCGGAGAGCTGGGTGATCTATCAGGAGATCATGTTCGCCGAGGCGGGGACCTTCCCCATGTACAACGCCAACATGCGGTCTCTGGTGGTGGACAAGCTGGGCGGCTGCGAAATGGTGGTGTTCAACCGGGTGACGGAGGACGTGGACAAGATGGAGCTCCACAAGATCGTCCGGGGAGTCAACCGCCGCTGCGACATCGTCTACGAGGATCCGGAGGGGAACGTCCAGTATGACGAGATCGAGGACCCGCTGCCCTTCGATATCGACGCCGACGTGATTGAGATCGGGGACGACGACTATGCCCTTTGGTATCGGGACGTCACCGACGACATGAAAAAGTATTCCGGCAAGACCGTGAAGTTCAAGGCACAGGTGGCCCATCCCAAGAAGGCGGAGAAGGGCTGCTTTGTCCCCGGCCGGTTCGTGATGACCTGCTGCGTGGAGGACATCCAGTTCATGGGCTTTGTATGCCAGTGGAATCAGGCTGAGCAGCTGACGCAGCGGGACTGGGTCACGGTGACGGCGAAGATCTCCCTGCGCTACCATAAGATGTATAAAGAGATGGGACCTGTCCTGACCGCGCTGGAGGTCGTTCCGGCGGAAAAACCCCAGCAGGATGTGGTGACCTTCTAAAGGAGACGCTATGGCAAATCAAGGACAGAACAACCGGAGAAGAGAATACGATCCGAACCTGGACGACACGATGGTGTTTGACCGGGGTCATCTCTCCGGTCAGCAGCCCTCTCAGCAGACTTACCGGCAGGCCTATACCGAGCCGGAGTCTCCCTACGGCTATGGCGGGTCCTGGCAGGCGCCCTATCCCGGGGAGGAGGACCCCGGATATTACGAGGCCCCGGCGGAGGACACAGACTACGACCCTTACGAGGACTGGGATGACGAGCAGGACTACCTGCCCCGGCAGGAGCCCATGACCATGGCGGCCCGGGCCGCCGGAAAGGCCAACCCGGATCCCTACAGCCGGAACCGGCGCAGCGACGCCGCCCGGCAGGCCCATCAGCGGGCACGGCGTCAGACCAGACCGGAGGAACCCCTGCGGGAGATGGAGGAGGACTATGTGCCGCCCCGCCGCAGGCGCCGGAAAAAACGCCATGGGCTCCGGAACCTGATCATCTTTCTGCTGATCCTTGCGGTGATCCTCGCCGCGGCGTTCTTCCTGCTGTTCCGGGCGCCGGAGCGGTATGAGGACGGGGTTCATACCCGGAGAACGGATGTGTACAACATCCTCCTCTGTGCCACGGATGAGGGAGAGATGCGGACAGACACCATCATGCTGGCCACACTGGACCGGAAGAGAGGCGTTTCCCTCACAACGCTGCCCCGGGATACGATCGTGGACAGCGGGGACTGGGTGCCGAAGCTGAATGCGGTTTTTGCAGACGCCGGCGGCGGCCGGGACGGTGCAGAGGCGATGATGGATCAGATGGAGTCGCTGCTGGGATTCCGCCCGGACGGATACGCGGTCATCAACTATGAGGTGTTCCGGGACGCAGTCAACGCCCTGGGCGGCGTGAGGTTCGACGTGCCCATGGACATGGAGACCGACGGATACTATGTCAGTGCGGGAGAACAGGTCCTGGACGGAGATCAGGCGCTGGCGGTCTGCCGCTTCCGGTACGGCTATCTGATGGCGGATATTCAGCGGCAGTATGTACAGCAGAATTTCGTCAAGGCCATGATCCGGCAGTGTATGTCTCCCGCCAGCTGGCCCCGGCTTCCGGCGGTCTATGAAGCGGTCATGGACAATACCCTGACGGATCTCAGCGGCGCGAATATCCGCTACCTGGCCCTATACGCGTTTCTGTCCGGTCTGGGCGACATCCAGCAGTATTCCCTGCCCGGCGAGGGCGTGGACTACAACGGGTCCTCCTGCTTCGGCCTGTACGGCCAGTCCGTGGTGGATCTGGTGAACGAGGTCATGAACCCCTTCAAGGAGGAAATCACCCTGGACGATGTCCATATCCTGACGGTGGAAGACGGGGAACTGGTGGTGAGCACCTGGCGGGGCGAAGCCTTCGATCCCAGCACCTATGATTACGATTCCTATTGAAGCGGCGGCGCGGCCGGCCTTTGGGCCGGCCGCGCTGTTTCGGTTGACAACGCCGGATGTGCCGATTATAATGTAGCGTGTGACGAAATCGAACGAGAGGAGCGGCCCCATGGATCAGCGCATAGATACCCGGGATATTATAACGATCCCCAATTTGCTGAGCTTTTTCCGGATCGTGCTGGCCGGTGTGTTTGCTCTGGTGTTCTATCACGCCAGATCCGGCATGCGCTTGTATTGGGCCGTGGGAGTGCTGGCGCTGTCCGGACTGACGGATTTCGCGGACGGAAAGATCGCCCGGCGCTTTCACATGGTTTCAGAACTGGGGAAGGTGCTGGATCCGATTGCCGATAAGCTGACCCAGGCGGTGGTGGCGTTGTGCCTCTGCTGGGATTATCCGGGAATGAAGCTCCTGCTGATCGTGCTGGTGATCAAGGAGCTGGGTCAGGGCTTTTACGGTCTGTATATGTACCGCCTGACGGGACACAATGTCAGCTCCATGTGGTGCGGCAAGATCACGACCTTTTATCTCTATGCCATGATGGTGCTGTTCCTCCTTGTGCCCGGTCTGCCGGAGGGACTGATCCTGGGACTGATCCTGCTGGGAGTGGGGCTGCTGATCTGGAGCTTTATCTCCTACCTGACCGCGTTCCGGCGCATCGTCCGGGATGCGAAGATACAGGAAGAAGCATAAAAAAGCCTGCTGCGGCGCAGCAGGCTTTCTGTTTGTAATCAGGGAGCGGATTCCGGCGCAGGGGCCTTCCACTTTTCGTGTTGGAGCGCCACCAGATCCTTCAGGGTGATGTTGTCCACCACCTGATCGATGGCTTCGTCGATGCGGCGGTAGACCTCCACCGTGACGCACTGGCTCTGCCGCTCGCAGAATTCCGAGCCGGGCTCCAGACAGGCTACCGGCGCCAGGCTGCCGGTTGAGCTGATATCCGCCCTGGGCGCCGCGGCTTGCCCGAAGATAGCCGCCCTTGACCAGCGGCGTCACGATCTGCTCCAGATATTTGACGGAGATATTCTGCCGTTCCGCGATGGATTTCAGGGAGACGCTGTTCTCCTCCGGATGCAGGGCGATGTCCAGCATCATTCTCAGGGCGTAACGGCCGCGGGTGGAAAGTTTCAAATCGGATCCCTCCCTCAGGTTCTGTTTTTAATATACGATAGGAATAGTAGGAAATCAAGTGTCAATTTGATGCCCGGACCCCGGACCGGTTGACAAGGAGAACCGGCCGCAGGTATAATAAAACCCTGTGAAAGGAGGGAGGCCGGATGGCGACCTGCATGATCGGTATGAGCGGAGGCGTGGATTCCTCCGTGGCAGCGCTGCGTCTGATGGAGGCGGGATACGAGTGCATCGGTGTGACCATGAAGCTCTACAGCGGCAGCGAAGAGGGGACCTGCTGCTCCCTGAGCGATGTGGAAGACGCCAAGAGCGTCTGCGCCAGGCTGGGAATCCCCCACTACACGCTGAATTTCACCCGGGAATTTGAACGGGACGTGATGGGGCCCTTTGCCGCGTCCTATGAGGCGGGCCTGACCCCCAATCCCTGCATCGACTGCAACCGGCACCTGAAATTTCAGGCCATGTGGCAGCGGGCCAGGGAACTTGGCTGCGACTTTGTCGCCACGGGGCACTATGCCCGCATTGCGGCGGCGGGAGATGCGCTGCGGCTTAAGAAGGCGGCGGACCCGGAGAAGGATCAGACCTACGTCCTTTATTTTCTGTCTCAGGAACAGCTCCGCCACACCCTGTTTCCCCTGGGAGAGCTGACCAAGGCACAGGTTCGGGAGATCGCTGCGGCCCATGGCTTTGTCAACGCGCAAAAACAGGACAGCCAGGACATCTGTTTCGTGCCGGACGGCGACTACGGCGCGTTTTTGGAGCGGTTTACGGGAAAGCGCTATGAGTCCGGTGATTTTATCGACCGGGATGGAAAGATCCTCGGGCGGCACCGGGGCGCGGTGAGATACACGCTGGGCCAGAGGAAAGGGCTGGGCGTCTCCGCGGAGACGCGGCTCTATGTGACGGCCAAGGACATGAAAAAAAACACGGTGACCCTGGGCAGCAACGGGGAACTGTTCTCCTCAGAACTGACGGCGGACCATCTTACCCTGCAGGGGGAGATCCCTGCGGAGGGACTGGCTCTCCGGGGGAAGATCCGCTACCGGCAGACGGAACAGCCCTGCCGGGTGTTCCGGACGGGTGAGGACCTGCTGCGGGTGGAATTTGATTCGCCCCAGCGGGCGGTGACGCCGGGACAGGCACTGGTGCTGTATGACGGCGATACAGTGTTCGGCGGCGGAACGATTCGGGAATCAGAAAAGCCTGCGCGGTAAGCGCAGGCTTTCTTCTTACAGATCGA
>CACYXZ010000063.1 GCA_902778525.1 Oscillospiraceae bacterium | reverse complement strand
GCCGGAGATTCCGGGCGCCGTAGACCTCAGAGAAGGACTTTTTCACCAGGTAGTCGATCACGCTGTCATCCCAGGTAAGGCGGAGTCCGCGTTCGCTCAGCGCGTCCCGCAGCTCACCGAGCATGATCCCGGCAATGCCGCGGAAGTTCTCCTCCGAGAGCTTATTGAACGCGATAATCTCATCGACTCTGTTGATGAATTCCGGGCGGAGGAACTCCTGGAGGGCCTTCATTGCCTTGTCCTTCGCCTGCTGGGAAGGACTGCGGTCAAATCCAAGAGAGGTAGACCGTTTCTCGCTTCCGGCATTGGAGGTCATGATAATGACCGTATGCTCAAAATTCACCACGCGTCCCTGAGCGTCGGTGATCCGGCCGTCGTCAAGCACCTGGAGCAGAATATTCAGCACGTCCGCATGAGCCTTTTCCAGCTCGTCGAACAGAATCACGGAATAGGGCTTCCGGCGGACCTTCTCCGTCAGTTGTCCTGCCTCGTCATAGCCGACATATCCCGGAGGGGATCCGATCAGTTTTGAGACGGAGTGCTTTTCCATATACTCCGACATATCGAGGCGAATCAGGGAATCCACGCTGTCAAAGAGTTCACTGGCCAGGCATTTGACCAGCTCCGTCTTGCCCACGCCCGTAGAGCCTACAAATATAAAGCTCACGGGGCGCTGTCTGGCGGAAATGCCCACACGGCTTCTGCGAATCGCACGGGCCACGGCGGAGATTGCCTCGTCCTGACCAACGATCCGCTGCTTGAGCTTGTCTTCGAGGGTCTTCAGCTGCTGATACTCCTGCGCCTGGACTTTGCTGGCGGGAATCTTGGTCCACAGTTCGATCACCCGGGCCAGATTCTCCATGGTCAGTGCAGGACGGGGCTTACACTGAAGCTCGTGGATCTGACCATCCAGCTGCAGCTCCTTGCTGCGGAGCAGAGCCAGACGCTCATAGTCCTTCTCGTCATGCTCCTCCCCGTCTGTGGTGAGCATTTCAATCTCTACATTGATGTCCGCCCACTCTTTCTTCAGCTCGGAAAGGCGCTTGATATCAGGATCCTTCAGATTCACATCCGAACAGGCTTCATCGATCAGGTCGATGGCTTTGTCCGGCAGAAACCGGTCGGAAATATAGCGCTCGGAGAGCACAACCGCCTGCCGGGCAATCTCCGGAGAAATCGTCACTCCGTGATATTCTTCGTAATAATGGGAGATCCCCCGCAGGATCGCGACAGACTCCTCGATGGTGGGTTCATTGACAGTCACCGGCTGGAACCGGCGCTCAAGAGCAGAGTCTTTTTCAATGTGCTTGCGGTACTCGTTAAACGTGGTTGCACCGAGGACCTGAATCTCTCCCCGTGAAAGAGCCGGCTTGAGGATATTCGCAGCATTCATGGATCCTTCCGCGTCACCCGCTCCCACGATGGTGTGGATCTCATCAATGACCAGAATAATGTTGCCGGTCTTTTTGATCTCGTCGATCAGGCCCTTCATACGGCTCTCAAACTGACCCCGGAACTGAGTCCCCGCCACCATGGAGGTCATGTCCAGCATATAAATCTCCTTGTCCAGGAGCTTATACGGGACGTCTCCGTCCACGATCCGCTGAGCCAAACCTTCAGCGATGGCGGTTTTTCCAACGCCGGGTTCACCGATCAGGCAGGGGTTGTTCTTCTGCCGGCGGTTGAGGATCTGTACGACGCGCTCCGTCTCCTCCTCCCGGCCGATGATCCGGTCGATCTTGCCCTCCTTCGCCTTCCGCGTCAGATTCAGGCAGTAGGTCTCCAGGAACTTGCGCTTATCCTTCTTTCCGCCGGAACGGGGACGTTCTTTCCCCGGTTCCTTCGGCTGCTCGGGCATCGGAGCGCGTTCGCTGCTGCCGAAGAGCTTGTTGAGAAACGGGAAAGTAGCCGTGCGGCCCTCTTCGTCGTCTTCATCCGGGTCCGGCGCCTCCACCAGCTCCTCTCCGCCGTTGACAGCGTTCATCATTTCACTGGTGATGTTGTCCAGATCTTCATCCGTGATGCCCATTTTTTGCATCATATCATCCACAGGCTTGATCCCGAGTTCCCGGGCGCATTTCAGGCACAGGCCCTCGTTTTTCGTTTCCCCGTTTTCAATCTTGGTGATGAAAATCACCGCATAATTCTTTTTGCATCTGTTGCAAAGGGTTGGACGCATATTGTATCTCCTTTAAGCCGGTTACGGCATTGTCTACGAAATCCAATGGGAAAGCAGCCGCTCCGGTCCGATCAGGAGCAGGCTGTTTGCCCAGGTCAGTATCTCAGATGCGCCCGATCCGAAGGGATAATTGCCGCGGAGGGCGCCTTTCTCATCATAGATAAGCAGGCATTGTCTGTCAAGCAGGCACACATAATCTTCACAAACTGTTAACTTCAGAGGCCTGCGCGGCAACCGTTCCGTGTCCGAAAAGCTGCCGTTGTCTCCTGCGATCCGGAGACGAAATCCGCCATCGTCATACATCAGGAGCGCCGCTCCGTCTCCGCAGGCCCAGTCGATCCCTTCCCCGGGCATTGTACCGGTGATCTGTCCATGCTCATCAAAGAACAGTATGCCCTCATCGGTCCATACGGAAAATCCATCCCGCCAGGGTGCCATGTCCAGTATCAGGAGCGAATCCAGAGGGATCACCTCTCCGGATAAGCGCAGACTCCAATCCCCATCCGGAGAGACACAGCTCATCAGGAGCCTGCCGTCATTCAAATATAGCAGATCCGCAACGCAGCAGTCAACAAATCCGGAACGAATCGGATCCGATCCGTCCGCCGGATACTCCAGCACCATGGAATAATATCCGGATCCGGTCGTACAAACGGCAAAACGTCCGTCAGGTCCGGGGGACGCGGCGAGGATTCCGGCGGGAACCTCCACATCTCTGCGGGTATTTTCATTCAAACAGTACAGCGCCGTTTTTCCGGGATCATAGGCCAGCACATTGGATCCGCAGGCTTTGAGGACCGGATCTTCCAGCGTCGTCTCCTGCTCAAAAAGCAGCTTTCCGCCGCGGGAATACGCGCGTACGATTTCCGGCTCCGCCGCATAGAGAACAGAGCCGCACATCATGAATCTGTTCCCGGAACCGTGAAATGTGATCCAGCAGTCTTCGGGAACGGGATCCATAAAACGCATTATTTTACTTTGTAATGTCTTTGTCAAATCGGGATGTGTCCCGATTCCTGTCAGGATCAGCGCCGCAGCAACGAGCATAAGGCACCGGATCACTTTCCGCTTCCATGTTGTTTGACTTCCTGTCATCACAGGATCAGCCAACCTGAAACGAAACCTCCTCACATTGATACCAAAGCTTTGTCATATATAGTCCGCCGGGGGGCATTGTGGGGCCAGCTGCGGTACGGTTTCCGTTTTCCAGGATTTCCGTGATGGATTCCGGCGGGAACTTCCCCTCCGCCGCATAAACCACCGTTCCGGTCATGGCCCGTGCCATATTGTAGAGGAATCCGTCGGCGCAGACCCGCAGAAGGATCAGTTCTCCCCGCCGTTCCACATCAAAATAGTATACCGTCCGGACCGTACTCTTAACGTCTGTTCCAACGCTGCGGACCGCCGCAAAATCGTGCGTTCCTACAAACCGGTTCGCCGCATCCTGCATAACCGTCTCATCCAGATGCTTGGGATAAAAGCAAGCGCGGTTTACATAAAACGGATCCCGGATCCTGGAATTATAGATCTGATAGGTGTATTCTTTTTTCACGCAGGAGCCGATGGCATTAAAGGCATCCGGCACCTCAAATGCCTCCCGCACGACAATATCGTGGGGAAGATGGGTATTGAGCGCATATGGGATCCGGTCCGTGGGGATCCGGGATTCCGTCCGGAAATTTGCCACATAGTTTCTGGCATGCACTCCGGCGTCGGTCCTGCCGCATCCGGTGATCTTGACCGGGTGCCCCATGACCATAGACGCCGCGCGCTGCATGGTTTCGCAGACGCTCACTGCGTTCTTCTGTACCTGCCAGCCGTGATAGGCGGTCCCCTCATAGGTGAGGATCATGGCAATATTCCGCAAATACGTTTCCTCCTCACAGGCCAAACTGACGAAGTACGATCACGCCAATCAGAAGAACGATCCCGCAGATCAGTCCGATGGTATCCAAACTCTGCCAGTGCAGCGGATTGAGGCGGGTCCGCCCCTCCCCTCCGGTATAACATCTGCACTCCATGGCGGTTGCCAGTTCATCAGCGCGACGGAACGCGCTGACAAACAGCGGCACAAGGATCGGAATCAAAGCCTTGGCCTTCTGAATCAGATTGCCCGTCTCAAAATCGGCGCCGCGCGCCTTCTGCGCGGACATGATTTTGTCCGTCTCCTCGATCAGGGTGGGGATAAACCGCAGGGCAATGCTCATCATCATGGCAAGCTCATGGACCGGCGCATGGAGCTTTTTCAGGGGGTTGAGCAGCAGCTCCAGTCCGTCGGTCAGCGTAATGGGCGATGTGGTGTAGGTCAGCAGAAACGTGCCGGTGATCAGCATGATGATCCGCGCCACCATCAAAACCGCGTTTTTCAGTCCCGCATCCGTAATAGTCAGCCGCCAGAAATGGATAAGCTCATTGCCGGGGGTGTAGAACATATTCAGAAGCGCCGTAAAAATGATGATGATGATCAGAGGTTTTACGCCTTTGAGAATCGTCTTGAGTTTGATCCTGGAGATCCGCACCGCGGCAATCAAATATGCCAAAACCAGCGCATAGCCAACGATCCCGCCGCAGGAGAACAGCGCAATAATATAGAAGATCACATTGAGGATCTTCGTTCTGGGATCCATCCGATGGATCGGAGTATCACCTGGGAAATACTGACCGATGGTAATATCCTTCAGCATCCGGGACGCCCCCCTTTCAGTGCCAGCAGAGCGGCCTTCGCCTGCTCCGTGGTGTAGACGGAGGTGTCAACATCCAGTCCCATCTCCCGGAGCCGCAGGAACACATTCGTCACCTGCGGAACCGAAAGTCCCATGGACTCCAGTTCCGAAGCATGGGCAAAAATCTCCCGGGGAGTTCCGTCCATGGCGATGTGGGCGTCATGGATGACCACCAGACGCTCCACGCTGTCCGCGATTTCCTCCATGGAGTGGCTTACCATGATCACCGTGGCGCCCCGGGCTTCCTGATAGGCCCGGATATTGCTCAGGATCTGCTCACGCCCCTTCGGGTCCAGGCCCGCCGTAGGCTCATCCAGGATCAGAACGTCGGGCTCCATGGCGATCACGCCCGCAATGGCCACCCGGCGTTTCTGGCCGCCGGATAGTTCAAAGGGCGAAAGCTCCATCACCGAATCGGGCAGTTCCACAAAAGCTGCCGCCTCATACACACGCCTGCGGATCTCCTCCTCGGACAGCTTCATGTTCTTCGGCCCGAAGGAGATATCCTTGAACACGGTCTCCTCAAAGAGCTGGTATTCCGGATACTGAAACACCAGGCCGACTTTAAACCGGACCTGCCGGGTAAAATGCTTGTCGCTCCAGATATCCGTTCCGTCAAAGAGAACCTGTCCGCCTGTGGGCTTCAGCAGACCGTTCAAATGCTGGATCAAGGTGGATTTTCCGGACCCTGTGTGGCCGATAATGCCCATAAACTCACCCGGGTTCACGGAAAAATTCACAGAATCCAGAGCCACCCGTTCAAACGGCGTGCCTCTGGAATAGATATGCGTAAGTTCTTTTGTCTCGATGATCGGATTCAAATTCGTATCCTCCGGCTGTATGTTTCCGGCTCTCCCGCGCAGCCTCCGCTGGGATGCCGGTGATTGTATGCAATCATCAATATGTCTTCAGGCAGGGCAGACGGCGGAGTAAATCGCCCGGGCACAGTCCTCCACGCTCAATGCGTCCAGAGGAAGATCCCATCCTTCCTGATTCAGAGCGTAAAGGAGTTCCGTGGTCTCCGGAACCGCAAGCCCCACGCTTCGCAGCAGCTCCACCTGGGCGAATACGCGCTTCGGGGTGTCATCCGCGATAATCTCGCCGCCGTTCATGACAATGACCCGGTCGGCGTTCACCGCTTCCCGCATATGATGGGTGATCAGCACCACTGTGACGCCGAATTTCTCTCCCAGCTCCCGGATGATCTCGATAACCTCTTTCCGTCCCACCGGATCCAGCATCGCCGTCGGTTCGTCCAGCACGATGCACTGGGGGCGCATGGCCAGCACGCCGGCGATGGCAACCCGCTGTTTCTGGCCGCCGGACAGACGATGGGGCGCGTGACGGCGGAACTCAAGCATGCCGACCGCGTTCAAAGCGGCGTCCACACGCTCCCGGATCTCCTCCGTCGGGAATCCCAGGTTTTCCAGCGCGAACGCCACGTCCTCCTCCACCACGTTGGAAACGATCTGATTGTCTGGATTCTGAAACACCATGCCCACAGATCTTCGGATGGGGATCAGGTCCCTGTCGTTCTTTGTATCCATGCCGTAGACATACAGCGTCCCTCCGGACGGCAGAAGTATGGCGTTGAAATGCTTGGCAAGCGTGGATTTCCCGCAGCCGTTATGGCCCAGAATCACCACAAAATGCCCCTGTTCAATACTGAGGTCCAGATGTTCAAAAACCTTGACCGGCTCCGCCTCAGTCTGTTCATAGGAAAACGAAGCGTCTATTACTTCGATCGCGTGATCCATATTATTCCTCCCTTGTCCAGCGGCCTGTCGCTCCGCAGGGCAAACACAGTCCGGTTTTTGTCACCGGGAGCCCCAGTTCGCCGCAGTCCGTATGACCGCCGTATTTCTTGGAAAACAAGCTGTCGGAAAGATAGCCCACCACAGAGGGTGCAAGACCCGTGGTATAGGAGTTGATGATGACAAACAGCGGGTCCTCCGACAGGGCCCCGGTGCACAGTCTGACAAAGTCATACAGGTTTTTCTCCAGCTTCCAAACCTCTCCCGACGGGCCTCTTCCATAGGACGGCGGGTCCATGATGATGGCGTCATAACGCCGCCCGCGCTTGATTTCCCGCTCCACAAACTTGGCGCAGTCATCTACGATCCAGCGGATGGGACGATCTGACAGTCCGGAAACCTGGGCGTTTTCTCTCGCCCAGGAGACCATTCCTCTGGCCGCATCTACATGGCACACCGAGGCGCCCGCTGCCGCGCAGGCCAGGGTGGCGCCGCCCGTATAGGCAAACAGGTTGAGCACACTGACCGGACGACCGGCGGAGCGGATCTTCTCCATGGCCCAATCCCAGTTGGCGGCCTGCTCCGGGAAAATGCCGGTGTGTTTAAAGTTCATCGGTTTGACCTGAAAGGTCAGTTCCTTATATTGAATCTTCCATTTGTCCGGAAGCTTTTTGGTGTTCCATGCACCGCCTCCGGTACTGGACCTGGCATAGCGGGCGTCATACCGCTTCCAAAGCTCAGAGTCCCTAGGTGTATTCCAGATCACCTGCGGATCCGGCCGTACCAGAACATACTTACCCCATCGCTCCAGCTTCTCTCCGTCCGAGCAGTCCAGGACCTCATAGTCCTTCCATTCATCGGCGATCCACATACAATTCTCCTTTATCCGTTCTCCGGGGAAGCCGCCGGAGAGGGTTCCCCTTCGGTTGCCTCAGGGGACGGTTCCGGCTCAGGTTCCGGTTCGGGCTCCGGAGTCGGAGTCGGCGTGGGCGCGGGCGTTGGCGTTGGCGTTGGAGTTGGAGTCGGGGTGGGCGTAGGACTCGGCGAAGGCGACGGACTGGGCGTGACCTCCGGTTCATGATAGGGGCACTCTTCATTGATGGGATCAAGCGTATCCGCACGAGCCACGTTATAACCCGCCAGACGGGTCAGCGTTCCGACGCAGTACTGCTGGTCCGCGACCACAATGCCGGCAATGGGGAACTGACGGTTGTAATTCAGCAGTCCGTATTTATAAATCTCCCCTTCTTCTTCGCAGGCGGAGTTGGCAAGATGAAGCGTTCCGTCCGTCAGGCAGAGCGAACGCTCCACGTGAAGGCTGCAGTAATCCGTGGGAACGTCCTCCGAGGCCAGCAGAATCGTTCTGGTCTGATTTCCACGCACGTCCCGCTCGCACCAGCCCGTGGGCAGCATGCCGCTGTCGGCGCACAGGGCCACCTCGATCACATTGGAGGGCTTTTGGAAACCGTTGTCCGGCTTATTCACGCTGATCTGGGAGATGACCCGGTTCCAAAGCACAGCAGCCGGGTTGTCCATGTTTTCATCCTGCAGGATGATCTCCTCAGGCTGGTCGTATCCGCACCACACTGCCGCGGTATAGTTCGGGGTATAGCCCGCAAACCACCGGTCATGGTCGCCGCTGCTGGTGCCGGTCTTTCCGGCAACGCTGACGCCCTCGATCTGGGCCTCCACGCCGGTTCCGCTCTTTACGGTTTCTTCCAGCATATAAGTCAGATACCAGGCGGCCTTTTCGTTCAGGACCGTTCTTGAATCCTGCGTATTGTCCAGCACCAGATTGCCCTCGCTGTCGAGGACCTTGGTGAAGGTCCGGGCCTCCCGGTAAACGCCCTGATTGGCGATGGAAGCGTATGCGGCCGTCAGGTCGCGAACCGTAACGCCGTGTACCATTCCGCCGAGGGCCAAAGACCAGTAGCTTTTATCGGTATAATTTACCCCGTTAAGCTCATAGTTTTCTACCAGGGTGTCGAGTCCCATGTCGTGGACAGCGTAATCATAGGCATAGTCAAGGGTCAGATCGTCGAGCACCTTCACCGCCACGGTATTACTGGAGGTTTTCATGGCCTCGAGAATATTGGTCAGTCCGTGGTAGACCCCGTCCTCATTATCCGGCCAGGGGGAGGAACCGAAGGTGAACGGCGTATCGTCATAAACAGTAGCCGGCGTGATCAGGCCAAGATTCAGGGCAGGTCCGTATACCGCCAGCGGTTTGATGGTGGAAGCAGGCGCCAGAAGGCTCTGGGTGGCATAGTTCCAGGTCAGGCTGCCCGGCTTTTCGCCCACACCGCCCACCATGGCGGCGATATCGCCGGTTTCGTTGTCAATAATGACAATGGCGGACTGAAGCTGCTGATAGGCGCTTTCCGTTGCGGGGATGTTTTCCAGGTTCTCGTATATTTTCTCCGCGGCAGCCTGGGCCTCTACGTCGATGGTGGAGTAGATCTGATACCCGCCGCCCAGGATCATCTGATTGACCACGTCCGCGTCATAACCCGTCGCGTTGACCAGCTCCCGGACCACATCCCGGACCACAGTATCTACAAAGTAGGAGTAATAAGAAGAGTCATCCGTATAGTCGGCGTCACTGGACGCATAGTCAAAGACCAGCTCCTCGGCAATGGCGCTGTTGTATTCCTCTTCCGTAATATAACCCTGATCGAGCATCTCATAGAGGATATAGTGCTGCCGGGTCTGGTTCCGCTCCCGGCTGTTATCCGAAATATAGGGATCGTAGAGAGACGGATTGTTGGTGATAGCGATCAGGCTGGCACACTGGGCAAGGCTGAGCTTGGAGACATCCTTGGCAAAATAGGTATAGGAAGCCGTCCGGACGCCATAAGCCTGTTCTCCCAAATAGATGGTATTGAGATACCATTCCAGGATCTCTTCTTTATTATACTGTTTCTCCATCTCCAGCGCGCGGAAGATCTCCACGAGCTTCCGGCGGACCGTGATCTCGTCGTCGCTGGTCAGGTTCTTCACCAGCTGCTGGGTGATGGTGGATGCGCCGTAGGTGCTGTTCGAGCCCATAAAGAGGTTCGCGCCTGCCCGCATGGTACGAAGCCAGTCCACACCGTTATGCTCAAAGAACCGCTTGTCCTCGATGGCAACTGTGGCATAGACCAGATAATCCGGGATCTCATTATAGGAAGCCCAGATCCGGTTTTCATTGCCGTAGAGATTCTGGAGAGTCTCAAGCTGTCCGGTCTCCTTGTTCTCATAGTAGATCACGGAGGTCTGGTTCAGCCGGAAGCTGTCCAGAGAAAAGGAAACCTGCGGCATCAGATAATTCCGGAGATAGGCGGTAAAGATACAGGCGAAAATCACCATGGTGATCATAAACACCAGCAGCAGCGTTCCGACTACTCTTCCGAAATGCCCGAAAAATCGTTTCACATAACCGCTTCTCTGCATGTTTTCATTTTCCATTATTACAAAGCACCTCCGAGGTCTCGATCGTCACAAGGGCGCAGAAACTCAATCATAAAATATATTATATCACAGTCTGTCAATGAAACGCCCGGATCCTGCAGGTATTTTCCGTTCTTTTTTCCAAGAATTTTTCATATTTTTTTACCAATACTTCCGGCGGGAAACGGAAACACTGAAGAAAGGCTCATTTTTTCTTTCCAATCAAGCCCGAAATACCGCAGCGCAAAAAATAGCACTTGATTT
>CACYXZ010000062.1 GCA_902778525.1 Oscillospiraceae bacterium | reverse complement strand
TTGATCCCGAGGCCGATGGTGATCATCGCCAGCGCAAAGGTCAGCGGCATCTGCGCCCCCTCCTCCACCAGCTCTGACACCGCTCCGGCCATGGGGACCATCAGCAGATGGCCCGTCAGATTGTAGAGCATCACGACCCCGAGCAGAAACAGGCCGGAGCCCAGCAGGTTCAGGATCATATACCGGACCGCCGCCAGTGTTGTCCGTCCGATCTCCCGGGCCACGATCAGCCCGCAGGAGGCCAGCGTCATGATCTCCAGAAATACATATCCGGTAAAGATGTCGTTGGTGAAGATCAGCGCCATCAGCGCGGCGGTAAACAGATTCACCAGGGAGAAATAGAGATTATGCTTGCTGCGTTCCACGTCCAGCTCCAGAAAACGCCATCCACCCTGGACGCCGCACAGCAGGACCGTCAGCAGCATCACCGCCATCAGCGCCTCCAGCACCCCCGCCCGGATCTCATTGCCCCAGGGCGCCGGGAACTCTCCCATCACATAGGTGAAGGACGTTCCGCTGCGGATCGTGTATGCCAGCACCGCCCCCGCCATCAGGATCAGCAAAGTTTCCAGAATCACCGTGTACCGCTTCGCGGCTTTTCCGCCCAAAAGCGTACACAGAACACTGGACACCAGACTCAGAATGATGGTCAGAAGCGGAAAATTCCGAACAAATTCCATCTCACCGGTCCTCCTGATGATCTCTGGCCATCTGATAGATCTCGTCCAGATTCAGCGTATGATACCGGCGGTAGAGCCGAACCGACAGAGACAGCATCACCGCCGTCACCGACACGGAGACCACGATGCCCGTCAGCACCAGCCCCGCCGGAACGGGGTTGATGTAGCGGGAGGCGTCCGCGGCGCCGTCCGCGATGATCGGGGCTTTCCGGCCGGCGATATACCCCATGCTGGCCAGGAACAGAAAACAGCCGGTATCCATGATGTTCATACCGATGATCTTCCGGATCAGATTTCGCTGGAACAGCAGCATGCTCAGTCCGATGACAAACAGGACAACTGCCACGGCTTCCTCGTAATTGGCAAGCAGCGCTTCGATCATATCATTGTCCTCCTATGCTGCCTCTGCGGAAGAGGCTGTAAAAGCCGAACATGGTGCATCCCACCACAAGGCCAACCGCAATGTCCAGGGGCAGGATCAACCCCGCGGAGAGGATCGCCCCCGGCGTTCCCTTGGGGATATGGTTTTCCAGGCCGTTTGCCCCGGTGAAAAAGACGTAGCCCTTGGCGAGACTGTAAAAGCAGAGCGCCAGGAAGCTGATCCACCGGAATCTCTTACCAGTCAGGATCCGGTCCACCGTCTCGTCCCCCAGGGCGGAGGCCAGGATCACCAGTCCCGTCCCCAGTACGGCGCCGCCGGAGAATCCGCCTCCGGGGCCCAGATGTCCGCCCAGGAGGATATAGCATCCCAGCATCAGGATCCCCGGGCCGAGCACCATGCCCACCCGCCGGAGGATCGGATCCCGTTCTGTCGGGTAGTACCACTCCTGCTGGATCCGGAAATAGTCCTCATGATCCGGCCGCATATTTTTGCTGTCCCGCTGCAGCAGCACCATCACGCAGATCAGCGCCGTGAACAGCACATGGGACTCGCCCAGCGTGTC
The DNA here is from genome assembly GCA_902778525.1 of Oscillospiraceae bacterium. Lineage (GTDB taxonomy): Bacteria > Bacillota > Clostridia > Oscillospirales > Oscillospiraceae > HGM13006. The sequence continues at coordinate 8,744 of CACYXZ010000062.1, read as the reverse complement.
AAAGGCCCGGTAGTCCAGGATCATTCCCGCCACCGCGTTGATGGCGCCGGTCTCTTCCACGCCCCGGGTAAGATACCGGTCCGCCACCTCCGACGCTCTGGGGTTTTCTTCGCCGTAGCGGGTCACATGGGCCGTCATAAAGAGAAAGACCCCCAGCAGCGCCACACAGCACCCCACGGCCAGGATCCGGTACCAGCCCTGAAACGCCCTGGTCTCCAGGTGTGCGACCCTGCGGGTCACCGGCAGCGCGCGGATCCTGCTGCGCTCCTCTTTATGGATTTCCTTCAGCTTTCTCCGGGAGAGGTTCCGGACTTCCGCCGCGTCCGGGATTTCCGATAGCAGATCCAGATCCCCCTCCAGCCAGCTTCGAAAGGTACGCTTCACAGTTCCTCACCGTCTTTCCCGCCGATCTGATGGAGCTTCTTCAGCGTCAGGAGAAACAGCATTCCGCTGACGCCGGCGCCGACCGCCGCCTCCGTGATGGCCAGATCCGGAGATTCCATCAGGATCCACAGAAGACACATCACCGAGCTGTACGCCATAAAGATGATCACCGCCTGAAGCAGGCTTTTGGCCAGATTCACCGTCACCGCGCAGCCCAGAAGCAGCGCCAGCAGGACGATCCTGCAAAGTTCCAGAGCATCCATATCTGTTTCCTCCTATCTCCGGTCCATGTGCCGGAAGAGGTTCTTCTGTGTAAAGTACTCGATCTGACTGAGAAAATGGGAGGAAACCGGCGATGTGATCCACAGGAAGACCAGCGGGAGAAACAGCCGGATCCCCAAAGCGGCGCCGTCAGCGCTGACCGCCAGCGCCGCCGCCGTGAAGAACAGTCCCATGGTATCGCCAAGGCCCGCCGCGTGGACCCGGTTCATCACATAGCGGAACCGGCAGTTTCCCACCACGCCAGCCACGAGATACACAAGGCCCGCGATGAGCAGCACTGCGGTGACCCAGAATCGGATCCATTCACCCATTTTTCCCTTCTCCTTCCTCGTCCTTCCGCGAAAACGGCCTTCGTTCGGGATCTTCCGGCACATAGACCCGGGCAAGGATCAGAATCGAGACAAAGCTGATCATGGTGTAGATCAGCGCCACATCCACCAAAAAACCTTCCTGCAGCAGCTGGGAGAGGATCACGATCCCTGCCGTCACCAGCGTACCGATCATATTGATGGACAGGACACGGTCCGTGATCCCGGGCTCCCGGGCGCAGCGGACCAGCATGACCGCCAGCAGCACCGCGATCACCAGCAGCGCCGCGGTATAGAGCGTCTGATAAGCCTGTTCAATGGTCATTGCGGAAACCTCCTCAGCAGACGGATAAACGACGATTCCTCGATCCCCTCGGCATATTCCCGCCGGAGGGCGTGTATCACGAACCGGTCGTGGTCCTGAAAGACTGTGATGGTTCCGGGCGTCAGAGTGATGGAGTTGGCCAGAATCACGTTCAGCGCGTCCCGCCGCAGTCCTGAATGGAACTCCACCAGCACGGGCTCCGGATTCGCGCCGGGCTTCATCGCCAGCACTGCCACCAGCGTCGCCGCCTTCAGCGTTTCCCAGAGCAGATTCAGGCCGTAGAGCAGCGCCAGCGGCACGCACTTTACGGCTCTCAATTCCCTGCGCCATGGATACTTCAGCGCCCGCACGGCAAACAGCCACACCGCCAGGGAGATCAGCAGTCCGATCCCCAGGATCTCCCATGTGATCCTGCCCCACAGCAGCAGCCATAGAATCATCAACAACACCAGCATCCGATCCGCCTTCCTCCCGCGCATGCCGCCCCCGGGCAGCTGCGTTCATCTGTTCTGATTTTATGTCAAAACCGTTGGCTTGTAAAGCATTTCCCGTGTTTTTTCCCAAAAGGCGCATCGGAAGAAGCGTGCAGAAAAAGCCCGGTGCAGGTTTCCCTGCACCGGGCTGTCGATGAGACTCAGTTTTCTTCCAGGTATTTGTCGTAAGCCGCCTGGTACAGCTCGGTCATCCGATCCAGCCCCATGCCTTTGGCCTGCTCGATGACCGCCCGATAGCCGGCCTCGTCCAGCTGTCCGGTGACCACCTTGGTGGCGCTCTCAGCAAACAGGGTGCCCACGTCGGAAGCCAGAGAATAATACTCCGTGGTATCATCGGCGGACAGAGCCACAGAAGCGGGCAGCTTCATGGACTTGTCGCCGTAGGCATCTGTGAAGTATTCCAGCGCCTCAAAGGACTCAGGTGCGCTGATCAGGCGCCAGTGCTCCAGAGTGACGCAGGTGGGCAGCCACTGCTGGGCGCCGTACCAGTTGAGGGCGTTGTTCAGGGACCAGCCGTTGGGGTTGTTTGTGATTTTCTCGGTGAGGACCACCTTGCCGTCCTCCAGCACGTATCCGTCGCCCTCCTGTCCATAGAGGTTGTTGCGGATGCCTTCCTCGGTATAGCACCAGTTCATAAGCCGCATGGCGTTTTCGATGTCCTCGCAGGCGGAGGTCAGGAAGACCTGGCCCATCATGGAGGCGGTGGACTTATCGGAGACGTGGCACTCATAGTCGGTCATGGCCAGGGCGGAGACCCGGTAGTTGGGATCCTCGGCATTGGCACGGTTGGCGGGATCCAGTTCCCGGAAACCGTCGGCCCAGACGCCGCACTTGCCGCCGTAGTAGGAAGACTCCCAGTTGCCCTGCTCCCGTCCGGTGGACATGAAGTCGTCAATGATCAGGCCTTCCTCATACAGATGGTGCAGATACATCAGATACTCGATGCCGTTCTCAGAGGCGAAGTTGGCGATGACTTCCTTGCCATTGGGCTCGGTGAGCTGATAGCTGACGCCGTTGAGGCCGGCGAACACCATGTTAAAGGAATGGGACAGGCCGGTCTCCAGGCCGGAGTTGGTGAGGATCGGCATGGTGGCGCCCTTCTCAGACTTGAAGGCCTTCAGGACCTCTTCCAGATCCTCCCGGTTGGTGGGTTTCTCCAGGCCCAGGTCGTCCAGCCAGTCCTGCCGGATGATCATACCCTTGTCCTGCACGGGAGCAGCCTGGCTCACAAACATGCTGATGGTGCCGTCGGGGTTGGTGGCTGCGGCTCGGATATCCTCATCGTTGTCCAGCAGAGCCTTGTAGCTGGGGCAGTATTCCTCCAGATAGGGGGTGAAGTCGAACAGGACGCCCTCTTCGATGGCGCCGGACATGTTCCAGGCATAGTTGCCCACGCTGACGGAGAAGTCGGTCATGTCGCCGGAGGCCATGTTGATGTTGATCTTCTCGTTGGCGGTGGCCTCGCCCAGCGCGACGAACTCAATGTCGCATCCGGTGGCCTCGCAGATGCCCTTGTAAGCGGAGGTCACGGAGAAGTCGTCATCGCCCAGCATCGCCAGCACGTTGTTGCGCATGATGACGGTGTAGGTGAAGGAAGGGTTGCCTTCCAGGGGATACTCAATGACGTTGACCGGTTCGGCCTCCTCAGCGGGAACCTCCGCAGCGGATCCGGCCTCCTCGGCGGGAGCGGCCTCTGCGGCGGATCCGGCTTCCTCAGCGGGGGCGGCTTCCTCAGCGGGGGCGGCCTCCTCAGCGGCAGCTTCTTCGGCAGGAGCGGCCTCAGACGCGGAAGCCTCCGCAGCGGGAGCCGCGGAACCTGCCGCGCCGCCGCAGGCGGTCAGCGCCAGAAGCATGGCCATTGCCAATAAGATTGCCAATACTTTTTTCATTGTTTTTCCTCCTTCTGTTTTTGGAATCTACCTGCATTGTAACGAAAAACCTTCCCTGATTCAAGGGAAGGTTTTCGCAACGTCCATATCAATTTTCTCACCGAGAGTATCTTTTTTTAAGCATTGTCGGGATGCCCTGCGGCATCCCGACAATTTCCGGTTGATTTGCGCTTTTCAGATCCGCATGGCCGCCGCAAAGGCGCTGCGGGTAGCGGTCATCACATTCCCGGTGGTCTCGTTGTCGCCGATGATGAGGAAGGTGTCCGCCGCGTCCGCAAAGGCCAGCGCTTCCTCCTGAGCCGGCGCCATGCCGCCGCAGGCCACGATGGAGTCGCAGGTAATTGTGTGGCTCTCCCCGTTCTTGTCGGTATAGGTTACCTGTCCCGGCGCCACAGCCGTGGTTGTGGCACGCTTGACGGGTGTGAGATTGTCCATTTTGCTCCAGGCGTCGGCAAACATGGAATAGTAGTGGACCCGGTCCGCATCCGCGGCGAATTTCCGCTGCCGGGAGAGGATGGTGACCTCATGGCCGTTTTCCGCCAGATACATGGCCGTCTCCATGCCGATCTCTCCGCCGCCGATCACCACCACCTTTTTGCCCAGCTCCTGCTCTCTGCCGTAGACCTCGATGGGATCGTAGACGCCTTCGACAGCCTTTCCGGAATCATCCGTCAGGCCGGGAACAGGCGGCAGCTTCGGTACAGCGCCCATGGCCGCGATCACCGCGTCAAAGCCCTCTTCCTGAATCATTTCCGGGGTGGCGGCGGTGTTCAGCCGGACTTCGACCCGGCATTTCTCCAGCTGTGCAATGAGATAGTCCTTATAGTCCCGCAGGGGCCACTTGAAGCTGGAATAATCCGCATGGATCAGCTGGCCCCCCAGCTTTCCGGTCTTCTCGAAGAGCGTCACGCTGTGGCCCCGCTCCTTCAGGTACAGCGCTGCGCGCATACCCGCCGGACCGCCGCCGATGACCGCGACCTTTTTGCCTCCGGTGCCAGGCTGAACCAGCGCGTGAAGCCGGTGCTGGATCCCAACCTCCGGGTTGACCGTACATACCGATTTCCACGGTCCCTGCATACCCAGTCCGTGGCAGCGGTTGCAGCGGACGCATGGGACCACGTCATCGCCCCGTCCCTGGGCGATCTTCTCTCCATAACGGCTGTCGCAGATAAACGCCCGGCCCACGCCGATCATATCAGTCCTGCCCTCGGCAATGTAAGACTCGATGTCGTCCAGATCCTGAAAGCCTCCGATGGGCGCCGTGACGATCTTTGCACCGCTCTTTTTGATGGCCTCGGCAAAGCGCAGCGTCAGCGGGTCATGGGGTTTGGAGTTGAAGCCCGTAGGATGGGCCAGATCGCCGTCTCCCGCCCGGAGCTGTAGGATGTCGATGGAACCCTCCGCCAGCTTGGCGAATTCCACGATATCCTCCACGGTGATGCCGCCCTCTTCTTCTCCGGAAACCTGCATCTCCACCAGGAAGTCCTGACCGAAGGCCTTCTTCACCGCCCTGGCCACCATAATGGGAAACTTGGCCCGGTTTTCCATGGAGCCTCCGAATTCGTCGGTGCGTTTGTTGTACTTGGGCGACAGGAACTTGCTCAGGAGCGTGGCGCCGTAGGAGGCGTGAATGGAGCACATGTCGTAGCCGCAGTTTACATAATATTTCAGCTTCTTGACCAGCGTATCACAGTATTCCTGCATCTGGGGCAGGCCCATGGCTTTGATGGGCTCACTGCTGCCGGGAGGCGGGCCGAAGGGCATTGGCGCGCCGTCGCCGCCCATCATTTCCGCCATTTCCTCCATCATCTCCTCCATCTCCGCAGGAGACAGCATCGGCATGCCGCCGGCCGGCTCCCCGTCATAGACGCCGTAGCCCTCAGGGGCGGGAAGATGCGTGGCAATGGAGACCTTGGAGCCGAAAAAGTGAAGCTGATCCACCATCAGAGTCAGGGCGTTTTCCAGCGCCGGATCCCGGGTGTCCCACATGGGGAAATGACAGCCGTCGCCAAAGCCCTCCCGCTGTTTGAGGTTGGTCCAGTCGCCGATGGTGATGATCGCCGCACCGTTTTTCGCGATGTTGATCAGATAGTCCACCACCGCGTCGGAGGGATACAGCTCCGGCCCCTGCAGAAAGTGGGGCAGCGCATTGGCGGAGAGGAACCGGCTCTTCAGGATCACGTTGCCGATCTTCAGCGGTGCCATGATATGACTGTATTTTTTACCCATATTGATCGCTCCTTTACCGAACAGAGCCGTTTTTTCGCTCTGTTTTAGAATTCTACATATTTAATTGTAGCAAACTTCCCGCTCCGGCGGTAGTTTCATTTTGTGACATGTATGTCAGTTTCCATTTGAAATGGCAGTTCCGGGTTCTCCGGTCTCCCGCTCCGCCTGTCTCCAGGCCGCGCAAAGGTGCCGGATCGCGCCGGCTGTCATGCCCCAGACCGTATGTCCCTGCACCCCGTAGCTGGTATTCTGCGGATGCTCCAGGAAAAAGCTGACCGGCGCCCGCAGCAGCTGTGCCACCTCCGTCCGGTTGATCCGGAGCTGATCCAGCACCTCCCCCGGAAGGGATCCCACAAACATGTCTGTCCGGGCTCCCAGATAGGTATGTACCGTCGGAAGCTGTCCCAGAAGCTGTTCCGATCGGATCCGCAGACCCAGCTCCTCCTTCAGCTCCCGCACCGCGGCCCGGGCCGGGGTCTCACCGGGTTCGATCCTTCCTCCGGGAAAACAGGGGTCTCCCTCCTGAGAGATCCCAGCCGCACGGACCTCGATCAGCAGCTCCGGACCGTCCTGCGTCCAGATCACCGGGATCACGATGGAATAATCTGGCCGTGAAAGCCCTTCCCCGGTCAGGACCCGGCGCAGCGCCTGTTCCATCTGTTTTCTCGTTCCCATGCTCCGTCCTCCGTTCTCGTCGTTTCGAATTCTATTTTATCCCCCGGGGCGGAAAAAGGCAACACCGGATCCTCCATCCGGTTTCGGGAAAACCGCTTGACCTTTTCGCAGAATATGGTATCATAACTCGAGCCCCGGACTGAACCGGGTCCCAACAATCAGGAAATGAGGTCATTATGGCTAATCACAATGCAAAACATGAGCAGACCCGGCTGGAAAACATTCTGGATTTCTGCGTGGATCTGAGCCGCCGGATGGTCGTCAGCGGCGCAAATCTGGAGCGTGTCAGTCTGGCAGTGGATCGAATCTGCCACGCCTACGGGCTCCATGACGTGAGCCTGTACCTGTTAAGCAGCTACATCTCCCTCAGCGCCCGGGATGAGACCGGGAAATACGCCACCCGCCAGGGCTCGATTCCCCCGTCGTCCATCCATCTTGAGCAGCTCAAAAGGCTCAACCGTCTGAGCTTCGCCGTGGCGGAGCAGACCCCGGGCGCCGGACGGCTGAAGAAGATGCTGTCCGAGGCAACGGCGGTGAAAGGCTATCCCGACTGGCTGGTGCTGCTGGCCCAGATCGCGGCCATGTGCTGTCTGTGCCTGATCTTCGGCGGCAGAGTCCCGGATCTCCCTCCGGTGGCGATCGTCACGGTACTGATGCACTATCTGATGCGGATTCTGGAAAAGCCGGGACTGGACAAGGTCGTGATCAACGCCGTCACCATGGGTCTGGCCGCTGCCGCCGCGATCCTGCTCGGACGGATCGGGATCGGCCGGAACACCGCCGTCATTCTGATCACCCTGTCCATGCTGGTGATCCCGGGCATCCCCCTGGTCAACGCCGTAAGGAACCTGCTCTGCGGCAATGAGATGAACGGCATCCTGCAGGTGGCGAAGGTGACCGTGGAAACCATGGCTCTCGCCTTCGGACTCTACGGCGCCATCTGGGCGCTGGGGATGCAGGTGGAAACCGGCGATGTCGTCGTGGCGACCCTGACCCATCCGGTGCTGCTGGTGGCCCTGTCCTTTCTGGCCTCCGTCAGCTTCGGCCTTGTGTTCCGGATCCAGCCCAGAGACCTTTGGCTGGCGGGGCTTGGCGGCGCGCTGACCAGGATCGTCCTGCTGACGCTGACGCCTCTGACCTCCTACCGGCTGCTGTATGTGGGTCTTTCGGCGCTGTTTGCCGCCCTCTACGGGGAGGTGCTGGCCTCCCGCCGGAAGGATCCCTCCACCTATTTTGTCTATCCGTCTATCGTCCCCCTGATCCCCGGCGATCTGTTCTACTACACGCTGGTGGGACTGTATTTTGAGGACCGGGCCATGATGGAGGGCAGCGCCTTCCAGTGCTTTCAGGCGCTCCTCGGCATGAGCATCGGATTCGTGCTGAGCTATGTCATCGCCCACTACATCCGCAGAGGCCGGCACCTGCGTCTGGTGCGCGGAATCCATCCGTCGGAGGTCTCCTCCGATTCCAACTGAATCTGTTCAAAACGGGAAACCGGGCCATGGAGAAACCTCTCCATGGCCCGGTTCTTTTACCAGAGCACACCGGATTTTGAGTTGTTGAGGGTCGGGATTTGCGTATCGTCTCTGTCGTTTATATGCGTTCCGCTGTATTTCTTCGTCTCCCGTGCCACCAAACCGCTCAGTAGCAGCACCGCCGCGATATTGGGCACCGCCATGAGTCCGTTGAGCAGATCCGCGATGTTCCAGATCAGGTTCAGCTCCACCATGGCGCCCACAAACACGCCGATCACCCAGAGGATCTTGTAAAGGAGGATCACTTTTTCTCCGAAGAGATAGACCGCGCAGCGTTCCCCGTAATAGTACCACCCCAGAATGGTGGAGAACGCAAAGGTGATCAGTCCCACCACCAGGATCGGGAGTCCCACATAGGGGATCATGGAAAAGGCCCTGCTGGTCAGCTCCGCGCCGTTGAGGGCAGAGGCGTCGATCTCCGGGTATTTGAGGATGCAGGACACCAGCACCAGTCCGGTCATCAGGCAGATCACCACGGTATCCCAGAAAGTCCCCGTCATGGCCACCATAGCCTGACGCTTGGGATTCCTGGTCTGAGCGGCTGAGGCCACAAGCGGCGCCGAGCCCATGCCGGACTCATTGGAGAACAGGCCCCGGGCAAAGCCGTAGCGGCAGGCCGTGGC
>CACYXZ010000061.1 GCA_902778525.1 Oscillospiraceae bacterium | reverse complement strand
CTCAAACTTCGCACATAGCAAAATCCGAACAATTTAACTGAATTATCTATTTGGCAAAACACCGAAAAGTCTGAACTTTTTGCAGTATTTTTCTCTGTCAAAAATAGCACAAAAAGAGGCGCAAGCCCAGCCTGTATGGTATAATAGAATTGCTAAAACCACTAACCATTCAGGAGGCTTGCACCATGAATAGTATAGCGCATGATTACGAGAATTCCAAGTACATTTCCGAAAGAATCTTCAGATTTTTCAAAGTTTGCGGACTCTCAGAGATTTTGCAGAAGAGCAATGCATACAAAGAAAAGGGTATTTCTGTAGTTACCATTGTTGAATACCTATTTAGCCTGGTCTTCCGCAATCGCAGTGCATATACGGATATTCTTCTGGGCAACACAAATCTGAAGCAAGACACGATTTATCGGTTTAAGAACTCTGTCCGGACAAACTGGATCCGGTTCACCTCGCTGCTTGCGTCCAAGCTGATCCGGGAGCATATAGAACCATTAACCTCTGAGAAGCGTCGTAACGTATTCATCATCGATGATTCCATCTATGAACGGGAACGTTCTAAGAAGGTGGAGCTGCTTTCCCTGGTGTATGACCATGCGAAACGCCACAGGTGCGTAAGAGGATTCCGTATGCTGACACTTGGATGGTCCGACGGTGTCACGTTCATGCCGGTTAATTCCTGCCTGATGTCAAATGAGAACGAGAAGACCAGAATCAATCCTGCTTTGGAAGTTCCGGAGCATTCTAATGGAGCAAAGCGTCGCAAACTCGCACAGCAGAAGATGACGGAGGTCGTACCGGAGCTGATCGAGAGCGCCCAGGAAGCTGGCATTGCGGCCGATTATGTGCTGTTTGACAGCTGGTTTGCGTTTCCCTCAGAGATTGCTGCTGTCCATAACCTTGGCTTGGATGTGGTTGCCATGGTAAAGCGCAGCAGCCGAATTCACTATCTGTACAACGGCCAAAAACTGAGCTGTAAAGAGATCTATGCCAGGAACAAGAAACGCCGTGGAAGATCTCGGTATTTACTGAGTGTTCCTATCACAGTCTGCACAGAAGGAAAGGACCGGCAGGAGATTCAGATTCCCGCAAAGCTGGTGTATGTGCGGAATCGCAATAACCGTAAGGAGTATCTGGTCCTGCTCACTACTGATACCAAGCTTTCAGAGGATGAGGTCATTCAGCTTTACTGCCGGCGCTGGGACATTGAGGTATTCTTCAAGACCTGCAAGTCTCTGCTCTGGCTCACAAAGGAATGCCGCTCCATATCGTATGACGCGATGTGCGCACATACAGCCATTGTATTTGCGCGGTATATGTTTCTGGCCATGGAAACAAGAGCAGACCAGGACGCCCGGACAGCAGGGCCGATATTCTGCATGATTTCGGAGGAAATAGCAGAGATTTCAATTGCCCAAGCTTTTGAGAAAATCCAACTTTTTCTGACAAAACTCATGCAGGGTTTTAATGCCTCTGAAGAGGAAATCTGCACCCTTTTCGCATCACTCATAGCCGATATGCCTGAGTATATCGCTGTTTCCCTCGAAAACCAGGCTGATCGTTCAACTATTTTGGCAAAATCGGTGTGCGAAGTTTGAGTTATTATAGCAAGCTCCGGCCCGGTTTTGAAGAGCAAAACCGGATTTTGTAAAAATAGACTATAAATTTTCGGGGGAATCCGGTATAATGGGAACAATGATTCAACTCGGGAGGGAACCCCATGGAAAAAATCAAAATGACGACACCGCTGGTGGAAATGGACGGCGACGAGATGACCCGGATCCTCTGGAAAGAGATCAAGGAAAAACTCATCGAACCCTTTGTGGAACTGAAAACGGAATACTATGATCTGGGACTTCCCAACCGGGACGCCACCGGTGATCAGGTGACCCACGACGCCGCGGCGGCCAATAAAAAGTACGGGGTCGGCGTCAAGTGCGCCACCATCACCCCCAACGCCGCCCGGATGACCGAATACAATCTCCATGAGATGTGGAAGAGTCCCAACGGCACCATCCGCGCCGCCCTGGACGGCACCGTGTTCCGTGCGCCCATTCTGGTGGACGGGATCTCCCCGGTGGTGCGGACCTGGAAAAAGCCCATCACCATCGCCCGGCACGCCTACGGCGACGTGTACAAGGCCGCGGAGATGCGGGTGGAGGCCGGCAGCAAGGCGGAACTGACCGTTACCAGCAAATACGGCGGGATTTCCAAAGAGCTGATCTATGATTTTGAGTGCGGCGGCGTGCTGACGGGCCAGTACAACAAGGACTCCTCCATCGAGTCCTTCGCCCGGAGCTGCTTCGCCTACGCCCTTTCCACCCATCAGGACCTGTGGTTCTCCGCCAAGGACACCATCGCCAAAAAGTACGACGGCACCTTCCGGGATACGTTCCAGAGGATCTACGACGAGGAGTACAGGGCGCAGTTTGAGGCAGCGGGTCTGACCTATTTCTACACCCTGATCGACGACGCGGTGGCCCGGGTCATCCGCTCGGAGGGCGGTTTCATCTGGGCGCTGAAAAACTACGACGGCGATGTGATGAGCGACATGGTCTCCACCGCCTTCGGCTCCCTTGCCATGATGACCTCCGTGCTGGTGTCCCCGGAGGGGAACTTCGAGTATGAGGCCGCTCACGGCACCGTGACCCGGCACTATTACAAGTATCTCAAGGGGGAGGAAACCTCCACCAACCCCATCGCCACCATCTTTGCCTGGAGCGGCGCCCTGCGCAAGCGGGGAGAGAAGGACGGCCTGCCGGAGCTTCAGACCTTTGCCGACCGGCTGGAGCAGGCAAGTCTGGACGTGATCCGGGAGGGCACCATGACCGGCGACCTGTGCCTGCTCTGGGAGAAGGGCGAGGCCAGAAAGGTCACCTCCGCCGAGTTCATGGACAACATTGCGGAAAAGCTGCACGCGTATTACAACTGATTCTGCGGAGAACAAAAAAGGGCCGCCCCGATGGGGCGGCCCAAATTATTTCCGGATCAGCGCTCGCCGGCAATGTACTCGTCGTAAGCGTTCTGATAAACCGCGATGATTTCGTTGATGCCCAGGTTGTCGCACTCGGTGACGAACTCGTTCCAGGTGTCGTCGTTGAGCGGGGTGTTGCCGTTCAGGAAGGCCAGAATGGCGCCGGGGGCATAGGTCAGGAAGTCGCCCTCATACTCGGCGATCTTCTCGTTCTCCTCCACGGTGAAGACGATGGAGTCGGGATAGTACCGCTCGTCAGAGCCCTCCACATTCCACAGTTCCACAGCGTTCAGCGCGGACTCGGGGAAGGTGGGAACCAGGCGGTCGTTGTCCAGATAGCCGCCGGCGAAGCGCTTCATGGTGAAGAGCTCCAGAGCCATGTCGGCGTTGGGCGCATTCATGCCGGTGACGGTGACGGGGGTCTCCCAATCGAACCGGGGCTCCTCGCCCTCCCAGGTCAGGCTCTCGCCCTCGATGCCGTAGTTGTTCAGCAGCCAGCCGTCATAGGTCCAGAAGTAGTTCTCCCACTGGCAGACCAGTTCGGGATTCTCGCAGGAGGTGGACAGGGAGAAGCCGCCGCGCTGAATGAGGCTGGAATCCTGCTTCCAGACATAGGGAGCGTTGGGATCAGCGGTGACGTTGGGCACAGCAGCGACCTTGAAGTTGGGATCCTCGGTGTACCAGGAGAGCTCCTCCAGCTTGTCGGCGCCCATCTGCCAGATGGCGACGTCGCCGTTGGCGTAAGCGGTGTTGCGGACACCCTGGTCGCCGTCAAGGCCCATGAAGTCCTTGTCGATCAGGCCGTCATCCATCAGCTGCAGGACATACTCCAGGTAATCCCGGTAGCCATCCTGGTTCCAGCCGGAGACGCACTCGTCGCCGCGGCGGAAGATGGCGGAGGACACGGAGGTCATGAAGCCGTCGCCCACCAGAGTGGGGATGGAGGTGTCAAACACGGCGTTGAGGGGCAGCGTGCCGTCCGTGAAATAGATGGTGTGGGCCACGTTGTACTTGTCGTGCATCTGATGGAGCATGTCGTCGAACTGGTCCAGAGAAATCAGCGTGCTGTCAAAGCTGATGCCCAGTTCGTCCAGCCAGTCGCCGCGGGTGACCTGGCCGTTGGCGGCGAAGGAGCCGTCGTTGACCTGATAGAAGGCCAGCAGGGCGCCGTCGGTCATCAGCTGCTTCTGGGTCTTTTCGGACAGGCATTCACGCACGGCGGCAAAGTTGGGCATGTACTCCTCCACATAGGGCTCGATGTCCATGATCACGTCTTCCTCATAGGCCTTGGTCACGCCGGAGGAATAGTACTCGATGACGGGGATCAGGTCGGTCATGTCGCCGCCGGCAACCATCAGGTTGAACTGCTCGGAAGCGGATGCGGAGCCGACTTCGATGAAGTCCAGCTTGACGCCGGTGGCCTCTTCCGCGGCCTTCAGGGCGTTAAAGTTGGCGTTGGAATCCACGAACTGGACATAGGGAGGGGTGTAGTACCACATGGAGATGGTGCCGCCCTCTTCCAGAGGATAGGAGATAAACTCCTCTTTCATAGCTTCCATGGGGTCGCCGGCGAGCTGCTCCTCTTCGGGCGCCTCTTCCACGGCGGAATCTTCCACAGCAGAACCGGCTTCCGCGGCAGGCTCCGCAGCAGGCGCGGCGGCCTCTCCGCCCTCGTCGGCCGGGGCTTCCGCAGAAGCGGCGGCGGAACCGGCGGCGCTGCCGGCGTCAGATGCCGGTGCGGCAGTGCTGCCGCAGGCGGCGAACAGAGCCACGACCAGGGCCAGCACCAGAAGCATAGACAATGTCTTCTTCATTTTGTAACCTCATTTCCTTAATAATTTGGTAATATACCACTTTGATACTATACAAAACCGAGTTATTTCTGTCAATGGGTCTGCACAAACTGACAAAAGAGGGTGGGAAAAAACACCAGGCCCGGGGATACGAATTGTACCTTTCGGATACGAAGCGATAAAAATGGATGATTCCATTAATCCGTGCCAGTGTGGTGCAGATGCTGCCGCAGCAGCACCTCCTCCCGGAGGGCCCGGCCCCGGTCAAGAAGGGCCCGGACTTTTTCAAGATCATCTTCGCCCAACGCCTCCCGGAATTCCGTGAGATTGGCGATGAGCGTGTCGATCTCCGAGAGCAGAGGGCCCCGGTTCAGGGAGAACAGCGCCGTCCACATATCCGGGTCCAGCTTGGCAACCCGGGTCATGTCCTGGAAGCTGCCGGCGGTGAAGCCCAGCGTCAGGGCCGAGGTGGGACTCTTGATATAGGCAGAGGAGACCACGTGGGCCAGCTGGGAGGTATAGGAGATGATGGTATCGTGGCGGACGGGATCGGTGATCTCCACCCGGGTGAAGCCGATGGCGCCGGCCAGATCCCGCAGGGTTTCCACTGCGTCCGGGTCGGTCAGGGCAGTGGGGGTGATGATATAGCTGGCGTTCTTATAGAGGTCCACGTCGGAGTTGGCGAATCCGGCCACCTCCTTGCCGGCCATGGGATGGGTGCCCACATAGCGGACGCCGCGGTCATGGTACAGCTGATCCACGGCGTCGATGATCGGCTGCTTGACGCCGCAGATATCCGCCACAATGGCGCCGGGCTTGAAGTCCGCCGCGTGGTCCTTCAGATATTCGATGGTCGCCTCCGGCGGCAGGGCAACGAACACCACGTCCGGCCGGGACAGGTCGTCCAGGGGCCCGTCGATGGCCTCTACGCTCATAGCGAAAGCAATGGTTTTCTGGTTTCTGGTCCAGCCCAGAACGGTATGGGGCGTATACTGCTTGAAGGCCCGGCACAGGCTGCCTCCGATCAGGCCCATGCCCACTACTCCGAGAATCATGGGAATCACCTCGTCATAAAATCTGTTCTGTAATCAGAATAGCAGGAATCAAAAGGAAATCAAGTCTAATCTGGAAAAAAAGAAAAAAGAACTTGCATCATTTTGAAAAAAGTGTTATTATATCAGTTGCCTGTCTTATAATCAGCGTACTGCGCCGTGTTCGGCGATCATCTTTTTTTCGGCTGATGAAGAGGGACTTCTTATTTAAAAGGAAGTGCAATATGGCAATCACAAACAATGCTGCTGTGAAGCTCAGTGATGAGGTCAAGGCACCTGTCCTGGCGCTGCTCAGCAAGGGACAGAAGGCCGGCGCGCTCCAGTCCTCCGAGGTGCTCGGGGTGCTGGAAAAACTGGACATTGACCCGGAGCAGATCGAGCATATCTATGATACGATCGAGGGCCTCGGCATTCAAATTGTCGGCGCGGAACTGGAACTGGATGTGCCGGAGGACGTCCCGACAGAAGAGGAGGAACTGGTCGATCCTGTGGAGCTGGCCGCGGAGTACAACCTGGACGATCCCGTCCGGATGTACCTCAAGGAGATCGGCCAGATCAAGCTGCTGACCCCTGAGGAGGAGCAGGAACTGGCGGCCCGGGTGGCGGAGGGCGATAAATACGCCAAGGACAAGCTGACCGAGGCCAACCTCCGGCTGGTGGTCTCCATCGCCAAGAAGTATTCCGGCCGCGGCCTTCACATTCTGGATCTGATCCAGGAGGGAAACACGGGCCTGATCCGGGCCGTGGACAAGTTCGACTACACCAAAGGCAACAAGTTCTCCACCTATGCCACCTGGTGGATCCGGCAGGCCATCACCCGCGCCATCGCCGACCAGGCCAGGACCATCCGGGTCCCGGTACATATGGTGGAAGTCATCAACAAGGTCACCCGCTGCAACCGCAAGCTGGTGCAGGAGCTGGGCCGGGAACCCACCATGGAGGAGATCGCGGAGGATCTGCACATTCCCCTGGAGAAGGTCATCGAGGCCACCCGGACCTCCGCCGATACGCTTTCCCTGGACACCCCGGTGGGCGACGAGGAGGACACCACCATCGGATCCTTCGTGGAGGACGACAACACCCCGGGACCTGCCGACGCCACCTCCAACACCCTTCTGGCGGAGGCGCTGGAGGAGATCCTCCAGACCCTGACCGAGCGGGAGGCGGAAGTGCTGCGGATGCGATTCGGCATGTTTGACGGCAGGACCCACACCCTCGAAGAGGTGGGCCAGATCTTCGGCGTCACCCGGGAACGGATCCGTCAGATCGAGAACAAGGCCATCCGGAAGCTGCGCCATCCCAGCCGCGCCAAGAAAATCAAGGATTTCTATTGTTGAAGCCATCCCCGGACGCATTTTGCGTCCGGGGGCTTTTCGTATTTTTGAAAAAAACCCGAAAAAACGTGAAAAACCCATTGTATTTATCAAAAGAACACGATACAATATATAGGTACATAGTTTACATAAGGACGAAGCGGCAATTGGGCCGCGTGACCAAAGGAGTGATAGATCCATGCTGATCAGAAACGTGTCGGCAGACAAGGCCATCAATCTGCTGCGGGAGTGGAACGGACAGGTTTCCGGCGGAAGGACTGCGGAATCCGAAAAAGCCTTCCGGGATATGTGCGACCGCTATCTCCTGGTGGAGGTGGAGAGCGCCCAGGAGCTCGCCCGGCTGAATTCTATGGAGAAGTATCTCACGGCCGGCCATGGATTCTATCTCTATGTGCGGTATCCCTCGGATGTGCTCGACGCGATCCGGGCAGGCCGGGCGGCGCTGCCGGAGTTCGTCCACCGGGCGGAACAGCGGTATTCCAGCGCATACAGCCGCGGGACTCTGAAGCTGCTGCTGGGCTTTATTCAGGAGGCCATGGATCCCAACTTTGATTTCGGCCTGTTCATCGATATCATGGACGAGCAGAAGAAGGCGAAGGAGCGGGAACGGCTGGCCCGTCAGATCCCGGTCTATCAGCCTCCTGTCCAGCAGGTGCAGCAGACCTACCAGCCGCCGGTCCAGCAGCCGCAGCAGGTGCAGCAGACCTACCAGCCGCCGGTTCAGCAGCAGGCGCCGCAGGTGCAGCAGACTTATCAGCCGCCGGTCCAGCAGCCCCGGCGCAGGACCACCAACGTGGTCCACTACCACTTTGGGAATCAGGTGTCTTAAGCCTTAATGCTTACCGGCTCTCCCGACAGGGCGGGCCGGTGATTTTCTCTGACAGGAGGCAGCCATGGAAACGGAAAAACTCTTTTATCAGGATCCCTATCTGCGGAAATTCGAGGCAGTTGTGGAGGAGTGCGCACCTTGGAAGAAGGGGTTCGCGGTGGTGCTGGACCGGACCTGCTTTTATCCGGAGGGCGGCGGCCAGCCGGGGGACCGGGGCACGCTCGGCGGCGTCGCGGTGACGGGCACCCGGGAAGCGGAGGGCCAGGTGCTCCACATGACGGATGCGCCGTTGGAGCCGGGGACCCGGGTCACGGGGGAGATCGACTGGGACCGGCGGTTTGACCTGATGCAGCAGCACTCAGGGGAGCACATGGTGTCGGGGGTGATCCACCGGATCTATGGATACGACAACGTGGGATTCCACATGGGCTCCGACGTGATCACCATCGACTTTTCCGGCCTTTTGACAGAGGAGCAGCTCCGGGAGGCGGAGCGGGAGGTCAACGGACGCATCTGGGAGGACCTGCCGGTGAAATGTTGGTATCCCGACCCGGAGACCCTGAAGGAGATCCCCTACCGGAGCAAGAAGGAGCTTTCCGGGGCCGTGCGGATCGTGGAATTTCCCGGCACGGACATCTGCGCCTGCTGCGGCACCCACGTGGCCCGGACCGGAGAGATCGGTCTGGTCAGGATCCTCAGCGTGGAGAAATTCCACAGCGGCGTCCGGGTGGAGATGGCGGCGGGCCGGCGGGCCTATGAATACCTGAGCGACATCGCGGACCAGAACCGGCAGGTGTCCCGGATCCTCTCCGCCAAGCCCCTGGAGACGGCGGCCGCGGTGGAAGCGGCGGCGGCGGAGCTGGAGGCGAAAAAGCAGCAGATTTATGCCATGGAGCAGCGGCAGTTTGCGGCCAAAGCAGAGCAGCTCCGGGGAAAAGGAGACGTCCTGGTCCGGATGGAGGGACTGTCTCCGGACGGCCTGCGCCGTGCGGCCATCGCGATCCAGGAGACCTGCGGCGGCAGGGCGGCAGTGTTCTCCGGGGACGATGCTGCCGGTTATAAGTATGCGGTTGGGCATCCCGGCGGGGATCTGCGGCAGTGGGTGAAGGAGCTCAACGCTGCGCTCTCGGGCCGGGGCGGCGGGAAGCCGGGTTTCGTCCAGGGCAGCGTCAGCGCCGGTTGGAAGGAGATCACCGCGTTTTTCTCCCGGCAGTTGTGAATGATACAAAAAACCGGCTCCCTGTGGGAGCCGGTCGGTTTGTCTATACGGGAAGCTGAATGTATCGCTGCTGGGAGTCCGGCGAGGGATGGAGCTTGACGCTGGATATGACGCCCATGGCGATGAACAGGGACAGCATGGAGGAACCTCCGTAGCTGAAGAAGGGGAGCGTCAGACCGATGACGGGCATCACGCCCAGACACATTCCCACGTTGGTCAGGATCTGGAACAGGAGCATTCCCGCCACGCCCACGCAGATCTGCCGGTAGAAGTAGCTCTGGGAGCGGACGCCGATATAGATGATCCGCAGAACGATGGCGGTCAGCAGCAGGATGCACAGGAAGCAGCCGAGGAATCCCAGCTCTTCCCCGATCACGGCAAAGATGAAGTCCGTGTGCTGGGCGGGAATGGCGTCGGCCTGGGTCTGGGTGCCGTGATAGAGCCCCTGCCCGGACAATCCGCCGCCCGCGATGGCGTTGATGGAGCGGGTGGCCTGATACCGGACGTCGATGCCCAGCGGGTCGATGGTTTCGTCAAAGATGACCATAATGCGGTTTTTCTGATAGTCCGCCACCAGACCGCTGTTCCAGACAATGGGAACGACGATCAGCAGTCCGGCGCCGGCGGCCAGGAACCACAGGAAACTGAACCCGGCGGACAGCGCCATGATGATGAAGGTAAACACATAGATCAGCGCCACGCCGGCGTCCCTGGAGATAACCAGGATCAGACCCAGAAACACGGCGGACACCAGTCCCACCCGCAGGATGCATGGAATGGAGTTGATGCGCTCCTGATAGATGGAGGTGATACGGGCCACGGCGATGATATACAGGATCTTGCAGTATTCCGCGGGCTGCATCATGCCGATGCCGGGGACCCGGATCCAGCTTCGGTTGCCGGTATCTCCGGCCACGCCGAGGGGATACAGCAGCGCCAGGAACATGGCAGCGAAGATCACCACAAGGGCGTTGTGTTCCGCCAGAATCTCCATATCAAAAAAGGAGATGAGAACATACATGATCAATCCCAGTGCCAGAGCGATGACCTGGACCCGGACGTAATCGCCGGAGCCGTTGAGGTTGGTGGCGCTGGAGATCATGATGATTCCGAACACGGAAGCCGCCAGACAGAGTCCCAGCAGGATCCAGTCTGTGCGGGTAAAAAAACGTCGAGCCAGATTGAGCATGGTTTTCCCTTTCCCGGAATTTTAGTTTGTCTCATTTTATCATTTTGCCCCTGGAAAGTAAATAGAAAAGGTTTTTTATTTGCGGGGAGATGTGATATAATAAACGAACTGGAGTTTATCGGGGAGTTTTTGTCTCCGACGGCCAGCCCTTTTCTGCTCGTGCAGAAAAGGCTGGACAAAAGACACGCCTAAGGGCTCTGCCCTTAGGAATCCCGCCCG
>CACYXZ010000060.1 GCA_902778525.1 Oscillospiraceae bacterium | reverse complement strand
TTTCCGGCTTCGATCTCCTCGGCCACATAGTTCACGCCGCCCAGGGCTTTGCCGCCCAGAACCGCGGGCGCGGTGACCACCAGAAGCTGATCCTCCGCCTCCGCCAGGAAGGGCTTGAGGGATGCGCCGGACAGGTCGGACAGCGCGGCGGACTCTGCCGGGAAGCAAGATAGCGCCTCGTCCTGAAACTCGGGGTCGCAGGACAGCAGGAACCGGCTGTATCCGCTTTCCCGGATCAGCCGCACCATCCAGGCCAGAAGCGGCTCTCCCATGACACGGCGGAGCATCAGAGGCGCCTTTAGCCCGGTGACGGCACGGTCATCGGGCAGACAAATAATAGCGGATCGGATAGACAAGCAATTCACGCTCCAAATCTGATATTCATACTTTCACGTTATGTATTATATCAAGTTTCCGGATGGATGTACAGGGACAGCGGGAAAAAAATCCGGGAGTAAACCATAGAAAAATTGTGAGATCGGACAAAGGAAACGCGCCCCGCGGACAAGTGTCCGCAGGGCACGTTTGATCAGATATTTTTGAGGTTGTCCTTGACCTTTTCGAAAAAGCTCTTCCGCTTGGGATTGGACTCCTCCTCGCCCAGTTCTCCGAACCTGCGGAGCAGATCCTTCTGCTCTTTCGTCAGGTTTTTCGGCGTTTCCACCACCACGGTGACATATTGGTCTCCCCGACGTCCGGAGTAACCCACCACGGGGATGCCTTTGTTCCGGAGCCGGAAGGTGGTGCCGGTCTGGGTGCCTTCGGGGATCGTGTAGCGGACCTTGCCGTCCAGCGTGGGGACCTCCAGCTCACTTCCCAGGGCCGCCTGGGCGAAGGTGATGGGCATTTCGCAGATCACGTCGCTGCCCTCCCGCTCAAAGATTGGATGGCTGCGGACGTTGACCTCCACCAGCAGATCGCCCTTGGGGCCGCCGCCGGAGCCGACGGAACCCTCGCCTGCGACGCGGACGGCCTGGCCGTTGTCCACGCCGGCGGGGATGTTGACCATGATCCGCTTGTTCTTGCGGACCTTGCCCTTGCCCCGGCAGGTGGGGCAGGGATTCTTGACGGTTTTTCCCGTGCCTCCGCAGGCGGAGCAGGTGGTCTGCTGCTGCATGGCGCCGAAGGGCGTCTGGCGGACGGTGCGGGTATAGCCGGTGCCGTGGCAGGCCGAGCAGATTTCCGGCGCGCTGCCGTCGGCAGAACCGGACCCGCCGCACTTGCTGCAGTCCTCGATCCGGGAGGCGGTAACCTCCTTCTCGCATCCGAAGGCGGCCTCCTCAAAGGAGAGGGTCACGCTGGCATGGACGTTCTCGCCTTTTCTCGGGCCGCTGCGCCGGGTGGAGCCTGAGGTGCCGCCGCCGAAGAAGTCGCTGAAGATGCTGCCCAGATCCACGTCGAATCCGCCGCCGAATCCGCCGCCGAATCCGCCGCCGAATCCGCCAAATCCGCTGCCTGCGGCAAAGTTCGGATCCACACCGGCAAAGCCGTACTGGTCATAGCGGGCCCGCTTCTCCGAGTCCGAAAGCACTTCATATGCCTCGCCGATCTCCTTGAACCGGGCCTCCGCGTCCTTGTCGCCGGGGTGCAGGTCCGGATGGTTGGCCTTGGCCGCCTTTCGATAGGCCTTTTTTATTTCTTCGTCCGTGGCGGTCTTGCTGACCCCCAGGACCTCGTAATAATCTCTCTTTTCCTCTGCCATATGTCTCACCTCTGTTTCAGGTCATGGAAGATGGAGCGTGAAGAAATTCCCCACGCTCCACCTGCCGCAAAGCCGATTATTCGTCGTCCACGACCTCATAGTCCGCGTCTACCACGCCGTCATCGTTGGGCGCGGCGCCGGCTGCACCGGCGTCGCCCTGGGCGGCCTGCTGCTGATAGAGCTTCTCAGAGATGCTGTAGAACGCCTTCTGGACCTCTTCGGTGTCCCGCTTGATGGCCTCCACATCGGTGCCCTTGAGGGTCTCGCGGAGCTTTTCGACCGCGGCCTTGATGGGGGTCTTCTCGCTCTCGGAGACCTTGTCGCCCAGCTCCTCCAGGGTCTTTTCGGACTGATAGATCACCTGATCGGCGGCGTTGCGGGCGTCCACCTCGTCCTTCCGGGCCTTATCCTCGGCGGCGTACTGCTCCGCCTCCTTGACGGCCTTGTCGATGTCCTCCTTGCTGAGGTTGGAGGAGGCGGTGATGGTGATGTGCTGCTCCTTGCCGGTGCCCTTGTCGGTGGCGGAGACATTCACGATGCCGTTGGCGTCGATGTCAAAGGTGACCTCGATCTGAGGCACGCCCCGGCGGGCCGGCGCGATGCCGTCGAGATGGAACTTGCCAAGGGTCTTGTTGTAGGCCGCCATCTCCCGCTCGCCCTGGAGCACATGGACCTCAACGGAGGTCTGATTGTCCGCGGCGGTGGAGAAGATCTGGCTCTTCTTGGTGGGGATGGTGGTGTTGCGCTCGATGAGCTTGGTGAACACGCCGCCCATGGTCTCAATGCCCAGGGAAAGCGGAGTCACGTCCAGCAGCAGGATGCCCTCCTGCTCGCCGCCCAGCACGCCGCCCTGAATGGCAGCGCCCACAGCCACGCACTCGTCGGGGTTGATGCCCTTGAAGCCGTCCTTGCCGGTGATCTTCTTCACGGCCTCCTGGACCGCGGGGATCCGGCTGGAGCCGCCAACCAGCAGCACCTTGGACAGATCGGAGGCGCTCAGGCCGGCGTCGGACATGGCCTGACGGACAGGTACCATGGTCTTCTCCACCAGGTCGGCGGTGAGTTCGTTGAACTTGGCGCGGCTCAGGGTCACGTCCAGGTGCTTCGGGCCGGTGGCGTCGGCGGTGATATAGGGCAGGTTGATGTTGGAGGTGGTGACGCCGGAGAGCTCGATCTTGGCCTTCTCGGCGGCCTCCTTCAGACGCTGCATGGCCACCTTGTCGGCCTTCAGGTCGATGCCGTTCTCTTTCTTGAACTCCGCGGCCAGGTAGTCCATGATCCGCTGGTCGAAGTCATCGCCGCCCAGATGGGTGTCGCCGGCAGTGGCCAGGACCTCGATGACGCCGTCGCCGATCTCCAGAATGGAGACGTCGAAGGTGCCGCCGCCCAGGTCGTAGACCATGATCTTCTGCTCATCCTCTTTGTCCACGCCGTAGGCCAGGGCCGCGGCGGTGGGCTCGTTGATGATCCGCTTGACGTCCAGACCGGCGATCCGGCCGGCATCCTTGGTGGCCTGACGCTGAGAGTCGTTGAAGTAGGCGGGAACAGTGATGACCGCTTCGGAAACGGTTCCGCCCAGATAGGCCTCCGCGTCCGCTTTGAGCTTCTGCAGGATCATGGCGGAGATCTCCTGGGGCGTGTAGTTCTTGCCGTCCACGCTGACCTTCTGATCGGTGCCCATCTTCCGCTTGATGGAGGCGATGGTCCGGTCGGGGTTCTGGATCGCCTGACGCTTTGCCACCTGACCTACCATGCGCTCGCCGGTCTTGGAGAAAGCCACCACAGAGGGAGTGGTACGGCTGCCTTCCGCATTGGCGATGACGACGGGCTCGCCGCCTTCGATGACTGCCACACAGGAATTGGTAGTACCCAAATCAATACCGATAATCTTAGACATAATATTTTCCTCCTATATTTAAACTATATTTTTTACATAATAAATATGGATCAGTTCGCCGTCTGGACCATGGCGAACCGGATGACCTTGTCGCCCAGCTTGAAGCCCTTCTGGAACACCTGGACGATCTCGCCTTCCTTGTAGTTCTCATCCTCCACGTGCATCACCGCGTTGTGGAGATCCGGGGAGAAGATCTCGCCGGGCTCGCCGTACACGGTAACGTCCATTTTCTTGAGGATTTCCATCAGACCGTTCATGGTCATCTCCACGCCCTTTTTGTAGGCGGCGTCCTCGGTCTCCTGGGCCAGAGCCAGCGCCAGGTTGTCAAACACCGGCAGGAATTTCTCTATGGTATCCGCTCTGCCGTCCCGGTAAAGGCTGTCCTTTTCCTTCTGGGAGCGCTTGCGGTAGTTGTCGTATTCTGCGGCCAGACGCAGGTATTTGTCCTGCTCGGCCTTGAGCTGCTCCTGGGCCTCCGCCAGGGGATCGGGTGTTTCCTCCGTCTCGCCGGCGGGAGCGTCGTTCACGGCCTCATCCGCGGTCTGCGCAGTTTCTTCCGTCTCCGGAGCGGGCTGCTCGGCCTCCTGCTGCTTCTTCAATTCTTCATCCATTTACTAATCCTCCTGTAATGGGGTTTCGTTCTCTTCCTGAGAGGAGGGCGGCAGGGCCTTTGAGAACATCTTGCCCAGCCCCTCGGCAAAATATGACAGCCGGGCTGCCACCTGGGCGTAATCCATCCGGGTGGGACCGACGACGCCGATCATGCCCTGCATGCCGTCGCCCAGATCGTACCGGGCCATGACCACGCTGGTCTCCTTCAGCGCCTGAGAGACGTTTTCGGGACCCACCAGGATCTTGACGCTGGAGTCTTTATCCGGGACCGGCAGGGTGGAGATCATGTTCTCGTCCAGAGAACCGATCAGCGCCTTGGCCTTGCCCACGTCCTGATATTCCGGCTGGCCCAGCAGCTTGGTCTGACCGGTGACGAAGACCTCGTTCTTCTGTTCGTCCTCCAGCGTCTTTACCGTGAATTCCACGATGACGGAGACCAGATCGGAGGCCGTGCCGGCGTTGCGCTGGAGCTTCGCCAGAATCTGCGGCGTGATCTCCCGGGCGCTCAGGTCGGTCAGAGAGGTGTTGAGCATGGCCACCAGGCTCTTCAGGTCCTGAGGATCCGCGTTCACCGGGAGCTTGATGAGCTTGTTGTGAACCGCCTCGGTGCTCAGAAGCAGCACCAGAATGAAGCTGTAGGGCGCGGTCTGTATCAGCTCGTAATGCTGTACGGTGATGGCCTGGCTCTTTGTGGCCACGGCATAGGCCGGAAGGTTCGTCAGAGAGGAGATCATCTGCCCCACCTGGGCGATGGCCTTGTCGAATTCCTCCAGCTTGTCGTTCATGACCTGACTGAGGGACTGGGTCTCGTCCCGGCTCAGCCGGTAGTCCTGCATCAGCTCGTCGATATAGAGCCGGTATCCCGCCGGGGAGGGGACCCGTCCGGCGGAGGTGTGGGGCTGCTCCAGCAGGCCCTGCTCCGTCAGGTAGGCCAGTTCGTTTCGGATCGTTGCGGAGGAATAGGGCATATCCGGCTGTGCCGCGATGGCCTTGGAGCCCACAGGCTCTGCCGTCGCCACATAGCTGTCCACCACAGCACGCAGGATCTTCTTCTGACGGTCCGTGAGATTCATGCCGCGCACCTCCTTTGCATTAGCACTCGAACTCTCTGAGTGCTAACGTAACTGTACCACTACTTCCCGGCATTGTCAATAGCAGTTTGTGAACAAATTATAAAATAATTGGCGGGAGGGAGAAATTGGGACCGGTTCAGTTGACGCAGAAAATAGAATTTGCTATGATGCAATACAATGAAAATGTATTCTGGCGCCCGTAAGCGCCGGGTGAAAGGTCCTTAGCATGTTACAGATCAAAGGTATCAGCAAAGTATATAAGACCGGCAGCCTGGTCCAGCAGGCCCTTGACCACGTGAGCCTGAATTTGCGGGAAAGCGAGTTTGTGGCGATCCTGGGACAGAGCGGCTCCGGCAAGACGACACTCCTGAACATCATCGGGGGACTGGACCGGTACGATGAGGGCGACCTGATCATCAACGGCGTCTCCACCAAAAAATACTCGGACCGGGACTGGGACTCCTACCGGAACCACACGGTGGGATTTGTGTTTCAGAGCTACAACCTGATCCCCCACCAGACCATCCTGGCCAACGTGGAGCTGGCGCTGACCATCGGCGGCATCTCCCGGCGGGACAGGACCAGGCGGGCCGCCGAGGCGCTCCGGAAGGTGGGGCTGGAGGAGCATATCCACAAGCGGCCATCCCAGCTCTCCGGCGGACAGATGCAGCGGGTGGCCATCGCCCGGGCGCTGGTGAACGATCCGGACATCCTTCTGGCGGACGAACCCACCGGCGCCCTGGACAGCGAGACCAGCATCCAGGTCATGGACCTGCTGCAGGAGGTGGCGAAGGACCGGCTGGTGGTGATGGTGACCCACAACCCGGAGCTGGCGGAGCGCTACGCCACCCGGATCGTCAATCTGCGGGACGGGGTGATCCTGTCCGACAGCGATCCCTTCGAGCCGGAAATGTCGGCGCCCGCCGTCCACAGGAACATGGGCCGGGCCTCCATGTCCTTCCTGACGGCGCTTTCGCTCTCCTTCAACAACCTCCGCACAAAAATGGCCCGGACGATCCTGGTGTCCTTTGCCGGGTCCATCGGGATCATCGGAATCGCCATGATCCTGTCCCTGTCCACCGGCGTGGACCGGTATATCCAGAGCGTGGAGGAGGAGACGCTCCAGGGCTATCCCCTGCAGATCACGGACACCAGCTTTGACCTGGCGAATTTCACGCCGCCGGATGAGAAGACGCCGGAGGAGCAGGAACAGGAGGAGAAGGAGGAAAAGGACGTCCGGGAGTGGAAAACGGTCACGAATATGTTTTCCCGGGTCAGCACCAACGACCTCCGGTCGCTCAAGGCATTCCTGGACAGCGGGGACAGCGGCATGGAGCCCTACGTCCGGGCCATCGAATATGATTATAATCTCGCGCCGCAGATCTATGCCCTCCGGGACGGAACCGTCCGGCAGGTGAACCCGGACCGGAGCTTCGCCGCCATGGGATTCTCCGCCACGGACGGAATGAACGGCCTGCTCTCCTCCTTCAGCAGTACAGACACCTTCCACCCCATGCCGGAGGACGAGTCGCTTTACCGCAGCCAGTACGAGGTGAAGGCCGGCCGCTGGCCGGAGCATTACAACGAGTGCGTGCTGGTACTCACCAGCGGCGGCCGGGTAACGGATCTGACCCTGTACACGCTGGGGCTCAAGGACCCGAAGCGGCTCGATGAAATGGTCAAGACCTTTGTGGAGGGCGGAAGCACGGAGACCGACGAGGAGGAGGCCCAGTACGATTACGAGGAATTCCTGGGGATCGAGTTCCGGCTCATCAGCAGCGCGGATCTGTACGTCTACGACACCCAGTACAAGGTCTGGACCGACAAGTCCGGCGACAAGACATTTGTAAGGGATCTGGTGGAGCACGGGGAGACCATCACGGTGGTGGGCGTGGTCCAGCCCCTGGAGGACTCCGCCACCGCCATCCTGTCCACGGGACTGGGGTATCCCTACAGCCTGACCAGACATATCATGGAGACTGCGGAGAAAAGCAGGATCGTACAGGCCCAGCTCTCAGCGCCTGAGATCAATGTGTTCACCGATCAAGAGTTCGGCGCGCCGGAGAAGCAGGAGGACATGGATATGAGCACCTTGTTCTCCGTGGATGAGGACGCCATGGAAAACGCGTTTCAGTTCGACACGGAGGGCATGGAGGTGGACGTCGAAGATCTGGACTTCTCCGCGATGGATATGGAGAATCTGGATCTGGAAGAGGTCATCGGCTCCGGCTCCTTTGATTCCGTGCTGCCCTCCATCTCCGAGGAGGACGTGGCGAGCCTGCTCAGCAGCGTCAACATCCAGATCACGGAGGAGAACGTCCGGGCCCTGTTTGAGGGGATCCTGAACGGCTATCTGGCCTGGAGCGCCCAGGATCCGTCCACGGACTACCTGAGACTTCCGGAATCGGTGGAGGCCTATCTCCAGACGGAGGAACTGCGGGATCTGGTGGTCGCGGACGTGCAGGCGATCATCCAGGAAAACGGCGGCGCCATCATCACCCAGGAGACGCTTCAGGGCGTGATCTCAGAGGTCATGGCGGGCTATCCTGCCTATCTGGAGGCCAACACGCCCGAACCGGTGGTGGTGGAAAACGAGGACGGGACCACCACCACGATCCCCCAGGAACCCACCGTAGGGGTGGAGGACTATCTTCAGACCCCGGAGGCACAGGCGATCCTGACCCAGGCCGCCGCGGATATGCTGGCGGATCTCGGCGCGCTTTCCATCACGGAGGAGCAGCGGGACCGGATCCTGAACGACATTTTGGCGGGGTATCAGAGCTACGCCGCGGAAAACGACCTGCCGGATCCCACGCTGCTGGGCGAATCCTTTTCGGAGTATATGGGCACCTACGAGGCGCAGGCCATTATCGCCGCCGGCGTGAGCTCGGCCATCGACACCTCGGAGCTGGAGAGCCGGGTGAGCAGTATGCTGACCTCCTATTCCTCGGCGCTGGGCGGGGCCCTGTCGTCCATGATGGAACAGATCGTCACTGCCCTGACCGACGCGATGACCACGGCCATGACGGACAGCCTCGAGCAGCTCATGACCACCCTGACCGAAAACTTTGAAGATGCGTTCCAGATCGACTTCGACGCCATCGCCGGGGCAATCTCCATGAATATGGACGAAGGGGAGCTGCGGGATCTTCTGATGTCCCTGATGCCCGGAGAGGAGACCAGCTATGAGAGCAATCTGAGGAAGCTGGGATATGCCGATCCCCTGATTCCCACCAGCATCACCATCTATCCCATAGATTTCGAAGGCAAGAGCCGGGTCAAGGCAATCCTCAACGGCTACAATGATGCCAAGAGGGCCGCCGGCGAAGAGGAAAAGATCATCACCTATACAGACGTGGTGGACACCCTGATGAGCTCCGTGACGGATATCATCAACGCCATCAGCTATGTGCTCATCGCCTTTGTGGCCATCTCCCTGGTGGTTTCCTCCATTATGATCGGCGTCATCACCTATATCAGCGTGCTGGAGCGGAACAAGGAAATCGGAATTCTCCGGGCCATCGGCGCCTCCAAGCGGAATATCTCCGAGGTCTTCAACGCCGAGACGTTTATCATCGGCGCGCTGGCAGGCGTGTTCGGCATCGTGATCACGTCGCTGCTGCTGATCCCCGCCAATCATATTATCCATTCCCTGACGGAGCAGGACATCAGCGCAGTGCTGCCGGTGTCGGCGGCAGGGATCCTGATCCTGCTGAGCATCGTCCTGACCCTGATCGGCGGAATCATTCCATCCCGAAAGGCTGCCCGCTGCGATCCGGTGGCGGCCCTCCGGTCGGAATAACGAGAAGCTGTCAGAAAATACGGAACTCCCCCCTGCCTGCGGCAGAGGGGAGTTTTATGCGTATGCAGTTTATCTGCCGGACGGCAGGGTCACTTCCCGCGCCGGTCCAGCTGTTCCTCGGTGACGGGATTCCATTTTCCGATCCGTTTCAGCTCCGCTTCCTTGTTCCAGATAAAACTGGTCCGCATCTCCGTTCCCTCACGGATCCGCACGAAATTGTCCCAGTGCTTGAAGAAGATGGGAATTGCAGGGAGCAGGAGAAGGAGCGAGACCCCCGGAAGCCGGGCGGTAAAGAGGTGGCATGCCGGGAAAATGACGGACATGGCCGGTGCCACGACACAGACATAGCGTGTCGCAAACGCGATCAGGATCGCCATGCACAGAAGGATCAGAAACCACTTCCAGCTCCAGGCCAGCACGACGCCGCCCAGGCTCGCCATGCCCTTGCCGCCCCGAAAGCCCAGCAGAACCGGGAAAATGTGGCCCATGATGCACATAACGCCGCCCAGGGGCCCGGCAAAGCTCAGATCCGGAAACAGGACCCGGCAGAGCTGATAGGCGGCGAAGGCCTTCAGTATGTCCAGCACCGCCGTCAGGAAGAACGCGGACGCGCCCAGCAGGATAAACGTGTTTGTGGCGCCGGCATTTCCGGAACCGTCTTTGCGGACGCCGTAGCCCTTTTTCCGCCCAAACAGATAGGAAGGACTGAAGTTTCCGAGAAAATATCCGATGACGCAGCAGCACAGAACCTTCAAAAGCGTCATATGTTTAACTCACTTTCCGGTGGAATCTGAGGGCGGGATCAGCCCGAAGTGTAGGCGTCGCAGATCAGTTTGACGCACAGCTCATGGGACATGCGGTCGCTGTTGACCACCATATGATAGGAGTCCGGATTGTTCCAGTCCATCCCCGTGTAATTTTTATAGTATGCCTTCCGCGCTTTATCCGTGCGCTTGAGCAGCCGGACCGCGGCCCGTTCCGACAGATTCAGACTGTCCATCGTGCGTCTGACCCGGTAGTCCCGGCCGGCGTGAATGAACACGTCCAGCACGTCCTCCCGGTCCCGGAGCAGGTAGTTGGCGCAGCGGCCCACGATAATGCAGGGCCCCTTTTCGGCCAGCTCCCGGATCAGGGCGAACTGTACCTCCGCGACCTGCTCGTTGGTGGGCAGGGGAGATTCCGCTGAGGTGTAGAAGTGGGCGGCCTGGGCCTGTGAATACTCAAACCGGGAGGCCAGAATCTCGTCGGTGGCTTTGATCATTTCCTCGCTGATGCCGCTCTTCTGGGCGGACTCGGTGATCAGGAATTTGTCGATGTAGGGGATATGCAGCAGCTTCGCCACGTCCTGGGCGATCTCGTTGCCGCGGGACTCAAATTCCCGGTTGACAGTGATAATATTGTACGCCATGAGAATCCCTCCTGTCAGATGATTTGGGGTACCTTTATTTTACCAGAATTCGCGCCGTCAATCAATTGTTCCGGTGCTCTTTTAACGGGGAAAACCGCCTCCGTTACTTCTTTTTCGGGAAGATCAGCCGGAAAATGGCGCGGACCAGAGCGAACGCCGCGTACATCAGGACAAATCCCAGAATTCCGAACGCAATGTCGGCAAACTCCATGGAGCCGGTGCCAGTGATCTTCTGACCGATCTCGATGGCGAAGGTGATTACGACGATCAGGGTAAATACATAGATCCAGGTGA
>CACYXZ010000059.1 GCA_902778525.1 Oscillospiraceae bacterium | reverse complement strand
CCATCATGCCGGAAAAGATGGGCGTAAACATGGCGGTAAGTCCCGTCAGGAAATGCCTCGACGCCAGATCTCTTGCCCGGTCATCCCGGAACTGCTCGACGGCAAGGACCTTTCTGGTCATAACGATTTTCTCATCATGCACCGTAAAGTCCACCATTCGCATGGTCATCATAACCAGTTCTTCCGGGGATTCCGGTACCGGAGGCAGATGCTCCGGCGAGCCGAATCGGGACGTGTAGTAGGCGCTCATCTCGTCGAGAAGCGTGTTCCAGATCTCCTCCTTGCTGTTGAAATGCCGGTACATGGACGATTTGCCCAACCCCAAAGAAGACGTGAGTTCCCGGATATTTGTCCCGGCATATCCGTTTTTCGAGAACAGCTCCAGCGCCGCCGCCAGGATCCGCGCTTTTGTATCTTTTGCCATGTATGCACCCCCCAATGCGACCGTTCGTTCACATATGATTATAGCGACCGGGCGTTCAATGCGACCGTTCGTTCACATATGATTATAGCGACCGGGCGTTCTCATGTCAACATCAATTGCAGAATCCGTTCAGCTTTCCGTGATTGACTTTTTTAACGTCGGGGGCTACAATAACTCAAAACTCATGCAAAGGAGCAGAACTAATGTGGGCTGAAACCAGCGTTTTCTATCAGATCTATCCCCTGGGGCTCTGCGGCGCACCCAGAGTTAATGACGGAATTCTCGAGCATCGGATCAAAAAAGTGGAACCCTGGCTGGATCACATCGTCCGCCTCGGCGCCAATGCCATTTACTTCTCCCCCGTCTTTCAAAGCGATACCCACGGATACGACACCCGGGACTACCGCACATTGGACTGCCGTCTCGGCACAAACAGCGATTTCGCCGATCTGTGCCGCTCCTGTCACGAAAAAGGAATCCGAGTCGTGCTCGATGCGGTTCTGAACCATGTGGGCCGCAATTTCTGGGCATTTCAGGATGTCCGGGAGAAGAAGTGGAATTCTCCCTATAAAGACTGGTTCCACATCAGCTTTGACGGCAACACCGCCTACAACGACGGATTCTGGTATGAGGCCTGGGAAGGTCATTATGAGCTCGTAAAACTGAATCTGCGGAACCCGGCGGTGGCGGACTATCTGCTGGAGTGCATCCGGTTCTGGGTCTCGGAATTCGACATCGATGGTCTTCGGCTTGACGTGGCGTACTGTCTCGACCACGATTTCCTCCGGCTGCTCCGGACCTTTGCCAACGACATCAAGCCGGAATTCTTCCTGGTCGGCGAGACGCTCCATGGCGATTACAATCAGTGGGTCAACGACGGCATGCTGCACTCCTGCACCAACTATGAATGCTACAAGGGCCTGTATTCCAGCTTCAATTCCATGAACCTATTTGAAATCGTCCACAGCCTCAAGCGGCAGTTCGGACCGGAGTACTGGACGCTGTACAAAGGAAAACACCTCCTGAACTTTGTGGACAACCACGATGTGACGCGGATCGCCAGCATGCTTCAGGACCGAAACCATCTTCCCCTGATCTACGGCCTGCTGTTCGGCATGCCCGGGATCCCCTGTGTGTACTATGGCAGCGAATGGGGCGCCGAGGGACAGAAGCAGGCCGGAAGCGATGATAACCTGCGTCCCGCTTTCGACGCCCCGGAATGGAATGCCCTCACGGATCAGATTGCAGCCATGGCAAAGGCCCATCGGGAAAGCCCTGCCCTTTGCTTCGGAGATTTTCAGGATCTGGTGCTCACAAACCGGCAGACAATATTCCAAAGATGCACAGACGGTCAGAGAGTTCTTGTCGCAGTCAACGCGGATTCTCAGCCCTACCGGGCCTGGTTTGATCCCCATTGCGCGCAGGCAGTGGATCTGCTCACCGGGCAGACCTGGTGCTTTGACGGCGGGTGCGAGCTTCCGCCTTATTCGGTTGCCTATCTCTGCTGTCAATAAGCCGGCTGGATGAAAAAGGAATCTATTGCATTTGGCGCTTTGATGTGTTAATATGTTAAAAACAAAGTGGAAAGGAACATTGGAATGGATATTGTCTGTTTGGATCTGGAGGGAGTTCTGGTTCCGGAGATCTGGATCGCGTTTTCTGAAGCTACGGGCATTCCGGAATTGCGGCGCACCACCCGGGACGAACCGGACTACGACAAGCTCATGGCGTTCCGCCTGAATATACTGAAAGAGCACGGGCTGGGCCTCAAAGAGATCCAGGATGTGATCGCCACCATCGAACCGCTCCCCGGCGCCAGAGCTTTTCTCGACAAACTTCGGGAAATGACCCAGGTCGTCATCATCAGCGACACCTTTTCCGAGTTTGCCAAACCCCTGATGAAAAAGCTGGGCTGGCCCACGCTGTTCTGCAACTCCCTGACCGTGGGGGAGGACGGAATGATCACCGGTTATCAGATGCGCATTTCCGATTCCAAATACAGCACGGTACGCGCGCTCCAGAACGTCGGCTTTGAAACCATCGCCAGCGGCGACAGCTTCAATGATCTGAAGATGATCCAGGCCGGAAAGGCCGGCTTCCTGTTCCGCACTACGGATCAGATCCGGAAGGATCACCCGGACATCCCCGCCTTTGAAGAATTTGACGATCTGCTCGCTGCGATTACGCAGGCTCTCAGTTGAATATGCCGAAGGCCCTCACATTTGTGAGGGCCTTTTCCTATCCCAGCATCTGCCTCATCAGCATGACAAATGCCGTAATTACCGTGACGATGATCGTTCCGCTGGATTTCATGTCCCCACCCCGTTCCGTTTTGATGGAACCATCATAGCGGAACAAGTGTCCCTTATTTAGGACTCATGGATGCCGCAGCGTCGGCGCCCGCTCCACCCAGTTCTCATAGGAATTCCGGAGCACTGTGGCGCCATAGTATTCAATGATCCGGTAAGAGAACATCAGGTGAAATACGGTCTCCGCATCGGAAAAGTCCACATGGATCAGATCGTTGATCTTCTCCAGCCGTTTGGAAAGGGTATTCCTGTGAATAAAAAGAGACGCAGCCGCCTCGCTCAGATTTCGGTGGCAGGAGAGGTATGCGTGAAGCGTCCCAAGCAGTTCCGTCCCGTTCTTCCGGTCGTAGGATTCCAGATGCAGAACGGCGGAGTGACACATCTGCAGAATATCCGTCTGCTGTGCGCACCGCTCGAGACAGTGGTACACCGAATAGGTATCGTAGTAATAGAGCGGTCCCGCGCCGCCCAAAAGGATTCCGAGTTCCAACGCCTTCATGGCCTGCTGATGCCGCGCCGCCAGGTTCCTCAGCCGCCAGGAGGCCTGGCTGACGCCCGCCAGCAGATTCCTTCCCTCGCAGATATTATGGAACTCGTGGAGGATCATCGCGTCCTTGGTGGACTGGTCATAAACCGGAATGATCATCTTGATGTGATTGCCGTAAAGGAAGACCGTCGCGTCCGGAAGGAGCCTTCCCAGAGCGTCGCGATGCCGGTCCAGCGTCAGGTAGTCCGCTCCGACATTCATGTTCTGTCCGCCCGGCCGGATGGTCATCACCCGATAGGGCATCTTCAGGTTCCAGCCGAAAAACTGACACCGGTCAATGATCCTCTGCTCATCCGTGATCACGCCGCTCAAAAGATCCGACAGGAAGAATTCCAGCATATTCTCCGGGTACTCTCCGTAATGCAGATCCTTCTGCATCCGCAGCGCGCAAAGATCTCCCACCAGCCGGATCAGATCCAGATGCTCCTGATCCGGAGCGCCTCCGTAGCAGGGGCAGAGAAGATAACCGATCAGCCTGCCGTCCTGGCTGACCGCACACCGTACAATGGTCAGGCCGGTAGAGTCCGTGGAGAGAACCGGCGATTCAGTCCGGAGCGCCGATTGATACAGGCCGAAATTCACGATGTTTGCCGGCACGGTCCGCTCCTGTGTGATCTGGATCCAGCGGGGATCCGTGATGGAAGCATCCTCGGTTACCGCCAGCACATGACAGGTCAGATCCGCCAGGATCATCGGATTGCCGATGCACCGGCGTCCGTTGTCCAGAAGCTCCTGCAGGCTTCTGCTGCCCAGCAGCTCGTGAACGTCCCGGGAGAGAATACTCATTCTGACGCCTCCTTTCTTTTTCTGTGCATATTATAACACAAACCCGATGTGATGTCAGCAGTTTCATGCAGCTATTGTGCAGATCTGCACATTATTCCCGGAAAAGAGTGTGCAGTCTGGTCTTTACCCTGCACCTCGAATTCTGTACAATAAACGCAGAAATGAGAAAAGAGGCGATCTGCATGACGAACATCGACTATCAGAAAATGTATCAGGACAAGCGGCGCACCCTCCAGGAGTGTCTGGATATGATCCAGTCCGGCGATCACATCTGCTTCGGCAAGGACTGCAACGAGCCCCTTCTGTTCTGCCAGCAGCTTCACACCATCGCACCGCGCGTGGAGGGCGTGACCGTGCTCAAGGGCCGCTCTTCCGATTTCGGTTTTCTGCAGAATGAGGGGATCAAGGGTCACATTCTGACCCAGTCCGCTTTCTTCGCCAAGGGCTGGGAACGGCCTCTGGAGCTGGGCAACGTGACCTTCGTTCCCAACGACCTGCGGGATCAGCCCTTCTGGTATAACGCCGCGAACCCCCGCAACACCTACATCGCCGCCGTCACGCCGATGGATGAAAACGGAAACTTTCAGGTGAATCTCTCTCAGATGTGGGAGCGGGACATCAATCCGCTTTCCTGCAAGAAGATCATTCTGGAGGTCAACAAGAACCTCAAGACCGTCAAGGGCGGCGTGGACATCAACATTGCCGATATTGACGCATTTTATGAAGCGGAGTACCCGATCTATGAAATACAGGACGCCCCCTCCTCCCCCATCGACCAGAAGATCGGTCAGTATGTGGCGGAACTTGTTCACGACGGAGACACCATCCAGCTGGGCATCGGTTCCCTGCCCAACGCCTGCGCCCGGGCGCTGATGGACAAAAAGGATCTGGGCATCCACTCCGAGATGTTTACCAACCTCATGGGCACCATGGTGGAAAAGGGCGTCATCACCGGCGCGCGGAAGAATCTCAACCCCGGGAAACACATCTTCTGCTTCGCCGGCGGCACCAGCCATCTCTTTGATATGCTGCATGAGAACCCCGACTGTGAGATCCATCCGGCCAGTTACGTCACCGATCCAATGATCATCAAACAGAACGACAACATGGTCTCCATCAACGCCATCATGGAGATCGACCTGACCGGCCAGGTTTGCTCCGAGTCCATCGGCACCAAGCAGTATTCCGGCCCCGGCGGCGGCTTTGACTTTGCCTACGGCGCAGCTCACTCCAAGGGCGGCCGCAGCATCCTGATCATGCACTCCACCACCAACAAAGGCGCAAGCAAAATCAAGCCCATCCTCACCCCCGGCGCGGTGGTCACCATCCCGCGGCCCTATGTGGACATCGTCGTCACGGAATACGGCATCGCCCACATGCGGGGCCAGACCGTTCAGAACCGGGTGAAAAACCTGATCCATATCGCCCATCCCGACTACCGGGAGGAGCTCAGGAAAGAAGCCGAAAAGCTCTTCTATATCTAATCAGCACGGCAGGAGTCCCGGATTTTTCCGGGACTCGTTTTTATACTTGTCCATTTAGGCTTTGTCGGCTATAATAAATACACATTTATGGGAAGGGAGCTCATTATGTCTCGTTTTACCTGCTGCATCCCCTGTCTGTTCGGACTGGAGGGTATCGCCGCTCAGGAGCTGCGGCGGATGGACCTTCTGAACGTCCGTGCGGAAAACGGCCGCGTCCTGTTCGACGGGGACTTTTCCGATATCATCAAAGCCAACCTGAATCTGCGTACCGGAGAACGGGTCCTGCTGCGGCTGGCCAGTTTCCCCGCCAAAACCTTTGAAGAGCTGTTTCAGGGCGTCCTTCATACCCCGCTGGAGGAATTCATTCCCCGGGACGGCGCATTTCCGGTGAAAGGGCACTGTCTGAGTTCCCAGCTCCACTCCATCCCGGATTGCCAGGCCATCATCAAGAAGGCTGCTGCCAAACGGCTGGGGCAAAAATACAAAGTCGGCTGGCTCCCGGAGACCGGCGCCCTGTACCAGCTGCAGTTTTCCATTATGAAGGATCAGGCGGAGCTGTTTCTGGACACCACCGGTGCGGGGCTCCACAAGCGGGGCTACCGGGCCGTGGGCAACGATGCGCCCTTGCGGGAGACGCTGGCCGCCGCTCTGGTGACCCTGGCCCGCTACCGCGGAAAGGGCAATTTCGTGGATCCCTTCTGCGGCTCCGGCACCATCGCCATCGAAGCAGCCATGATTGCCAGGAACCGTGCTCCGGGACTTCAGCGCTCCTTCTCCTGCCAGAAATGGGCCATGAGCGACGAAAAGCTCTGGCAAGAAGCCAGGACGGAGGCGATGGACAAGGAGTTCCATGGGGATTACCATATTTTCGGCTCGGACATCGATCCGAAATCCTTGGCCATCGCACGGTCCAACGCGAAAAAAGCCGGGATGGACGGACTGATCTCCTTCTCGGAGGCAGACGCCACGAAGCTGGTTCTGCCCGACGGCCCCGGCGTCATCGTCACCAACCCGCCCTACGGCCAAAGGATGCTGGAGCAGCGGCAGGCCCAGCACCTGCTTCGGGATTTCGGCCGGCACATGAAGGATCAGACCGGCTACGGGATCTATATCATCTCCTCGGAGGAGGAGCTGGAGCGGTACTACGGAAGGAAATGCCGGAAAAAACGAAAGCTCTACAACGGCATGATCAAGTGCAATCTGTTTATGTATTCTAACGAATAAGGTGATCGAATGAAACTGATGATCCTCGACGGGAATTCCGTCGTCAACCGTGCCTTCTACGGCGTAGGCTACCTCTCCTCCCGATCCGGCCAGCCCACCGGGGCCATTTACGGATTTCTGAACATCATGCAGTCGCTTCTGGATGAGGAACAGCCCGATGCTCTCTGCGTGGCCTTCGACGAGAAGGGTCCCACCTTCCGGCATGAGGCCTACGCGGGCTACAAGGCCACCCGAAAACCCATGCCGGAGGATCTGGCCTCCCAGATGCCCATCCTCAAGGAGATCCTCGCCGCCATGAACATCCCCATGTATTCCCTCCCCGGCTGGGAGGCCGACGACATTCTCGGCACCGCGGGAAAGATCTGCGGCAGCGAGGGATGGGACTGCGTTGTGGTGACCGGCGACCGGGACTCCCTGCAGCTGGTGGACGATCACGTTACCGTCAAGCTGGTCACGACAAAGGGCGGCCGCACCCAGTCTGTCAACTATACGCCTCAGGTGTTTGAATCGGAATACGGTTTTCCGCCCAAGGGGTTGATCGACCTGAAGGCTCTGATGGGAGATTCCTCGGACAACTATCCCGGCGTTCCCGGGATCGGAGAGAAAACCGCAAAGGACCTGATGGCAAAGTTCGGCTCTCTGGACAATGTTTACGCCAATGCAGAGGACGACAGTCTCAAGCCCGCCGTGAAGCGGAAGCTGGCCGAGGGAAAGGAATCCGCCTATCAGAGCTACGATCTGGCCACCATTCGGTGCTGCGCGCCGGTCTCCTTCGTTCCGGAAGAAAACAGGATCCGGAAGTGGGACCGGGCCAAGGTGCTGGAGCTGTTCCGGCAGTTGGAATTCGGCCGTCTGATTGAGAAATACCGGCTGCTGGAGCCGGATGAGGATTTTACACCCGCGGAGGAGACGAAGCTCACTGTAATTGAAGTCACCACGCCGGACACCATCGAAGAACTCCAGTCCGCCATGCGGTTCATCCGTCCTGTGGGTGTTGCCGTGACGGAGCACCTAGACGGGTTTGCTCTGGCGGTTGGGGACACCGTATATACCGCCCTGGAGACGGATCTGGGGCTGGTGGACTATCCCCTGCTGCTGGAGCAGCTCTGGGGAAAGGATGTCATAAAGATCTGCCATGACAGCAAGACCATCCGCTCGGAGCTGCTCCGGCGAGGCATCCGGGCAGACGGCATAGAATACGATACTGCGCTCGGCGCCTATCTTCTGGAGCCGGCCCGTTCCAAATACAACCCCACAGATCTTGCGCAGCAGTACTGCGGCAGGACATTTCCGGAGGGTCTGTCCGGACAGGCCGCAGCGATCCTGGCGCTCGGCACCGCCCTGCCCAAGCTGGTCAGGGACAACGGAATGGAGGCGGTCTATCGGGACATCGACTTTCCTCTCTGCCCGGTCCTTGCCGAAATGGAGTCCGCCGGCATTGCAGTGGATAAAAACACGCTGGAGTCTTTCGGCGCTATGCTGTCAGATCGGATCAGCGACTGCGAAAGCCTGATCTATAGCTACGCAGGCGGGCCCTTCAATATCAATTCCACCAAGCAGCTGGGGACCCTGCTGTTTGAAACGCTGGGCCTTCCCCATGGAAAGAAAACCAAGTCCGGCTATTCCACCAATATCGACGTGCTCGAACAGCTCCGGGAAAAGCACCCGATCATTCCCGCCATCATAGACTACCGGATGCTCACAAAGCTCCACTCCACCTACGCTGAGGGTCTGTTAAAGGTCATCGCACCCGACGGACGGATCCACAGCACATTCCAGAACACCGTCACCGCCACCGGCCGCCTCTCCTCCACGGATCCGAACCTCCAGAACATTCCGGTCAGGACAGAGCTGGGCGGAGAGATCCGGAAGATGTTTGTGGCCCGCCCTGGATGGGTGCTGGTGGACGCGGACTACAGCCAGATCGAGCTGCGGGTCCTGGCCCATGTGGCGGACGACAAGGCCATGCAGGACGCATTCTGCTCAGGAGAGGACTTCCACACCCACACCGCCGCCCAGGTCTTTGGAGTTGCGCCCGAAGAGGTCACGCCGCAAATGCGCCGCAGCGCGAAGGCCGTCAACTTCGGCATTGTCTACGGCATCTCCGATTTCTCCCTGGCCGGGGATATCGGCGTCAGCCGCAAGGAGGCAAAGGCCTATATCGACGGATATCTCAGCCATTATCAGGGTGTTCGTCAGTATATGGAAGACGTTGTGAAAAATGCGAAGGAATCCGGGTATGTGGAGAGCATGTACGGCCGGCGCCGCCAGCTGCCGGAGCTTCACAGCAGCAACTTCAACGTCCGCTCCGGGGCGGAACGGATGGCACTGAACACACCGATCCAGGGAACCGCCGCGGACATCATCAAGATCGCCATGATCCGGGTGCGGGACAGGATGATACGGGAAGGACTGCAGGCAAAGCTGGTGCTCCAGGTCCATGATGAGTTGATCGTGGAATGCCCGGAAACCGAAAAGGACACCGTTCTGTCTCTCGTCACGGAGGAAATGGAGGCCGCTGCCACGCTGAAGGTTCCCCTGATTGCGGAGGCACACGCCGGACAAAACTGGTACGAGGCGAAGTGATAGATATGCAGATCTGCACTATGACAGACAGCGACATCTCCGCTGTTTCCCAGCTGGAGGCCGCCTCGTTTTCCACACCATGGAGCGAAAACTCGATCCGTTCCGAGCTGGATAATCCCTGGGCCATCTGGCTTGTAGCCCGGGACGAACCCGGCCTCGCCGGATATATCGGCGTTCAATACGGCCCGGACGGCGGAGATATTCTGACCGTTGCCACAGATCCCGCTTTTCGCGGCCGGGGCATCGCAAAAGCGCTGATCCGGCGCATGGTTCAGCTACTGCAGGAGAAAAACCTGAGCTGGCTGACGCTGGAGGTGCGCCCCTCCAACTGCGCTGCCATTTCCCTGTATGAATCCATGGGATTCCGCCAGGTTGGCCGGAGAAAAAACTATTACCGCTGTCCCACCGAGGACGCGCTGCTTCTGACACTGTATTTTAAGGAGGACAGATCATGCTGATCCTTGGAATTGAAAGCTCCTGTGACGAGACCGCCATCGCCGTATCCCGCGATGGCCGGGAGATCCTCTCCAACTGCGTTCTGAGCCAGATCGACATGCATACGATTTACGGAGGCGTGGTTCCGGAGATCGCTTCCCGCAAGCACATCGAAGTGATCGCCGCTCTGGCGGAACAGGCGCTTTCCGAGGCCAACATCACAAGGAAGGATCTGGACGCCATTGCCGTCACCTATGCGCCCGGTCTCATCGGAGCGCTTCTGGTGGGCGTCAATTTTGCCAAGGCCGCTGCGCTGGCGCTCAACATCCCCTTGATCCCCGTACACCACATCCGCGGACACATTGCCGCAAACTATATCGCCTTTCCGGAACTGGAGCCCCCCTTTGTATGCCTGAGTATCTCAGGCGGAAACACGCTGATCCTGGATGTGCGTGACTACACCGACACCAGAGTCATGGGTTCTACCCGGGATGACGCAGCGGGAGAATGCTTTGATAAGATCGCAAGGGTTCTCGGCATGCCTTATCCCGGCGGCAAAGCATTGGATGATCGGAGTATGGGAGGCAATCCCAACGCTCATCCCCTGCCCCGGACGAAGGTCTCCGGTTATGATATGAGTTTTTCCGGTTTGAAAACCGCAACGCTGAACATCATTCACAACGCCCAGCAGCGGGAGGAACCTCTGGATGTGCCCGGTCTTTGCGCCAGTTTCGTTTCCGCTGTCCGGGATATGCTGGTTCCCCGTACGATGGAAGCACTGAACGCAGCCGGATATGGAAAACTGGCTGTGGCCGGCGGAGTTGCCGCGAATTCACACATCCGAAACTCATTTGAACAGGAGTGCGCGAAGTGCGGGGCTGCACTCTATCTGCCCCCGCTTTCCCTCTGCGGGGACAACGGCGCCATGATCGCCTGTCAGGGATATTATGAGTATCTGGCTGGAAATATTGCCGGTCAGGAACTCAATGCGGTGGCGTCTCTGAGTCCGGAAAAGGGCAGTTATGAGCCAAAATGAATCAAAATATTCTTGTATTTTTTCAAAAAAGGACTTGACAGGATCTTTTGATATTTTTTTATGTCAACAATTTAACGCCGTATGCGCGATATCCATTTCCTTGCAAAACCGCTTCCGGCCTTGATTTTCCACAGATTATCCCGACATTTTCGCATCCGTGCTGTGGATAACTCTGTGGAAACTGTGGATAACTAAAGCTGTTTCGCCTTCCGCACAATTTTATGTCGACTTCCTGTTATTTTTTTTAGAATTATTTTAACCTATTCGCTCTGTTTCCCTGCATTTTTTCTT
The DNA here is from genome assembly GCA_902778525.1 of Oscillospiraceae bacterium. GTDB lineage: Bacteria > Bacillota > Clostridia > Oscillospirales > Oscillospiraceae > HGM13006. The sequence goes on along the minus strand of CACYXZ010000059.1, from coordinate 182 downwards.
GTAAAATCCTTCATACTTCCCTGCTTTTATTTTCCTCTTAAAAAAATAATTTTTGTCTTGACAAGCGGCTCATTGCACGATATAATATATGCACAAACAACATCGCGGGGTAGAGCAGTTCGGTAGCTCGTCGGGCTCATAACCCGGAGGCCGCAGGTTCAAATCCTGTCCCCGCAACCACT
>CACYXZ010000058.1 GCA_902778525.1 Oscillospiraceae bacterium | reverse complement strand
TTTTCATGTCACTAAAATTATACCAAAAAAGAGGATGACTCCCAAGCTTTTACTGCTTGAGAGTCATCTTCTTTTCTTTGGGACTTTTTTCACAGCCCCCTTTTTTACATCTCCCGGTATTTCGCCATCATGGCGCTGAACAGCTCTTTGGTGGAGGGCGGCGTATAGGTGATCGCGTTGGCGCCGGCCTCGATGGTCCGGCGGATGGTGTCCGGCCTGTTGCCGCCGCTGGCGATGATCGGCGTCTCGGGAAACTGATTCCGGATCTCCGCCACGATCTCCGGCGTCTGCGTTCCCCCCGCCACATTCAGGATGTCCGCGCCGGATCGGAGCCGCCCGCGGATGTCCGTATTGGTGCTGACCACCGTGACGATCACGGGAATGTCCACCGCCCGGCTCACCGCCGCCAGGTTCACGTTGGAGATCGGCGCGTTGAGCACGACTCCCATGGCGCCCTGGCACTCCACGTCCTTTGCCAGAGAGATCGTCCGGAGACCCTTCGTCGTGCCTCCGCCGATCCCGCAGAACACGGGAACATGGGCGGCATTGATGATCGCGTTGGAGATCGACTGCTGCGGCGTAAAGGGATAAACCGCGAACACCGCGTCCGCGTCACAGTTCTTGATGATCGCCAGATCCGTCGTAAACACCAGCGATTTGATCCGCCTGCCGTTGATCACGATGCCGCTGCAGCCGTAGCACTCCGCCGGCATCCTCAGGATGTGGCGCAGGGAGCTGTCGATGCTGGGCACCATTTTTTCGTTTTCCGTGGCCATAGGCATACGCTCCTAAAAAGTAATGCCACATCTTAACACAGGCCCCGACGTTTTGTCAATCCTCCCCGGCGGGCAGCGGCACCACCATTTCCCGCAGCAGCTCGATCAGTTCCGCCGCGGAGGAGAGCCGCAGCCGTTCCCGCACGGTGTGTGGATCCAGCACGTCCCCGCCCAGGGAGATCACCGGCATCTCCGGCCGGAGCATATGGAACACCGACGTCTCCAGTCCCGCATGGACGGCGCCGATCTCCATATGCCGCCCCTGCCGGGCGGCGATGTCGATACAACGCTTCGCCATGGGGTTTTCCGCATCCCCCGGCCAGGCCGGATACCGCATTTCCTCTTCCTCATACCCGAAGCTCCGGCCGACCTCCCGGTAATACGCGCCGTGCTCGTCCAGATACTGATTGGAGCAGCTGCGCAGGAAGGAACGGAGCTCCAGATCCCCTCCCGCAGCGCAGAAGCTGGCCAGATTCCCGGAGGATCCCACGCAGTCCGGGCAGATGGGATGCATCTCGTCGATCCCGCAGGGGATGATCCCGGCCAGCGCCAGGAAATTGTCCCGCTCCTCCACCGGGAACACCGCCGCCGGAAGCTCGGTCTTTTCCAGGCGGATCCGGATGTCCGGGTCCGTCTCCCGGTAGAGTTCCCGAATTCCCTGCCGGAACAGTCCCACGACGTTTTCCAGCTCCGCCCCGTTCTTTTCGTCCGTGACAATTACAGCCGATCCGCTGGTCCTGATCACATTGAACGCACCTCTGGCGTCGATCTCCGCCAGTTCATAGGGCACTTCGATGGCCTGAAGCAGCCACAGCAGCAGCCTTGCCGCGTTGGCCCTGCCCTCCCCGATGTCGTCGCCGGAATGGCCGCCCCGCAGGCCGTCGATCTCAATCCGGTAGGCCTGCTCCAGCATGGGCGGGAAGCACAGGCAGCTCCGCCGGAAGATCAGGCGGTATCCGCCTGCGCTGGAAATCACCGCCCGGTCTCCGTGGAATCCGTCCAGATTGATCAGGCCCACGCAGTCCCTCACCACATCCGCCTGCATCTGCCGCGCCCCAACAAGGCCCATTTCCTCATTGGCCGTGAAAATCAGCCGCAGCGCACCGTGGGGCATCCCGCTGCGCAGGATCACAAGGATCGCCGCCACACCGGCGCCGCAGTCCGCCCCCAGGGTGGAACGGCCATCGGAACAGAGCCAGCCGTCCCGGATTTCCGTATGGATGGGATCCCGTTCCGGCATATAATCCTCCGCTCCCACGCAGACCATGTCCGTATGGGCCTGCATGGCCAGCGGCGGCGTTTCCGGAATGCCCTTCGTGGGCGGAATATCGCAGAAGAGATTATAGTGTTCATCCCGGACCGGGGAATATCCCATCTCCGTCAGCCGCCGGGCCAGATACCCGCAGATCTCCCGTTCCCCTCCGGAGGGTCTGGGGATCCTGCATAATCCTTCAAACTCCGACAAAAACAGCTCTAACATATCCACGCTTCCCATTCTCTTTTCCTCCGCGCCGCAGCCGCCAGACTAATTCTCCCAATAAGCTCTCCGGACTCCTTACGCCTCGGCTTCCACGCTCTCCAGCAGGAAGATCACGGGCCGGCAGCCGTCGTTGCAGCAGACCACATGGGGCCGTCCTTCAAAGAACGCCGGCTGCGGCTTTGTCATCCCTTCCGCCTCCTCCCGGATGGATTTCCATCCGATCCTGCAGCCGAAGCCATCCGGACATTCTCCGCTTTTGCTGTAGAACACCTGTCCCGGCGTGAAATACGGGCACAGGCCGTAATCCGGATCCGGTATGTATTTTGCCTTCAGTTCTTCGTCCAGCGTGCATTTAAGCACGGTGATCCTGCACTGTTTCATGCTGTCGTCCTCCTCCAAGTGATGTTCCGGATGCTGCTCCGCATCCCCGCATCCATCATACCCCGGTCCGGCCGGGGACGCAACCTTTTTCTGCAGAACGCTGCCGGCAGTGCCGGCCAAAAAGAAAAAGGCCCCGCGAAATCAACTGATTTCGCGGGGGTGGTGGAAACGGGGGGACTCGAACCCTCGACCTCACGGATGTGAACCGTGCGCTCTAACCAGCTGAGCTACGCTTCCGAAAGCATATGGAGCGGGTGGGGGGAATCGAACCCCTGTATTCAGCTTGGGAAGCTGATGTTCTGCCATTGAACTACACCCGCAGTGTGAAACTGATTATAACACCGCTTTTCGGAAAATGCAAGGGGTAAATATGAAGTTTTTTATTTTGCTCAATTTAACTCTTTCCGCATTCGATTCCTATCGAAAACAGCATAAATCACCAGTAGACAAAGCAAACGTCCGTATGGTATGATACAGGTTGAATCAAAAGAACCCTGAAGAAACAGCACGACATACTACTGAAAGAGGTGAATCACATGGCTGGTTTTTTTGGCGGCGTGCATCCCAACGACAGAAAAGCGCTGACAAGTGAAAAGGCCATTGAGCCGCTTCCCGCTCCCCGGCAGGTCGTCATCCCCATGTCCATGCATATCGGCGCACCCTGCGCTCCGCTGGTCAAAAAAGGCGATTCCGTCACCGTAGGGCAGAAGATCGGCGAAACCACCGGACTGGGCGTACCGGTCCACGCATCCGTCTCCGGAACCGTCGTCGCGGTGGAGCCCCGGCCACATCCCAACGGCACCAACGTCATGAGCGTAGTCATTGAAAACGATTTTCAGGACACCAGGTGCCCCGACGCGGTCCCACCGGCCGATCCGGAGGCCCTCTCCGGGGAGGAGCTGACCCGGCTGATCCACGAGGCCGGCATTTCCGGCATGGGCGGCGCCACCTTCCCCACAGACGTGAAGATCTCCAGCGGCCTCGGCAAGCTGGACACCATCATCGTCAACGCCGCGGAATGCGAGCCGTACATCACATCCGACGACCGGCTTCTCCGGGAGACTCCGGAGCGGTTCATAGAGGGTCTGAAGGTCCTGCTGAAGATCTTCGGCCTGGAGAAAGGCTATATCGGCATTGAGGCCAACAAAAAGACTGCGATTTCCATTCTGAAGGAGCAGTGTCCCGGCGAGATCGAGGTTCGCGTTCTCAAGACCCGCTACCCCCAGGGCGCAGAAAAGCAGCTGATCCAGACCATCACCGGACGGCAGGTGCCTCCGGGCGGTCTTCCCGCCGCCGTGGGCTGCGGCGTGTTCAACGCGGCCACCTGCGCCGCCATCTATGACGCGGTCTATCTGGGCCTGCCCCTGGTGCGGCGGGCGGTCACCGTCACCGGCAGCGCCATCCGGACGCCGAAAAACTTTCTGGCGCCCATCGGCACCCCCTATACGGACCTGATCGCCGCGGCGGACGGCTTTGTCTCTGACCCCTACAAGGTTCTCACCGGCGGCCCCATGATGGGCATCGCCCAGTTTGACCTGAGCGTCCCCGTCATCAAGGGCACCAACGCCATTACCTGCTTCTCTCAGAAGGATAACCAGGAGGTCAAAAATCCCCACTGCATCCGCTGCGGACGCTGTGTTGGAGTATGTCCCATGCATCTGATGCCTCTGTATCTCTACCAGGCGGAGCGGAAGGACAACATTGACGAGCTCAACGCCCGGAATATCGGCGACTGCATCGAGTGCGGCTCCTGCGCCTATATCTGCCCTGCCCGGATCCCTCTGGTGCAGAGCTTCAAAAACGCGAAGGCCAAGGTCCGGGCGGCTGCGGCCAAGAAAGGTTAAGGAGGCGATCACATGGACAACGAAACCATCAACCTGACCATATCCTGTTCGCCCCACGTACATTCCCCGGACAACACCCGCTCCATCATGCTGGACGTGGTGATCGCGCTGATTCCCGCCATGCTGGGGGCCATGTATTTCTTCGGGCTGCGCGCCCTGCTGGTCATGGCGGTGAGCGTGGCGGCCTGCGTGGCATTTGAGTATCTCTATCGGCGGATCCTGAAAAAGGACACCACAATCGGCGACTGCTCCGCCGTGGTCACCGGTATTCTTCTGGCGCTGGTCTGTCCCGCCACGATTCCCTACTGGGCCATCATCATCGGCGATTTCTTCGCCATCATCGTGGTCAAGCAGCTCTTCGGCGGCATCGGATGCAACTTCCTCAATCCCGCCCTGGCGGGCCGGGCGTTCCTGTTTTCCTACCCGGTTCTGATGACCACCTGGCCCAAGATCGGTACTGCCCTGCACCTGATCGGCTCCAACGCCGACGCGGTAACCGCCGCCACGCCGATGGCCGCCCTCCATCAGGGCACGCTCCCCGCGGACCGGCTCATCGACTGTCTGGTGGGCAGCGTGGGCGGCTCCATGGGCGAGACCTCCGCGATCCTGCTGCTGGCGGGCTTCGCGTATCTGCTGGTGCGGAAGATCATCTCCGCCCGGATCCCCGTGAGCTATGTGGCCACCGTGGCCGTAATCGCGTTTCTGTTCCCCCAGGGGAACGACCGGCTGGTGTGGACGGGCTATCAGGTCCTCTCCGGCGGTCTCATGCTGGGCGCCATCTTCATGGCCACCGATTACGCCACTTCCCCGGTGACCAAGGCCGGTCAGATCATCTACGGCATCGGCTGCGGCCTGATCACCATGGGCATCCGCTACTTCGGATCCTACGCAGAGGGCGTCTCCTACGCCATTCTGATCATGAACGTGTCGGTGTATCTCCTGGATAAGATCGGCACACCCAAACGCTTCGGCTATGTGAAACCCAAGAAGGAGGCGGAGATCAAATGACGCAAACCGCAAACACCTCCTCCGTGTCCTACTTCGTGAAGCTGGCGGGAACGCTGCTGCTGATCTCCGTGGTGGTGGCCGGACTGCTGGGTCTGGTGAATTATATCACCGCTGACCGCATCGCCGCCATCAATCAGGAAAAGACTGCCGCCTCCATGCAGGAGGTCCTTCCCTCCGCCTCTTATGAAGAGGTGGAATATACCGGCTCTGACGCTCTGGTCAAGACCGTCTACGCCGCCTCCGATGGCGGATATGTGGTGGAGGTCACCCCCTCCGGCTTCGGCGGCGAGATCGACATGGTGGTCGGCATCGCACCGGACGGAACCGTCTCCGGCGTGTCCATCATCTCCATGTCCGAGACCTCCGGCCTCGGCGCCAACGCGGCAAAGGAGAGCTTCCGCGCGCAGTTCGCCGGAACCAGCGGCACGCTTGCCGTCAGCAAAGACGGCGGCGAGATCGACGCCCTCACCGGCGCCACCATCACCTCCCGCGCTGTGACCTCCGGCGTCAACGCCGCCCTGGCCGCAGCGGCTGACCTGGGCTGAAAGGAGGACGGAACATGAATTTCAAAAAGCAATTCAAGGATGGCCTTCTGACCCAGAACCCGGTGCTGGTGCAGCTGCTGGGCATGTGCTCCACCATGGCCATCACCACCACGCTCTTCAACGGCATCGGTATGGGCGTGGCCGTGACCTTTATTCTGATCTGCTCCAACGTGGTCATCTCCCTGCTGCGGAAGGTGATCCCGTCCAAGATCCGCATCGCGGCTTACATCGTCGTCATCGCAGGATTCGTGACCATGGTAGACCTGCTGATGCAGGCCTACCTCCCCGCTCTGAGCGAGTCTCTGGGCATCTTCATCCCGCTGATCGTGGTGAACTGCATCATTCTGGGCCGGGCGGAGGCCTTCGCCTCGAAGAATTCCGTAGCAGCTTCCGCCGTTGACGGCATCTGCCAGGGCATCGGCTACACCGTGGTGCTGATCGTCATGTGCGTGGTCCGGGAGTTCCTGGGCAGCGGCACCTTCGGCGGCGGGCTTCTCGGCCCGGAGGGCGCCGGAATCCGGATCCTCCCGGAGCAGTTCCCCGCCATGATGATGATCCTGCCTGTGGGCGGATTCCTGACGCTGGGCGTACTGATCGCCGTGGTCCAGTATTTCCTGGCCAAAGACAAGAAAGGAGCGGATGAGACATGAAACTTCTTTCTATCGCCATCGGCGCGATCCTCGTCAACAACTTCATCCTGTCCCAGTTCCTCGGCATTTGTCCCTTCATGGGCGTTTCCAAGAAAATGGACACCGCCGTCGGCATGGGCGTGGCCGTCACCTTCGTGATGGGCGTGGCCTCCGCAGTCACCTACGCGGTGAATCTGCTTCTTGTCCGGCTGGGACTGGATTATATGCAGACAGTGGCCTATATTCTGGTCATTGCCGCGCTGGTGCAGTTCATCGAGATGTTCCTTCAGAAGGTGGTCCCGGCGCTCTACTCGGCTCTGGGCATCTACCTGCCCCTGATCACCACCAACTGCGCGGTGCTGGGCGTTGCCCTGCAGAACACCCAGAACGGCTACACCTTCATCCAGTCTGTGGTTTACGGCGTCACCGGCGGTCTGGGCTTCACCCTGGCGATCATCCTCTTCGCCTCCGTGCGGGAGCGGCTGGCAGCCAACAGCGACTGCCCCAAATGCTTCGAGGGTTTCCCGCTGGCTCTGATCTCCGCCGGTCTGATCGCACTGGCCTTCATGGGCTTCCAGGGCCTGCGCATCGGTTAAGGAGGTCGTCGGTATGAATATTGTATTTGCAATTCTGGTTCTCGGCGTCATGGGCGGCGTGTTCGGTCTGGCTCTGGCGGTGGCCTCCAAGGTCTTCTATGTGGAAAAGGACGAGCGTCTTGAGCCCATCACCGAAGCTCTGCCCGGCGCCAACTGCGGCGGATGCGGCTTCTCCGGCTGCGCGGCGTATGCTCAGGCGATCATTGACGGCACCGGAAAGATCGGCATGTGCGCCGTGGGCGGCAAGTCCGTCAACGACGAGATCGCCGCCATCATGGGCGTGGAATCGGTGGAGATGGAGCGCAAGGTCGCTCTGGTCAAGTGCCGCGGCTTTCACGCCACCAAAAAGGGCAGCTATGACGGCCTGATGGACTGCGAAGCCGCCGCAAAGCTGGCCGGAGGCGGTCCCAACAACTGCCCCTACGGCTGTCTCGGCTTTGGGAACTGCGTCAAGGTGTGTCCCACCGGCGCCATCTCCCTGAAAGACGGCGTGGCTCAGGTGGACCACGAAAAATGCGTGGGCTGCATGGCCTGTAAGAACGCCTGCCCCCGGGGCATCATCGAAGAGGTCCCCTATAAGCAGGATATCGTGGTGGCATGCTCCTCCAAGGAAAAGGGCGGCGCCCTCCGGAAATACTGCGACATCGGCTGTATCGGATGCAAGCTCTGTGAAAAGGCCTGTGAGCACGATGCGATCCATGTCTTTGACAATCTGGCCCGCATCGACTACAGCAAGTGTATCTCCTGCTCCGCCTGTGCGGCCAAATGCCCCCGGCATCTGATCGCGGACTGCAACCTCTGGAACGAATTCAACGTGGTGGAGGCGCAGGCCCGCTGATGCATATCTCCCGGATCCCTCTGCATTGCAGGGGGATCCGTCCTTCGTCCTGCTTTTTCCGCCGTTGACCGCCTGTTTTGCAGGATTTCCTGCATATCAGTGAATGGTCATGCATTTTCGCCCGCAGTTCGTCAAAATATCTATAAAAAAACGGGTCCGCATTGTATATTTCTGCTTGACTGTTCTTCCGTTCCTTATTATAATATTTCGTATATTAGGAATGGTTTTCTGAAAGTATTTTTTTCATTCCTGCAAATTAAGAAGAAAGGAACGATTACCATGAAAAAGTTTCTTGCAATTCTCCTTGCGCTGGGCATGATCGCCGGCGTGCTGGCGGGCTGCGGTTCCAACGCTGCTTCTGCCCCTGAGGCCGCTTCGGCCGCCGAAGCCGCTTCCGCTGCTGAGAGCGCCGCTGAAGCTGCAGCTCCTGAAGCGGGCAAGCACTTCACCATCGCCACCGACACCGTCTTCCGGCCCTTTGAGTTCACCGACGAGTCCGGCAACTTTGTCGGCATCGACGTGGACATCCTGGCTGCCATCGCCGAGGATCAGGGCTTTACTTACGATCTGAACTCCCTGGGCTGGGATTCCGCCATCGCCGCCTGCCAGGCTGGCCAGGCTGACGGCATGATCGCCGGCGCCTCCATCACCGACGAGCGGAAGTCCAACGGTTGGATCTTCTCTGACGGCTACTATCAGGCCACCCAGTGCATGGCCGTCGCCGCCGACTCCGACATTGCCGGCTTTGACGCCCTCTCCGGCCAGACCGTTGCCGTCAAGACCGGCACTCAGGGCGCTGCTTACGCTGAGAGCCTGAAGGATCAGTACGGCTTTGAGATCACCTATATGGACGACTCTCCCACCATGTACCAGGCTGTCACCGGCGGCCAGGCTGTGGCCTGCTTCGAGGACACCCCCATCATGGCGGACTCCATCAAGAGCGGCGTTGCCCTGAAGATCGTCGAAGGATCCGAGAACGAGGGTTCCCCCTACGGCTTCGCTGTGTTCAGCGCAGACAAGCAGGAGCTGATCGATCTGTTCAATGCCGGCCTTGCCAACATCAAGGCCAACGGCAAATACGACGAGATCCTGGCCAAGTATCTGGGCTAATCTCTGATGCAGCGGGCGGGACACTGGCTTTCGGTGTCCCGCCTTATCTTACCGTTTGACAACAGTTCCATCTGCCGGTCAAATCCGAAAGGAGCCTCGTCCCCTTATGATTCAAATCCTCTCATCCTACGGCGGACTGCTGCTCAGGGCCATGGGACAGACCTGTATTCTGGCTCTGTGGGGCCTGTTCTTCGGGTCCCTGCTGGGCCTGATTTTCGGCATTCTCGGCGTCATGAAAAACCGGGTGTGCCAGGTCATCCAGCAGGTCTTTGTCACCATCATCCGCGGAATCCCCATGATGGTTCTGGCCATGTTCGTGTTCTTCGGCGTGCCCTACGCCTTCAAGAATATCATCGGCGTAAATCTCACCCTTTCCGCCCTGCAGGCCGGCACCATCTGTCTGGCGCTGAACTCCGGCGCTTACATGGCGGAGATCATCCGCGCCGGCATCCAGTCGGTGGACAAGGGCCAGATGGAGGCCGCCCGCAGCCTGGGTCTGCCCTACTGGCGGGCCATGCAGCGGGTCGTGCTGCCCCAGGCCATCCGCACCATGATCCCCACCATCGTCAACCAGTTCATCATCACACTGAAGGACACCTCGATCCTGTCCGCCATCGGCTTCCCGGAGCTGGTCAACAGCGCGAAGAATGTGGTGGCCAACACCTTTATGTCCTTCCAGACCTGGCTGATCGTGGGCGTCATGTACCTGATTATCATCACGCTTCTGTCCTGGGTGGCAAAGCGGCTGGAGAGGAGGCTGGCCCGTGGCCGTGAATAAGAGCAACGCGAAGATCCACGTTTCCCATCTGCGGAAGGACTTCGGAAAGCTGGAGGTCCTGAAGGACATCTCCAACGACATCTATGAAGGCGAGGTTGTGGTCATTATCGGCCCCTCCGGTTCCGGAAAGTCCACCTTCCTCCGGTGTATGAACCGGCTGGAGGACATCACCTCCGGTCAGATCGTCATCGACGGATACGATATTTCCGACAAGAGCATCAACATCAACAAGGTCCGGGAAAACGTGGGCATGGTGTTCCAGCATTTCAACCTGTTCAACAACCTCAGCGTCATGCGGAACCTGACGCTCGCACCGGTCGATCTGAAAAAGGCCAGCAAAACCGAGGCCCATGAGATCGCTCTGCGCATGCTCAACCGGGTGGGGCTTTCCGACAAGGCGGACGCTTATCCGGCGCAGCTCTCCGGCGGACAGAAGCAGCGCGTGGCCATTGCCCGGGCCCTGTGCATGAACCCGGACATCATGCTCTTTGACGAGCCGACCTCCGCGCTGGACCCGGAGATGGTGGGCGAGGTACTGGCGGTCATGAAGCAGCTGGCCGCCGACGGCATGACCATGGTCATCGTCACCCATGAGATCGGGTTTGCCCGGGAGGTAGCCGACCGGGTCATCTTCATGGACGGGGGATACATCGTCGAGGAGGGAACCCCTGAGGAGATTTTCCAGAATCCCCGGGAGCCCCGGACCATCGACTTCCTAAATAAAGTTTTGTAGTCACGTAAAAAACGGCAGATCCGTGGATCTGCCGTCAGACTGTCGACAAAACCTACCGCGTCCACCGCCTTTATGGTATAATAGCCATAAAGGCGGTGGGCGTTCATGTATGTGGAAAAAGACAGAGGGGTCG
>CACYXZ010000057.1 GCA_902778525.1 Oscillospiraceae bacterium | reverse complement strand
CATGAATCTAAAAAAACTGGCCACCTGGAGATACTGGACCTTGGGAAAATGGTCCACCCTCAGCGCTGTTTCACAGATATTCCTGATCGTAAAAAGGAGATTCGCCCTCATTTGGACGAAACTCCTTTTTGTCGACAAGCTGGCACCGCAGATGCGGTGCGTGTTTTCAGTCTTCCAGTACGGTATTCGGGCAGTGGTCGAGGACCATCTGCTTCAGAGATTTCAGATCCCGGAAGGTCTCCGGACGCTTGGACGGATCACGAAGCAGCGCAGAAGGATGGTAAAGAGCGGTGCGCCAGATACCGTCGATCTTGACCCAGGATCCATGCTGCCGGGAGATCCGGAATTCCGGATCGATGAATTCCATGGCTGCGATGCGCCCCAGACACACGATCAGCTTGGGCTTGATCAGACGGATCTGGGACCGCAGCCAGTCGGAGCAGGCGTCCCGCTCCACATTCAGCGGGTCGCGGTTTCCCGGCGGCCTGCACTTGACGATATTGGCGATATAACAGTTTTTGCGGCTCAGGCCGATAATGTAAAGCATCTCATCGAGGAACTGCCCGGCACGGCCCACAAAGGGTTCGCCTTTGAGATCCTCCTGTTCCCCGGGTCCTTCTCCGATAAACATTACTTCAGCCTGCTCCGGACCGACGCCGAAGACGACGTGATGCCTTGTTTCATAGAGCAGGCAGCGGGTACAGGCCATACAGTCATTTTTTAAGTCTGCCCAGTTTGTGTATATCATTGGACAACACCCTCCCGTTGTTGACGGTTTGAACGAAATCCCAAATATATCATAATATTTAAGTATTTATCCATTTAAAAAAGAAAAAAGATATGCTACAATAAGATAATCATACCACACTTTTCGCCTGTTGGAAAGGTGATTCCTCATGAAAATCAATCTGTTTGAACGAATCATATTGCTTCTGACAGTTGCGGCATTGGCCTTTATGTCCGGCTATTATGTGCGCGGAACGGTCATCAGGGACACAATTGAGATTGAGACCGAACGAATGCCGGCGCTCTCGGAATCACGCGGTGAAGATGAAACGGTCCGGAACGTCCTGCCCGATGCGCCATCGAGCGTTATTCCTCTGGAAGAAAACCTGATGACGCCGGAATCCTCACGGGAACAGAATCCGATCCGTGCCGCATCCGGCGATGCCCTTGACCTGAATACTGCGTCCTTGGAGGACCTGGAGACGCTGCCGGGGATCGGTCCTGTTCTGGCGGAGCGCATCATTGAATACAGAGAGCGCTATGGAGGATTTCAAAGTGTGGAAGAGATCATGTATGTCAGCGGGATTGGTGAAAAGACCTATGCCAAGATCGCAGATTTGCTGAAAGTGGAGGTGGAGAGATGAAAATCCTGGTGGTGGATGATGAAAAACTGCTTGTAAAAGGGATCAAATTCAATCTGGAAAACGACGGGTATGAGGTTTCCGCAGCCTATGACGGCGAGGAAGCGGTGGAACTGGCAAAGACGGGAAACTATGACCTGATCATTCTGGATATTATGATGCCGAAGCTCAGCGGACTCGACGCCTGCATGCAGATCCGCGAGTTTTCCAATGTCCCGATCATTATGCTGACCGCAAAGGGAGAGGACATGGACAAGCTCATCGGCTTTGAACACGGTACCGATGACTATCTGACAAAACCATTCAATATCCTGGAACTGAAAGCAAGAATCCGCGCCCTGCTTCGGCGCAGCGCGCCTGCAGAGCCAAAGGAGCAGAGCAACCGGATCAGCTGCGGTGACATTACCCTGGATTCCGACGAGCGCAATGCCTATAAAAACGGGGTTCCCGTGGAACTGACGGCCCGGGAATTCGACCTGATGGAACTGCTGATGCGGAATCCTGGTCATGTGTATTCCCGTGAAAATCTTTTGAACCTGATCTGGGGATATGAGTATCAGGGGGAGATCCGTTCTGTGGATGTACATGTACGACGGCTTCGGGAAAAGCTGGAGCGGGTTCCCGCTCAGCCGGAGTACATTATGACGAAATGGGGCGTTGGCTATTATTTCAAGGGTTAAGGAGTTCCTGCGTCAATTCTGGAACAGCCTGCTTTTGAAGATCGTCCTGGTTATTCTCCTTTTCACCGTTGTGATGCTGATCATGCAGACGGCATCGCCGGTCAGAACGACCCGGGACATGATCTTTGCCTATAAGCATTCCATGCTGCTGAGCAAGGCGGAAACGATCGCGTCCTCCCTGAACAACAACCTTGTGCTTTCGGGGGAAGGTGCGCAGGAAGTTGTCTCCGTGCTCGGTTCCAGCGACGTGGGACAGATTGTTATCACAGACGCAGAGGGCATCGTGCTGTTCAATTCCGGCGGCAATTCGCCCGCTGCGGAAACCTATGCCCTGTTTCCGGAGATCGTCTCCGCGCTTAAAGGAAACGATGCGTTCCGATGCATTTATAATGGAAATGCTTTTTTGAGCTACGGCGCGATCCCGATTATGGTGGGAAACGTCATTACAGGCTGCGTTTACGTGGCAGACGAGGATCAGGAACAGGCGGAGATTCTTAACCAGATCCAGCAGAACGCGTTCCGCATGGCGATTGTTGCCGTGCTGGTGAGCCTGCTGGTGTTTCTCGGTGCCGGATTCGTAATCATCCGGAACAACAATAGGATGCTGGAGTCGATCCGGCTGGTCCGGGAGGGAAACTACAGCCACCGGCTGGAAAGCCGCGGCCACAATGAATATGCAGTTCTTGCCGGAGAGTTCAACGCTTTGACCGACCGTCTCCAGAAGACCGAGGAGAGCCGCCGGCAGTTTGTATCCGATGCCTCCCATGAGCTTCGGACGCCGCTGGCAGCCATCCGTCTGCTGTCGGACTCCATTATCCAGAACGATCTCGATCAGGAAACGATCCGGGAATTCGTGCAGGATATCTCCAGCGAGTCTGACCGGCTGACCAGGATGACGTCCAAACTGCTGAACCTGACCGCTCTTGACAGCAAACAGTATGTGGTTCAGGAAACGGAGACCGTCAATCTGGGAGAGTGCTGCAGGAAAGCAGTCCGTATGCTCACGCCGCTTGCTACGGAGCTTGGTGCTGTCATTGAGCAGAGTTCCGAACAGAATTGCTGTGTGATTGCCAGAGAGGACGAGGTGTTCCAGGTGGTTCTGAATCTGGCAGAAAACGGGCTGAAATATACGCAGCAGAACGGTCAGGTCCGGCTGATCGCCTTTGCACAGGGAGAATCTGCGATCCTGATCGTGGAGGATAACGGAATCGGCATCCCGGAAGAGGAGCTGGACCGGATCTTTGAACGGTTTTACCGTGTGGATAAGGCGCGCTCCCGGGAGGCCGGCGGCACAGGACTCGGCCTTGCGATCGTTCGGGAGACTGTGGAAAAATACGGGGGAACTGTCGAAGCGTCCAACCGCGCGCAGGGAGGCGCACGCTTCACGGTCCGTTTCCCACTGTATAGATGGGAGGGGGAGCCTTGAAAGCAGTGATTCGCGTGCAGGCGCTGATCATCGCAGCGGCGATTCTCTTTTCCGGCTGCAGCATGGCGGAGGGAATCCGGGAACAAGGGACCTCTGTCTCCATGTATTATGAGTATAGAGACGTGGAGCAGCTCAAAGAAATTGATTCGGTCGTCGGAGCAGAACAGCGTCGGGTTGAAGTCCTTTCGCTGTGGGATTTTTTGGACGAATACCTTCGCGGCCCTTCTTCGGATGCTTTGATTTCTCCGTTTCCCGCGGGGACCGGCGTGATTGACATCCAGTACGCCAACTCCACGCCTGTGATTACGCTTTCCGGAGAATTCTTTACCCTGGTCGGGATTGAATTGTCGATTGCCGGATGCTGTATGGCAAAGACAGTGTGTGAGTATACCGGGAGAGATTCCGTGATACTCAAAGATGAAACGGACAGCATTCGTTTTGAAATCGATCCGGCCCGGTACGTCCTGTCCAATATGGCGGAGAATGAAACGAACGAATCCTTCACCGTTTATTTCCCGGATAAGGATTGGCGGTATCTGATCCCGGAGACCCGGGACGCAACGTTGAGCAACAACGATACGGAAGCAGCCTTTGTTCTGCGCAAGCTGATCGAAGGCCCGGAGAACAACCAGCTCGAAAAAGTTTTCTCTGAAGGAACGGAACTTCTCGGGATTTCCGTGATCGACGGACTCTGCACGGTAAATCTTTCTGCGGGGTTTCTCGATGGAATGGACGGTACAGCATATCGTTCGTTTTTGACTGTCTATGCAATCGTCAACACGTTGACAGGCCTGGACGACATCGGTTCCGTTCAGTTCCTTGTGGAAGGCGAGCCCGTCCCGCAATACGGACCGCTTCCGATGGAAAGTCCGATCTCACGGTATACAGAGTGCATCGGTCCGCTTCGAACGGCAAGCGGAGAGGTGGATGTCAATATCTATGTCCGCACAGAAGCGGAGCGTACTGCGTTTTCCATGCCCTGCCGCGTGAAACAGACGATTTCGGAACCGCTGGCGGAGGCCGTCGTGCGAAGGGCGCTGAGCTTCGAACCGCCTGCCGGATTTTACAACCCAATCCCGTTTGGCACTGATCTTATCAGCATCAGCGTCTCCGGCGGCGTATGTTATCTGGACCTTTCGGAACGGTTCATTCCTGCAGAAGACACAGAGCAGGCGGAAAAAGAGGCGGTTTGGTCTTTGGTCAGCCTGCTTACGCAGCTCGACGGCATCTCATCGGTCGTGCTCACCATCGGCGGTGAAAGCACCGGCTTATCCTATGTTGACATCTCAGAGCCGCTGTATCGGGACCGGATCAGAACTCCGGAATAAATAAGATAAATCAATCACGATCGGACCTTTCGTCCTCGTGTGAAAGGAGAAAACTATGGCAGACTATCAGATTGAGACAAAATGCGTCCAGGGAGGGTACACGCCCGGAAACGGAGAGCCGAGACAGATCCCCATTATTCAAAGCACGACGTTCAAATACGCCACCAGCGAAGAGATGGGAAAGCTCTTTGACCTGGAGGCGTCCGGTTACTTCTATTCCAGACTTCAGAACCCGACCTGCGACCATGTTGCCGCGAAGATTGCCGAAATGGAGGGCGGTTCAGCGGGCATGCTGACATCCTCCGGTCAGGCGGCTAATTTCTTTGCGATTTTCAATATTGCCTCCTGCGGAGATCATATTGTTTCGTCCACTTCCATCTATGGCGGAACCTTCAACCTCATCAGCGTCACGCTGGCGAAAATGGGGATTGAGACCACATTTGTGGACCCGGACTGCACGGACGAAGAACTGGAAGCCGCGTTCCGGCCCAACACCAAGCTGGTTTTCGGCGAGACCATTGCAAACCCCGCGCTTACGGTGCTGGATATCGAGCGGTTTGCAAAGGCTGCCCACGCCCATGGCGTTCCGCTGATTATTGACAATACGTTTGCAACACCTGTCAACTGCCGTCCGATCGAATGGGGCGCTGACATTGTGACCCATTCCACCACGAAATACATGGACGGCCACGGCGCCTGCGTCGGCGGCGCAATCGTCGATTCCGGAAAATTCGACTGGATGGCCCATGCGGACAAGTTCCCGGGACTTACGACCCCCGACGAGAGCTATCACGGCATCACCTATGCGGAGAAATTCGGAATCGGCGGAGCGTTCATCACAAAGTGCACCGCGCAGCTCATGCGTGACTTCGGATGTACCCAGTCCCCCCAGAGCGCCTTTATCCTGAATCTTGGTCTGGAGAGTCTCCACGTCCGGATGCCCCGGCATTGTGAAAACGGGCAGGCGGTGGCAGAATTCCTTCAGAGTCATCCGAAGGTTGCGTACGTGAATTACTGCGGACTGCCCGGAGATAAGTACCACGCTCTTGCGGAGAAATATCTGCCCAACGGATCCTGCGGCGTCGTATCCTTTGGCGTAAAGGGCGGAAGAAAAGCCGCGGAGACGTTTATGAAGCATCTGAAGCTCGCTGCGATCGAAACCCATGTGGCGGACGCAAGAACGTGCTGCCTCAATCCCGCCACAAGCACCCATCGTCAGATGACGGACGAACAGCTGATTGCGGCAGGCGTTCCGGCGGAGCTGATCCGGATGTCCTGCGGACTGGAGAACAAGGAAGATCTGATCGCAGATATTGCGCAGGCCCTGGATGCCATTTGATTTTGGTGAATATGTTGTGTTGAAGGTGTGATTTTTATACATTTCAACACAAAATATTAGTTCCCTTTTTAAAAATCCCATGCTATAATATCATTTAGAATCTGCTTGGAAGCGATTACCACTGGAAAGGGATGTGAATTTATGGTCATCTTATTGATCCTTGCGATTGTCTTTGCAATGCTGGTTGGACTGAAGTTCCTGGAGGGAATCAGCCTTTCTCTGATCATCTATGCAGTTCTGGCTGTGGTTTGCCTGATCATCTATCTGATCGGCCTGATTGAGAAAAAGCGCGAAGAAAGACTGTAAAACAAGAATGTGGGGCGCAAAGCGCCCCACATTTTTTCTGTATTACAGAGAATAATCTCTATCGTCATATTTGGTGAAATCCTGCAGAGCCGGTTTCGGCGGTACTCTGCGGAGCGGATTGTAGCGAAATCTCCTGCATTTCTGGGATTCCGCCATGATCCCTTTCTTTTTGCATATGACAAATCCCTCTTCTGCGGACATGGCGTGCTTGCAGTACCCGCAGTACGGAACGATATCCTTTCGGAACAGCATGATGATCCCTCCACTTCTGAACTCATTATACATTGGTTTTTCCTGAAATGCTATAGTTCTTTTTCCGATTCTTTGCGGCAAGCAGCAGAAAGAAAAACAGACAGAGCGAGGCACCAGCCGCGGTGAGGAAGGCCTGCGGGAAAGTCAGATGTGCGATGGAACGAACCTGGCTTGCCAGATACGCAGAGACCGGCGTGTTCCAGGAGAATAGGCGGGAAAAGAGAAAGATCAGAACGGAAGAAAGAAATCCGTGGAGCAGCTTCCCGTAGAAATATGTTCGTGTGTTCAAACCGGTCCCGCCGATGAAGGACAAAACCTGACAATGTACGGAAATTCCTGCCCATCCCAGTATAAACGCCGCCATGCACATCTTATCGCTCATGGATGCCGCCACATCGCGCAGACTCCATACGCCGGAAGTCATTTCGATCAATCCGGCGATGAGGCTTTCGATCAGCTCCCGGCTGAATCCAAAACGGGGCGGTAAAACGGACACAAAGGAAGCGATCCACCGGATGGTTCCGGTAAGGTAGAGCATTCGGATCAGCACGGTAAAAATAATCACAAAGCCGCAGATGTTTAACGTGGATGAGAAAGAACTCTTGACAGAATCAATAAAGGCGGAAGGGAAATCCGGGCCTGCCGTGAGAACCGGTGCCGATTGGCGTGCTGTTTTTCCATGAAAATGGTAGCTCCGGAAGAGCAGACCGACCATGACGGATGCTATGATATGCGCTGCATACAGCCATAGTCCCGCCCAGCTGCTGGCAAAGATGCCGGCGCCGACTACGCCCAGGATAAACGCAGGGCCTGAATTGTTGCAGAAGCTGAGCATCCGTTCCGCCTCGTCTCTGGAGCATTGGCCCTTCCGGTACAGGGATATCGCCGTGCGGGCCCCAACGGGATATCCTCCGATGATTCCCAGCAGAAAAGCTCCGGCGCAGGATCCGTTGACGTGAAACAGTGGATACATAAACCGTTCGATCAGCTTTCCGGCGCGTTCGATGAGACCCAGTTCCACCGCAAGGGTAGAGACCACAAAAAAGGGAAACAGAGAGGGGAGTATCACGTTGATGCAAAGGGAGACGCCCTCCCTGGCCGCGGAAACGGATTGCTCCGTATGCATGACAAGGGCCGAAAGCATCAAAAGGATCACGATTCCAAATACCATATCCTGAAACCCGCGCCGGGATAAGATTCTGCTCATGCAATCCCTCCTTGAGAAATGATATGCGGTTCGGTGCTTGTGCTTGCCTGTCCCTCATAAGATGTTGTGAGGTGGTATGATGAAAAGCAATCCAAAAGCGCTCATATATCAGACAGCGCAAAAACTGACGCTGCCTGCGGAGGTGCTCGGAGCCTCTGCGATAGAGATCAGCGGGCGAACGCAGGTTCTTCTGTCCGGGCACAAGGGGATCCGTGCCTATGGAATGGAAGAGACCGTGGTGGACATGCCTGATTTTGCTGTGACGGTCCGGGGAGCCGATCTGAGAATTACCGCTATGACAAAATCCGAACTGATGATTCACGGCGAACTGTCCCAGATTATTTTTGTACGATGAAAGACTTCCAAATACCTGGCGGAATAATCATTGCCGAGGTGATCTGTGCCTTTCCGGAGGACCTGTATTCCGCCCTGACAGCGCGGGGCGTACTGTTTCGGATCGTCAAACAGTGTGATGGTCAGACGGTGCGCCTATCTTTAAGCGGAAGGGATTTTCCAAAACTGGAAAAACTGATGAAACAGAATGCCGGATCGATCCGTGTCCTGGAGCGAAAGGGAATTCTTCCGTTTGTCCGCACAATAAAGCAGCGGGCAGTTTTGATTTCTGTCCTGTGTTTGATCCTGATGCTGGTCGGGCTGATGCAGCATCGCGTTTGGTTCATCTTCGTTCACGGAAACCAGGTTGTCCCGGAGGAAAAAATCTATCAGGCACTTGAGATGCACGGAGTCGGTTTCTGGGCGCCAGAACGGGCGCTTGATCTGGAACAGATACGGAATGATCTGCTGACGGAAATGCCGGAGCTTGGATGGATCACAATCAATACCGAAGGCGGCGTTGCAGATGTTTTCGTTCGGGAAAGAGCGGTAAAGCCGGTCTTGAGCCGAGATGCGGCGCCTGCGAACATTCTTGCAGGAAAACCTGGGATGATTGAACGCATATCTGTGACAAACGGAACGGCAGAGGTGGAACCCGGCAAGATTGTAAGGGCTGGAGACCTGCTGATATCGGGAATCTCAGATCTTGAGCGGACAACGCTTTTGACAAGGGCGTCGGGTGAGGTTCAGGCGAGAACATGGAATCCCGTGACGGCGATACTTCCGGCGAACGCCGAAAAAAAGAAGTACACCGGAAACGAAAAACGAGGCTGGAGCTTGACCGTCGGGAAAAAGACGATAAATTTCTACAAAACCAGTGGAATTTCCTATCGGGAGTATGATAAAATAATAAACAACGCCGATTTGACGCTTCCGGGCAACTATGTCCTCCCGGTTCGGTTCAGCAGGGTGCTTTTCCGGGAGTATGTTTCGGAACCGGATCCGGACTGCTGCAGTGAAGAACAGCTGCTGACGGACGCAGTCCTGCTTCAGATCCGGCACCGGATGCATGCGGGGATGATCCTCTCCAACCGGCTGGAAGTGCATCCGGTTCAGGATGGGACAAAACTCACCGGTACGGTGGAATGCCGGGAGGAGATCGGTGTTGCGAAAGATATTCAGGATTGAGGTTTTGATCTATGGCGGAAATTACAGTCAATGCAGACCGTATGGAGCAAATCATAAACGTATTCGGTTCTATGGATGAGAATGTCCGGATCATTGAGCAGGAATTCGGCGTTTCCATCATCAACCGGGATACGGAATTGAAAATCACCGGGGAGGAAGAGAACGCCGCTTATGCGGAACAGACGATACAGGGCCTTCTTCAGCTTGCCGCAAAGGGAGAACCGGTGGAAGAGCAGAACGTCCGCTACGTGATCGGCCTGATCCGTTCCGGACAGGCGGACAAGATTTCCGCGCTGACAAAAGATGTGATCTGCATTACCGCGAAGGGAAAGCCCATCAAGGCCAAGACCATCGGTCAGCAGCAGTATATGAAGGCGATTTCCAGCCATACGATCACGATCGGCGTAGGTCCTGCTGGAACAGGAAAAACCTATCTGGCTGTGGCGGCGGCCGTTGCCGCGTTTCGGGAGCGGCAGGTCAACCGCATCATTCTGACCCGCCCGGCGGTGGAAGCGGGAGAGCGGCTGGGCTTCCTCCCGGGCGATATGCAGAACAAGGTGGATCCGTACCTGCGGCCGCTGTATGATGCGCTGTTTGAAATGCTCGGGACGGAAAGCTACAATAAATATCTGGAAAAAGGAAATATTGAGGTTGCTCCGCTGGCATATATGCGGGGCAGGACGCTGGACGACAGCTTTATTATTCTGGATGAAGCACAGAACACAACCAGAGAACAGATGAAAATGTTCCTGACCCGGTTGGGATTCGGATCCAAGATCGTGATCACCGGAGACGTGACGCAGATCGATCTGCCGGCGGATAAGACCAGCGGACTGAAGGACGCGGTCCGGGTCCTGGAGGGAGTTGAGGACATCGCGATCTGCAAGCTGACCTCTCAGGACGTGGTGCGGCATGTGCTGGTTCAGCGGATCATCAATGCCTACGAAAAAGCGGAGGCAAAACGACAGAAGATTCAAACCGGAAAAACTTACAAAAGGACAGTGCGGAAATGAAGCACCAGATTACAGTACATGCGGAGATCCCGCATTTGAATACTCCGGCAATCACAGCCCATATCAAAAAATGCATTGCCGGAGCGCTGGCTGCGGAAAACATCCAGGTTCCCTGTGAGATCAGCGTGCTGCTCACGGATAACGCGGGAATCAGGGAGATCAACCGCAATTACAGGAATATCGATCGGGAGACTGACGTTCTGTCGTTCCCGATGTTTGAACTGGAACCGGGCGCATTCCCGGAAGATCCGGAGGAGCTTCTGGATCCCGGGGAGGATACGGTCCCCCTTGGGGACATGGCAATCTCCATGGAGAAGGTCCGGGCCCAGGCGCAGGAGTTCGGCCACAGCGAGCTGCGGGAGCTGGGGTATCTGACTGTGCATTCCGTCCTGCATCTCCTCGGATATGATCATGTGGACGAGGGACCGATGAAGCGGCAGATGCGGCGCCGGGAGGAAGAGATCATGGCTCGGCTTGAAATTCCGAGGGAATGAGGCATGGCACCGCTTGGAAAACTGTTTCGCGGATT
>CACYXZ010000056.1:4333-15404 GCA_902778525.1 Oscillospiraceae bacterium | reverse complement strand
CGTGGGAGAATCGCAAAGGGGGAACCCCCTTTGCCCGGTTCTTTCCCCTGTTTCTTGCCGGAACAAGAAACAGGGCCGCCGGAGGCATCCCGGAAAGGCCTCTACAAACTCCGATTTGATAAAGGAGAACAACATGAGAATCAAAAAGACAACCGCTCCTGCGGAACAGGACATTCCGATTTCCACGGAATTCATCAAGCTGGAGGCATTCCTGAAATTCTCCGGCGCGGTGGAGACCGGCGGAGAGGCGAAAAACCGCATCCAGAACGGGGATGTTCTGGTGGACGGCGCGGTCTGCACCATGCGGGGGAAAAAGCTGATCCCCGGCATGAAGGTGGAGCTGGACGGCAGCGTCTGGAATGTGACCAAGTGAGAGTTTCACGTCTGCAGCTCCAGAATTTCCGCAGCTATGAGACGCTGGACATGACCTTTGATCCCGGCGTCAATCTGATTGTGGGAGACAATGCCCAGGGAAAGACCAATCTGCTGGAATCCCTGGTGTATCTAAGTCAGGGAAGCTCCTACCGGACCCGGCGGGAGGATGAGCTGATCCGGTGGAATCAGGACTACGCCAGAATGGAGGCGGAGATCCGGAACGCCCGGCGGGACGTGGATCTGGTATACGTGCTGTACCGGGGACCCCGGCGGCGGCAGATCCTTCTCAACGGCGTAAAGCAGAAAAACGCCGCCGAAGCGGAGGACAGTCTGACCACGGTGCTGTTCTGCCCCGAGGACCTGCAGATCCTCAGGGCGGGGGCCTCCGTGCGCAGACGGTTTCTCGACAGCGCTATCTCCCAGCTGCGGCCCAAATATAAAAAGGCCGTCAGCGACTATCAGAAGCTCTATGAGAGCAAGAGCAGGATCCTGCGGGATCATTTTATGAAGCCGGGTCTTCTGGAGACGCTGCCGGATTTCAACCGGCAGATGGCCGTCACCGGCGCGGTGATCGTCAGCTACCGGGCGGAATACTGCAAAAAACTGGGTCTTCTGGCAAAGAAATATCACGGAATCTGCTCCGGCGGAAACGAGGATCTTTCCATCTCCTATCAGACCGTGTCCACCATAGACGATCCCTTTGCCTCCCGGCAGACGCTCTATGAAAAGATCATGGCCCATCAGGAGGCCCATTACCGGGCGGAGCTGGAGAGCGGCCGGTGCCTGACCGGTCCCCACAAGGACGATTTTGAGGTGTTTCTGGACGGCCGGAGCCTCAAGAGCTTCGGATCCCAGGGACAGACCCGCACCGCGGCCATCGCGCTGAAGCTATCCGAGCGGGAGATCGCCCGGGACGACACGGGAGAGGAGCCGGTGCTGCTGCTGGACGACGTGCTCAGCGAGCTGGACCGGGGCCGGCAGGATTTCATCCTCAACGAGATCCGCTCGGGACAGGTGTTCATCACCTGCTGCGAGACGGAAAAGATCACCACCGCCGGAAGAGTGTTCCATGTGAAAAACGGCGCGCTGACGGCGGACGGGAGGGACTGATCCCATGTATATCAACATCGGCGGCGATATGGCCGTCCGGGACCGCAGCCTCATCGGGATCTTTGATCTGGACGGGGCGTCCCTGTCCAAAAAGACCATGGAATTTCTCAAGTCCGCCGAGGAAGAAGGCGGGCTGATCAATGTTACGGAGGACGTGCCGAAATCCTTTCTCCTGACGGAGGAATACGGCATGGAGCGGGTATATTTCACCCAGCTCTCCGCCGCCACCATCGAAAAACGAACAAAATAAAAACCGTTCTGCAGGGGCGCGCATTGCGCATCCGGATTTTATTCCGAACGGGTGATGCGCACCCCTGTAAGATAGAAAAGGAGGTCAATGTATGTCAGAAGAAGAGATCAAGACATACGGTGCCGAACAAATTCAGGTGCTGGAGGGACTGGAAGCGGTCCGGAAACGCCCAGGTATGTATATTGGTTCCCAGAGCTCCGCGGGTCTGCACCATCTGGTGTATGAGATCGTGGACAACGCCATCGACGAGGCCATGGCCGGCTTCTGCGACCACATCCAGGTGAAGATCCTGGAAGGAGACATCATCTCCGTCCGGGACAACGGCCGCGGCATCCCCACCGGTATCCAGCCCCAGACCGGAAAGCCGGCGCTGGAGGTGGTGTTCACCGTGCTTCACGCCGGCGGCAAGTTCGGCGGCGGCGGATACAAGGTTTCCGGCGGACTGCACGGCGTGGGCGCATCAGTGGTCAACGCTCTGTCCGAATGGCTGGAGGTCCGCGTCCACCGGGAGGGAAAGATCTATGAGATGAAGTTCTCCCGGGGCCATGTGACGGAGGAGATGACCGTTGTGGGTGATACGGACGACCACGGCTCCGAGATCGTCTTCAAGCCTGACGGACAGATCTTTGAGACGCTGATCTATGACTACGCGGTGCTGGAAAAGCGGCTACGGGAGCAGGCGTTCCTGAACGCCGGCGTCCGGATCGAGCTCTCCGACGAGCGCATCAAGCCCGAGGGGGAGGAAAATCCTCACGCGGACATGTGCTATGAGGGCGGCATCCGCTCCTTCGTGGAGTATATCAACCGCACCAAAACGCCGCTTCATCAGGATGTGATCTACCTCTCCGGCAAAAAGGAGGGGGCCCAGGCGGAGGTGGCGCTGCAGTACAGCGACAGCTACAACGAGATCCTGGTGTCCTTCGCCAACGACATCCACACCACCGAGGGCGGCATGCACGAGACGGGCTTCAAGACGGCCCTGACCTCCGTCCTCAACAGCTACGGCCACAGCAAAAAGCTCCTGAAGGACGACGAGACCATCTCCGGCGAGGACAGCCGGGAGGGTCTGACGGTGGTGATCTCCGTCAAGCTGGAGGAGCCCCAGTTCGAGGGCCAGACCAAGACCAAGCTGGGTAACTCCGACATGCGCTCCCTGGTGGACGGGGTGGTCCGGGAGGGCCTTGCAACCTTCCTGGAGGAGAACCCTGCCGTGGGCAAGGCCATCATCGAAAAGGCGCTGATGGCCTCCCGGGCCAGAGAGGCGGCCAGAAAGGCCAGAGAGTCCGTCCGGCGGAAGACCGGGCTGGAGTCCGGTCAGATGCCCGACAAGCTCCAGGACTGCAACGAGCGGGACCCCTCTCTCTGCGAGATCTACATCGTGGAGGGTGATTCCGCCGCAGGCTCCGCCATCCAGGGCCGGGATTCCCGGTTCCAGGCGATCCTCTCCATGTGGGGAAAAATGCTCAACGTGGAGAAGGCCCGGGCGGACAAGATCTATGGAAACGACAAGCTCTATCCCATGATCGTGGCGCTGGGCGCCGGCATCGGCGCGGAGTTCAACATCGAAAAGCTCCGCTACCACAAGATCGTCATCATGGCCGATGCGGACGTGGACGGCGCCCATATCCGGACGCTGCTTCTGACGTTCTTCTTCCGCTATATGCGGCCCCTCATTGAAAACGGCTACGTCTACTCCGCCGTGCCGCCTCTTTACAAGCTGATCCGGGGCAAGCAGCAGCGGGTCGCCTACTCCGACGAGGAGCGGGACCGGATCTCCGCGGAGATGCGGGCAGACAATCCCAACGCCAAGGTGGAGATCAGCCGCTTCAAGGGTCTGGGCGAGATGGACCCCCACGAGCTGTGGGAGACCACCATGGACCCCGAGACCCGGACCCTCCGGCGGATCACCCTGGAGGACGCGGTCCTGGCCGACCAGGTCTTCACCGTCCTCATGGGCGAGCAGGTGGAGCCGAGAAAACAGTGGATCGAGCGCAACGCCCAGTACGCCGTCAACATTGACATTTAAGAAGGAGGAGATGGAATATGGCACATAATCGCGACTACAAGCCGGAAGACATCGCCTTCCCAAATCAGGTCATCACGGAATCCGAGCTGGTCAAGGAGATGCAGACCAGCTATATCGAGTACGCCATGAGCGTCATCGTGGGCCGGGCCCTGCCGGACGTGCGGGACGGCCTGAAGCCGGTCCACCGCCGGATCCTCTACACCATGTATGAGGACAACCTGACGTCGGACAAGCCCTTTAAAAAGTCCGCCACCTGCGTGGGCGATGTGCTGGGTAAGTATCACCCCCACGGCGATACGGCGGCCTATGACGCCCTGGTGCGGCTGGCCCAGGACTTCTCCATGCGCTATCCGCTGGTGGAGGGCCACGGCAACTTCGGCTCCGTGGACGGCGATCCCCCTGCGGCCTACCGTTATACCGAGGCCCGTCTCTCCAAAATGTCCAACGAAATGCTCCGGGACATCGACAAGGACACCGTCAACTGGGACCCCAACTTCGACGAGAGCCGGAAGGAGCCGAGAGTGCTGCCTTCCCGGTTCCCCAATCTGCTGGTCAACGGCTCCTCCGGTATCGCCGTGGGCATGACCACCAATATCCCGCCCCACAATCTCCGGGAGGTCATCGGCGCCTGTATGGAGGTGCTGGACAATCCGGAGGCGGATCTCAATGATCTGATGGAGCATGTGAAGGGCCCGGATTTCCCCACCAGGGGCATCATCATGGGCCGCAGCGGCATCCGGGCGGCCTACGCCACCGGCCGGGGCCGGATCGTGGTCCGGGCACGGCATGAGTTTGAGACCTTCGGCAAGGACCGGACCCGGATCATCATCACGGAGCTGCCCTATCAGGTCAACAAGCGCCAGCTCATCCGGAACATCGCCGAGCAGGTGAAGGACAAGCGTCTGGAGGGCATTTCCGACCTCCGGGACGAGACAGACCGGAACGGCATGCGCATGGTCATTGAACTTAAGCGCGACGCCAATCCCCAGGTGGTCATGAACCGGCTGTTCGCCCAGACGGCGCTGCAGAGCACCTTCGCGGTGAATATGCTGGCTCTGGTGGACGACCAGAAGCAGCCCCGGATCCTGTCCCTGCGGCACATCATCGACGAGTACCTCCGGTTCCAGGAGGAGATCATCGTCCGCCGGACGAAGTTCGATCTCAAAAAGGCACAGGAGCGGGCCCATCTGCTGGAGGGACTGCTCATTGCCCAGGACAATATCGACGAGGTCATCCGCATCATCCGCACCAGCTATGACAACGCCCGGGAGCGGCTCATGGAGCGCTTCGGTCTCGACGAGGTCCAGGCCCAGGCCATCTGCGACATGCGGCTGATCGCCCTGCAGGGTCTGAACCGGGAGAAGCTGGAGAATGAATACAAGGAGCTGGAGGAAAAGATCGCCTACTACAACCGGATCCTGTCGGACGAGGGCCTTGTAAAGAGCATCCTCAAGGAGGAGCTGCAGGCCATTTCGGACAAATTCGGCGACGACCGGAAGACCGAGATCCAGGAGGTCGAGGACGATCTGGACATCGAGGATCTGATCGAGGAAGAGGACTGCTGCTACACCATGAGCGAGGCGGGCTATATCAAGCGCATGCCCGTGGACACTTACCGAGCGCAGCACCGGGGCGGCCGGGGCATCAACGCCCAGAGCCTCAAGGAGGAGGACTTCGTGAAGAACCTCTTCATCGCCTCCACCCATGACTACGTGCTGTTCTTCACCAACCGGGGCAAGGTCCACCGGAAGAAGGGATATATGATCCCCGAAGCCAGCCGCACGGCCCGCGGCACCAACATCGTCAATATCCTGCCGCTGGAGGCGGACGAGCAGGTCACGGCCATGATCCTGACCCGGGAGTTCGAGGAGGACAAGTTCCTGCTGATGGTCACCCGGAACGGCACGGTCAAGCGGCTGCGGCTGCCGGAGATCCACACCGCCAGAAAGGCGGGCATCCGGGCTCTGAGTCTGGAGGAGGGCGACGAGCTGATCTCGGTGTCCATCACCGACGGGACCAGAAACGTCATCATCGGCACCCGCAAGGGTCTGGCCATCTGCTTCCGGGAGACTGACGTGCGGCCCATGGGCCGGGACGCCACCGGCGTCCGGGGCATCAAGCTCGCGGCAGACGACTATGTGGTCGGCGCGGAGATCGCCGATGAGAACGCCTGCCTGCTGACCGTCACGGAGAACGGCTACGGCAAACGCACCGCCGTGTCCGAATACATCCGGGGCGAGAGCGGCGAACCCCAGCACCGGGGCGGCAAGGGCATGAAGAACTACAATATCACCGCCAAGACCGGTCTTGTGGCAGGAATCCGCATGGTCACCGAGGAAGAAGACGTGATGATCATCTCCAACGACGGCACCATCATCCGTCTGCCGGTTCGGGACATCAACGTCTACGGCCGCAGCACCCAGGGCGTCATCCTCATGCGGATGGAGGAAGACAGCCGGGTCATCTCCATTGAGAAGGTGGCCACGGAGCCGGAGGCCGAAGAGGAGACGACGGCGAACGCTGCCGCTGAGGAATAAACCATGGATGTGACGATCTATACCGACGGGGCCTGCTCCGGAAATCCCGGTCCCGGCGGGTACGGCGCCATTCTCATGTACGGGGCGCACAAAAAGGAGCTCTCCGGCGGGGAACCGATGACCACCAATAACCGCATGGAGCTGTTGGGCGTGATAACCGCCCTGAAGGCCCTGAACCGGCCCTGCACCGTGCAGCTCTACACCGACAGCCAGTATATCGTCAACGCCGTTACCGAAGGGTGGGCGGCGCGCTGGCGGGATAATGGCTGGATGCGGAACAAAAAGGAAAAAGCCCTGAATCCGGATCTCTGGGAGGAGCTTCTTACTCTGCTGGACGTCCATCAGGTGACGTTCCACTGGGTCAAGGGGCATGCGGAAAATCCCTACAACAACCGCTGCGACGAGCTGGCGGTGGCGGAGAGCCGGAGATTCAAGGAATACGAAGTGTAGGAAACGAACGAATCCCACGCCCACCCGGGCGTGGGATTTCCTCTTGTGGTTTTCCGGGGGATTCTTTATAATAGGGACAGCAAGGAGGTGCTTCTATGGCGGAATTCAAAGCGGCCTGCCGGGGCTGTCACGGCGGGTGTATGTACATCCTCACCGTGGAGGACGGGAAAGTGGTCAAGGCCCGGCCGGATCCCGACGGACCCCTGAACCGGGGCCGGGGCTGCGTCAAGGGCATGAGCATCATCGAACAGATGTACCATCCGGACCGGCTGCTGCGGCCCCGCCGCAGGATCGGCCCCAAAGGCAGCGGCAGATGGGAGGACATCTCCTGGGAGGAGGCCTACGACGCCATCGTCTCTCGGCTGATGGAGATCCGGGAGGAATCCGGCCCGGAAAGCGTGGCCATCATCACCGGCACGGGACGGCACCATCTGCCCCAGTTCTGGCGGTTCGGAAACGTGCTCAATACCCCAAACGCCACCTCCTCCGGAGCGCTGATCTGTCTGGGCCCCCGGAAGAATGCGGGGGACTTTACCGCCGGACACTTTGCCGGGGTGGACTACTACGGGGATGTGCGGCCCGGGGGCATTCTGGTCTGGGGGGCAAACCCCGCCATCTCCGGGGCCGACGGGGAGCTGTCCTTCCACATGCGCGACGCCCTCCGGGAAAAGATCCCCCTGATCGTGGTGGACCCCAAGCCCAACGAGCTGACGGGAAGCGCGAAGCTGTGGCTCCGGCTGCGGCCCGGCACCGACGGGGCCCTGGCCCTGGGGATCCTCCATCAGATCATCGAGCGTGACTGGTACGACCACGAGTTTGTGGAGCATTACACCTACGGATTTGAAGCCCTGCGGGAACGCTGCACCCGGTGGCCCGCACGCCGGGTCTCGGAGATCACCCGGGTGCCGGAGGAACAGATCGTCGAGGCGGCCCGGCTCCTCTCCTCCATCAAGCCTCTGGCCATGGAGTGGGGCTGCGCCGTCGAGCAGTCCACCAACGCCTTCCAGACCTGCCGGGCCATCTTTATGATCCCGGCCATGACAGGAAACTACGACGTGCCCGGCGGCTT
The DNA here is from genome assembly GCA_902778525.1 of Oscillospiraceae bacterium. Lineage (GTDB taxonomy): Bacteria > Bacillota > Clostridia > Oscillospirales > Oscillospiraceae > HGM13006. The sequence goes on along the minus strand of CACYXZ010000056.1, from coordinate 7,587 downwards.
TGTGGAGAGCATGGAGATCGCGCCCACGGCGGATCTGCTCTTTGACCGGCTGGAGCCGGAGACGGCGGAAAAAGGCATCTACGGGGACTACCCCATCAATGACGGAAGGCTGTCCCCCAAGCGGTTCGCCCATCCATGGCTGACCATGGAGGCCATGCGCACCGGGAGGCCCTATCCGGTCCGGGCGCTGATCTCCTCCGCCAACAATACCCTGATCTCCGCCCCGGACAGCCGCCACAGCTACGAAAGCCTCTGCAGTCTGGACTTTTTCGTGTATATGGATTTCTTCATGACCCCCACGGCGGAGCTGGCGGACATCGTTCTGCCCGCGGCTCTGTGGCCGGAGGTGGACAGCGTCTTCTGCATGCCGGAATTCGGGGACGTGGCGGCCCTGTGTATGCAGAAGACAGTGCAGGTGGGGGAGTGTAAATCTGATGAAGAGGTCTTTATGGAGATCTCCCGTCGGATGGGCCTCGACTACGGGGCCGAGAATCAGGAGGAGATCCTGAACGATATCCTCGCGGAGCTGGGGCGCCGGCGGCCGGAATACGCCGGCATCGACTTCCGGCAGTTCAAAAAGCTGGGATGGATCGCCCCAAAGCGGGAATATTTCGGCTATAAAACCCGGGGATTTGCCACGGAAACCGGGAAATTCGAGCTGTTTTCTCCCCGGCTTCAGCGGGCCGGAGCCGACCCCCTGCCGGACTGGCGGGAGGTGCCGGAGAGCCCGGTGAGCCGGCCGGATCTTCTGCCTGAATATCCCCTGATCCTCACCACCGGCAGCCGCACCATGCCCTTCTTCATCTCCAACAACCGGCAGATCCGGTCTCTCAGAAAACTGCACCCCTTCCCCCTTGTTTCCATGCACCCGGCCACCGGGGAAAAATACGGCATCCGGGAGGGGGACTGGGTCTTCATCGAGACCCTTCGGGGCCGGATCACCCAGAAGGCGAAATTCCTCCCCGATCTGGACGAGGACGTGGTGTCCTGTGAGATGGGATGGTGGTATCCGGAGGCCGGAGCCCCCGGGTACGGCTGGGACGAGAGCAATGCCAACATCCTCACCGTGGGGGCACCGCCCCACGATCCGGAGGGAGGCGCCTATCAGCTCCGGGCCCTGCTGTGCCGGATCTATCCCAATCCGGACTGCGGCATCGAAGCGCGGTATCAGGCCTGGATCGGGACGGATATTGTTGCAAATCCTCATAAACAGAACAGAAATCCCTGAGAGGATCTGTGTTATAATGTAGAATGCAAAACAAATCGGAAAGGAACGATCTCATGGAACTGAAATACAAAGCGCTCCTGAGCCCCATCAAGATCGGCGATATGGTGCTGAAGAACCGCATGGTCTCCTCGGCCTCCACCCCCCACTTTCTCCAGGGCACCGAAAAGAACCCCACGGAGAAGATCATCGCCCATTTCGCCAACCGGGCCCGGAACGGCGCGTCCCTTGTGACCATCAACCATCTGTTTGAGAAATCCATGCCCGGCATGCCCGGACAGAAGGTGCTGGACAACACCCCGGCCCACTTCAACCTCTTTGACATGACCGACGCCAACGCCCAGGACTATCTATGTAAGCTCCTGGACGCCATCCACTTCTACGGCGCCAAGACCTGCGGCTACATCATGGGTCCCGCCTACATGGATATGATGCCCGGCATGGGCATGGGCGCCCCCGGCGGTCCCGGACCGGACGGTCCGGGAGGTCCCGGCGGCCCAGATGGCCCCGGCGGTCCGGGAGGTCCCGGCGGTCCCGGCGGCGATATGCCCCCCATGCCCGGGGAGGACACCACCCCCCAGCACAAGGACTTCGGCGTGGACCTGGACAACGACCTCCATGCCCAGAACGACGGCGGCCCCCAGCAGAGCGTCTCTTCCCTCACCAAGGAATATCTGAACGCCATGATCGAGGACTACTGCCAGCAGGCCAAGGACCTCAAGTCCCTGGGCTTCGACATGATCTCCATCTACTGCTGCTACCGCAACAGCCCCATGTCCAAGCTGCTCTCCCCCATCACCAACGACCGCACCGACGAGTACGGAAACCAGTGCCTGGAGAACCGGGCCCGGTATCTGGTGGAGATGTTCACCGCCCTGCGGAAGGCCGTGGGCCGGGGCTTCCCCCTGGAGTGCGTCCTTTCCGTGGACGAGGAGGAGTTCGGCGGCTACACCAAAGAGGACACCATAAACCTGGCGAAGCTGATGGAGGGCGTCTGCGACATCTTCCATCTGCGCTCGGGAGACATGGATCCCCAGCATCCCCTGGGCTTCACCTCCACCGAGGAAAAGCCCGCCCCCTACATTGATTCCATGGGCTACGTGGGCCGGGAGATCAAGGCGCGGGGCATTCAGATGACCGTGGCCGCCTCTGCGGGCTTCCAGGATCCGGACATCGCCAACGGCCTCATCGACAGCGGCGGCGCGGATCTCATCTACATGGCCCGCAGCTGGATCAACAACCCCGAATACGGCCGGAAGGTCTACGAGGGAAGAAAAGAGGACATCACCCCCTGCATCCGCTGCAACAAGTGCCACGTGCCCAACGGGCCGGACCTGTTCCGGACGGTTTGCTCCGTGAACCCGATCCTGGGTCTGGAGGACAAGATCGACCGGATGATCGATCCGCCCAGAGGTAAGCGCAAGGTGGCTGTGGTGGGCGGCGGTCCCGCCGGCATGGAGTTCGCCCGGATCTGCGCCCAGCGGGGCCACGATGTGACCCTGTTTGAGCAGTCGGACTCCCTGGGCGGCATGCTGAAGCACGCCAAATACCCCTCCTTCAAGTGGCCCCTGCGGCAGTTCATGGAGTACATGATCGCCCAGATGGACAAGGAGGGCGTGAAGGTGCGCCTCAACACCAAAGCCACTCCGGAGCTGCTCTCGGAGGGAGAGTACGAGGTCCTGGGCCTGGCCTTGGGCGCGGAGCCCTCCTCTCTGCCTCTGCCCGGCAAGGACGGAGCCAACGTAGGCTACGCCGCCAACATCTACGGCCACGAGGATCAGCTTGGCAGGAACGTCACCATCATCGGCGGCGGCGAGATCGGCGTGGAGACGGGACTGTATCTGGCGGAGCTGGGGCATCTGGTCACGGTGCTGGAGATGCAGTATGACCTGATCCTGGACGCGCCCCACGCCCACTACCGGAACATGGTGGTCAACTACTGGCGGCACACGGCCAACTTCGCCTATCAGGCCGGCGTTACCTGCACCGCCATCGATCCCGACGGCGTCCGGTATCTGGACCCGGACGG
>CACYXZ010000056.1:0-4311 GCA_902778525.1 Oscillospiraceae bacterium | reverse complement strand
AAATCCGACGAGGCCATGGAGCTTGCCGCCGCAGTGCCCTACAGCGTGGTCATCGGCGACTGCGACAAGCCCGGCAACGTGCAGAAGTGCATGCGGGCCGCCTTTGGCGCAGCCTCCCAGATCTGAATGATACAGGCGTGCTGCAAAGTGTTGTTTTGCAGCACGCCTGTATTTTGGGGTGAGACACAACGGCGAGTGTAGGTTTGTCAAACATATTGGACAGCGAGCTCTAAAGGAGAAAGCCAGGCCAATGGCTGCATAGGGAAGTTATTGGACCGGCGGTTGTGGACAGCCAGCTGTTGTTCAAAGTCCTTCAGGGAATAGAAGCTGTGAGAAGCATAGAAGCGCCGCTGATCTTCCCTATGACTGCGCTCTACCTTGCCGTTATGTCTTGGAGTGTAGGGTCTGATGAGTTTATGTCTTATTCAGCCATTGTCCGTTTGAACGCACTGCACATGGATACCTCTGCGTCCATGCCACCTTGTCAGCTTTCTGAGGAAGTCTGCAGAAGAATAGGTGGATTGCTCGGGGGAGGCAGCCAGGAAGCGCAGACGGGTAAACTCGTCGATTGCGGTGTACTGGAATAAACGGAGCTCTGGGTCGGCAATGCATTTCCTTGGGACTACTTTCACATCTACCTGGATACGCTGACCGGGGAAAGTCATCTGCTCATAGGGCTTTGGCTTGTACTTCTTTTGCGGCTTGGGAACCGGAAACATACCCATCTTTCTCATGACCCGGAACAAACTCTCAGGGCGCCGGGTATAGCCTCATTTCCGAAGCCTGTGCCACAGTTCGACCATGCCGAGCTCCGGGTTCCGGCGTCGCATATCTCGGATGAGTATCAGTTCCGCATCGGTGTGCTGATTGGGATGGCTGTGGGGCCGTCTGGATTGGCAGACCACGGGCGCCACACTTCCGTCCCAGCGTTTCTTCCAGAAGTAGATGTAGGAGCGACTCTTGTTGTACTTGCGGGCAGCGTAGCCAACGCCGTATTTCTCGGCACACTTCATTAGGGATTGCCTCCACCGCATATCCTGTGTTATACTGTCCATGAAGGATGAGCCTCCTTTGGTGGATTTGGTGTGGTAGCTTAATTTTACCACTTGAGGCTTCATCCTTCATTCTCCTTTTTCGTTTGTCCAATATGTATTGTACTCCTATAATTTTGAGGTGAGACACAATGGCGAGTCGCTTGACATCATGGTTACAGGCTGATACAATTTAAAACGTCAGACTATAGTTGGAATCCCTGCAGTAAAATCATTGCAGTTCAGCAAACGGGAAATATAGAACGAACAATAAAACCAGCAGGGAAACATCATATATGGATCAAGGAGAGACGCAATGACAGAGCGAAGTCGAAATCTGGATCTGATTCGCGTAGTTGCGATTTTTTTTGTTCTTTCCTCTCACTTTCTGCTGCGAAACGGGTTCTACGATGAGCTAGTTGCTGGAAAACGCATGTACGTTATGGTAGCCATGCGGTATCTTTTCATGTCCTGTGTTCCGCTTTTCTTGCTGCTGACTGGCTACCTGAATGGGGACAAGAGGCCCGAGAAGGCTTACTTTCGAAAACTTGGCCACACAATTGTGCTGTATATTATGGCATCTGTGGTTTGCTTGCTTTGCAGAAGACTATATCATCACGAAGAAATCACTTTTTTTGGTGGCCTGCTAAGTATTATGAACTACACTGCTTCATCATATGGCTGGTATGTGGAGATGTATGTGGGGCTATTTCTAATGCTCCCGTTTTTGAACATGATGTTCAACGGGTTGAACAACAAACGTCAACAGCAACTCCTTTTGATCGTTCTGATTTTCGTTACCAGTGCTGCCAGCATTTTTAATGTACTGGATATAACACAGAGAAATTTTCTGGAAATGCACACGAGCACTTCTTATACGAAGCTGGTCCCAGATTTCTGGATAGGCCTTTACCCGATTCAGTATTATATGATCGGCAGATACATTCGGGTTTATGGCTTTCCCTGGAAGCCAGGCAAAACGCTGTTTGCGATTATAGCAGCAACAGGAGTCTTTTCTACATATAATTATATTCGGAAGTATCAACAACTCCTGTCCTTTTTTTCTCCTTGGCTTGGGCGCAGCAGTATTCAGAATCTTATTATAAGTGTGTTGCTGTTTGGTTTTTTGCTGAATCTCAGATTAGACTCCGTGCCGGATATGCTGGCGGCAGTGGTCCGAAGAGTATCGAAATTGTCCTTCCTGATTTATTTGATTTCTTCGGCTTCAGACAGTGTTGTATATCCGTATCTCTGGCTTTGGGTTCCCAATATGACGGATCGATTGAACTATTATTTGCCAACTGTAGGCGTTTCGTTTCTGCTTGCGCTTATTGGCGCACAGCTTGTAATGTGGCTTTACTCGGGCGGTTCCTATCTGATCTGCCGGAGTATCAAAGAGAGGCAAAAAACACATGAGACAACACGATAGTTGGAAGACCTGGAAAACAGCTGCGCTCAGTGCAGTAATTATCTTCTTGGCCGTTTCGTTCGTTGGGTTTTACCGATGGCAGGATCCGACAGCGTTACACATAAAAAAATACATCAAGTACAATATTCTGCACATGTTACCCAGATCCAGTGAAGGAGAAATAGATGGCCTGGAGGGACGTATCCGTACAGCTTTGTATGTTGAGGGCAAAAAGACCACAGACATAGATTATGATGAGAGCAAGTCAATGGAGCGGGCATATTGGGGCCGCAATAGGACACGTCTGTATGCGTATACAGAAGGATATACCATGGATTTTCCCCCCAAGACACAATTTGACGTTTCTCGATGTGCCAGCTATATTACCGCGGTCGGAGATGGCTTTTGCTTTACCGTTAGTTTGGAACACAGCCCGTATATGGAGCTAACTGAAGAAATGACAAACGGTCTTGATGAGTATGCCCCCGAATTCCCGTATGAGGATGGAGTTGACCAATATATTGGGTTCTACCAATGCAGATTTCTTCTGAACGATCGCTGGCAGAAGAATAACAGTGTCATAGTTACGCCAGTGGAAACCTTCGATGCATGCGGGCACAAAGGATATGTATTTCATTCTGTGATTGACGGTGTGACTTCTGGCGAATACGATGCCTATAGTTATCTTTTTGTGCGGCTTGAGGATCAGGAATTCCTCCGGGTGATCGTAAAATATGACAAAGCCAATACAGAGCTGCGTGATAGTCTAACAAGTCTGTTTGACTATTTTTACCTATTTGAACCAGTAGGTGAAAGCTTATCTTTGACAGACTATGCTCCTGTCATTCCTGAAAACTGGTCAGAAGAAACGGATGAGCTGTATCATCAGATATGTGAATCGGAAGAAATTAGGTGGGGCATCTATGTGGATGATATTTCCAATACTGGCATTCAGAACAAGGTACCAGAACTTGAAGAAAAGTTGGAGTACCCATTTGATGTGATTTTGACTTATGTTCATGCCACCCAGGCATTTCCGAAAGAATTGATGGAGACGTGCTGGGAGAACGGAAAAATCGTGGAGTTGACCTATCAGCTGACAGAAAACAACAACTCTGATTTGACGGCGCACAGTATTATGCTGGACCTCTATCGAGGAGAAGGGTATGATGCAGTACGAAACTTTGCACGGGAGGCCAGATTGTTCAGACACCCGTTCTTGTTGCGGCTCTGTAATGAGATGAACAGTGACTGGACCAGCTATGGTGGAATAAATAATATGGCAGATCCAGAGCTGTTTGTAAATGTATGGCGAAATATCTATGAGATATTTGAAGAGGAGCAGGTTGACAACTGCATATGGGTTTTTAACCCCAACGACAGAAATTGTCCGCCTAGTCATTGGAATGAAGGCTGCAATTATTATCCGGGGAACGAATACGTTCAGATTTATGGGATTACAGGCTACAATAATGGCACATATTATGCAAAGTGGGCTGAAGAATGGCGTGAGTTTGACACGATTTACGATGCGATAGAAGAAAAAAGCACCCCAATGTTTGAGCGCTTTCCATGGATGATTACAGAATTTGCTTCCAGCAGTATTGGCGGAGACAAAGCGGCATGGATTACACATATGTTTGAGGAGATTGATAATTATCCCAACATCAAAATTGCAGTTTGGTTCAGTTCTGCAGATTATGATGTCGATGGAACGGTTGCCAGACCGTATTGGCTAGATGAAACGCCGGAAACCTTGGACGCCTTCCGGAAAGGGCTTCATTAGCCTGCAGGCGGAACACTTTTACATAGAGAGAAAACCTAAATCTATCAGCAATTACATAAAAAGGGGTGTAGCCAAAACAGTAGTTT
>CACYXZ010000055.1 GCA_902778525.1 Oscillospiraceae bacterium | reverse complement strand
GAGGAGATGGGCTGCAAGGTGGAGAAGGAAGTCATCGTCACCACCGAAGAGCGGCTGATCAACGACCATGTGGACACCGAGGACGAGCTGGAGCTGCGGCCCCCTGTCGTGGTGGTCATGGGTCACGTCGACCACGGCAAGACCAGCCTTCTCGACTACGTCCGCAAGAGCCATGTGGCGGCAGGGGAGGCCGGCGGCATCACCCAGGCCATCGGCGCCTATCAGGTGGATGTAAACGGCAATACCATCACCTTCCTGGACACCCCGGGCCATGAGGCCTTTACCTCCATGCGCGCCCGCGGCGCCATGTGCACCGACATCGCCATCCTGGTGGTGGCGGCGGACGACGGCATTATGCCTCAGACCGTGGAGTCCATCAACCACGCCAAGGCTGCCAACATTCCGATCATTGTGGCCATCAACAAGATGGATCTGCCCGGCGCCAATCCTGAGCGGATCAAGCAGGAGATCATGAAATACGACCTGATCCCCGAGGACTACGGCGGAGACACCATCATGTGCCAGATCTCCGCCAAGACCGGCCAGGGTATCCAGGAGCTGCTGGAGATGGTGGTCCTCTCCGCGGAGATGCGGGAGCTGAAGGCCAACCCCAACCGGGAGGCTTCCGGCACCGTCATCGAGGCAAGGCTCGACAAGGGCCGCGGTCCTGTGGCCACGCTGCTGGTCCAGAACGGCACCCTCAATCAGGGCGACATCATCATCGCCGGCACGGCGGTGGGCCGTGTCCGCGCCATGACGGACTACCGGGGCAAGAGCTTGAAGAAGGCCGGTCCCTCCGTTCCTGTGGAGATCATCGGTATGGCCGAGGTGCCCCAGGCGGGCGACACCTTCAACGCTGTGGCCGACGAACGCATGGCCCGGCAGCTCTCCGACGAGCGCAAGCAGGCGGAGAAGGACTCCAAGCTCAAGAGTCTCACCGGCTCCGTGACCCTGGAGAACCTGTTCGCCCAGATGCAGGAGGGCAACATGAAGGAGCTCAACATCATCGTCAAGGCCGACGTGCAGGGCTCCGCCGAGGCGGTGAAGGCCAGCCTCCAGAAGCTCTCCAACGAGGAGGTCCGGGTGAAGGTCATTCACTCCGGCGTGGGCGCCATCAACGAGTCCGACGTGCTGCTTGCCTCTACTGCAAACGCCATCATCGTAGGCTTCAACGTGCGGCCGGATTCCGCCGCCAACGCCAGCGCTTCCCGGAGCGGCGTGGAGATCCGCACCTACCGGATCATCTACGAGTGCATCGAGGAGATCGAGGCGGCCATGAAGGGCATGCTGGATCCGAAGTTCCGGGAGGCCGTCATCGGCCACGCCACCGTCCGCCAGGTCTACAAGGTGTCCTCCGTGGGCACTGTGGCCGGCTGCTATGTGTCCGACGGCCGCATCGAGCGGTCCGGCTCGGTCCGGGTGGTCCGGGACGGCATTGTGATCTACGAGGGCGCTCTGGGCTCTCTCCAGCGGTTCAAGGACTCCGTCAAGGAGGTCACCGCCGGGTATGAGTGCGGCATGACCGTGGAAAAATACAACGACATCAAGGAAGGCGACGTCTTTGAGTGCTTCGTCATGGAGCAGATCAAGGAATAAGCCGCAAGAAGGAGCGATACTATGAGCCAGAGCCGGATCGGACGGATCAACGAAGAGATCATGCGGGAGCTGTCCACCGCCATCCGGGGCCTCAAGGATCCCCGGGTCCAGCAGATGCTCAGCATCACCGCTGTGGACACGGCGTCGGATCTCCGCACGGCCAAAGTCTACGTTTCCGTCTTTGATAAGGAAAAGAGCAGGGAAGTGCTCAAGGGCCTGAAGTCTGCGGGGGGATATCTCCGGCGGCATATCGGCTCCGCGCTGCAGCTGCGCTATACGCCGGAGCTGATCTTTATCGAGGATCACTCCATTGAGCACGGCACACGGATCTTTGACATCCTGGCCACCCTGGACATCCCGGAGGAAGATCATGACGAACAGGGAAACGATTGAATTCTTTCGTGACAACGACAACTATCTGATCATCAACCACCGCCGTCCCGACGGGGACGCGGTGGGGTCTGCCGCCGCCCTGTGCCGCCATCTGCGGCAGATGGGGAAGACGGCGGCAGTCTGGAAAAACCCGGAGACCACGGAGCGCTATCTGCCCTTCCTGGAGGGGCTGGAGACGGAGCAGGTTCCGGCCGGGGCGGTGCTGGTGTCCGTGGATCTGGCCACGGAAAACCTGCTGCCGCTGAACGGACTGGACTTTGCGGGCAGGATCATCTTGTCCATTGACCACCATATGTCCAACGACGGCTATGCCGCGGAGACCAACGTGGATCCGAAATGCGCCGCCTGCGGGGAGCTGCTGATGGAGATCCTGCCGGAGCTGGAGCCCGTTTCCCGGGAGACGGCCGACGCGCTGTATCTGGCCGTTTCCACAGATACCGGATGCTTCCAGTATTCCAACGTCACCGGAGATACGCTCCGGGCGGCGGCCATGCTGAAGGATCTCGGCGCGGATACCTACCACATCAACAAAACCATGTACGGCACCAAGACCATCGCCCGGCTGCGGCTGGAATCCGCGCTGACGGAGTCGGCGGAATTCTACGCCGGGGGACTGGTGGCGGTATGCTGCATTTCCCAGAGCCTGATGGACGCCATCGGCGCCACGGAGGACGACGCGGACGATATCTCGAGCTTCCCGCGCAGCATTCAGGACGTTGAGATCGGCGTGCTGATCAAGGAACTGCGGCAGGGTGGGGCGAAGATCTCCCTCCGGACCGGAGAGGACTACAACGCCTCGGAGATCTGCGGCCGTCTGGGCGGCGGCGGCCACCCGGCCGCGGCGGGCGCTCAGGACGATACCGGCATGGAGCAGGCCAAGAAGCGGATCCTGGAGGCCATCGCGGAAAGCGGCGTGGTCCTCTGATGAACGGCATTCTGGTGATCGATAAGCCCCAGGGCTGGACCTCCCACGACGTGGTGGCCAAGCTCCGGGGCATCTATCGGGAAAAGCGCATCGGCCACTCCGGCACCCTGGACCCCATGGCCACCGGCGTGCTGGTGGTGTTTCTGGGCCGGGCCACCCGGGCGGTGGAGCGCTTTGAGCACGACGAAAAGGAATATGAGGCCGGACTGCTGCTGGGTACGGTGACAAACACCCAGGACACCACGGGACAGGTGATCGAAACCCGTCCCGCCGAGGTGCCGGAGGCACAGCTCCGGGCGGTGCTGGATCGGTTCACCGGCCCCCAAAGCCAGATCCCGCCCATGTACTCCGCGGTGAAGATCGGCGGCAGAAAGCTCTACGAGCTGGCCCGAAAGGGACAGGACGTGGAACGCAGGCCCCGGGCCATCACCATTCACGAGCTGGAGCTGCTGTCCTACGACGGACAGGAGGCAAAACTGCGGGTCCGGTGCTCCAAGGGCACCTATATCCGGACATTGTGCCATGATATCGGCGCGGCCCTGGGCTGCGGAGGCTGCATGAGCGCCCTGCGCCGCACCAGAGCGGGACGCTTTACCACGGCGGACTGCGTGACGCTGGAGGAGATCCAGACAGCCCGGGATCGGGAGTCCCATCCGGAGCTGGTGCGGCCGGTTGATACGCTGTTCGCGGAGAAGCCGGCCATCACACTGGACGGGACCTGGACCGCCCGCTGCAAAAACGGCGGGGAGATTCCGGCGCCGGAACAGACGGACGGGGAATACCGGGTCTATGGACCGGATGGGGAGTTTCTGATGCTCGGAGAGGTCCGGGAACAGATCCTCCGGACAGTCAAGAGCTTTTTCGAGGTGAAATAGAAGTTGAAGGAACGCACACGGGTCATCGCCCTCGGCTTTTTTGACGGCGTGCACAAGGGTCACGCCACGCTCATTGAAACAGCGAAGCGGCGGGCGGCGGAGCGGAACCTGCGTCCGGCGGTCATGAGTTTTGACCTGCATCCGGACACGCTGGTATTCCACCGGCAGGTGCCGTTGATCAACGACCTCAAGGACCGGCGGGAGATCCTCCACCGGTGCTTCGGGATCGACGACGTGATCCTGGCCCATTTTGATGAGACAATGATGCGCATGCCCTGGGATGTGTTCGTGGAGGACTATCTGCTGGGCAGGCTGGGCGCGGCCCATCTGGTCTGCGGATACGACTACCGGTTCGGAGACAGGGGCGCGGGCAATCCGGAACGGCTCCGGGAAAAGTGCCGGGAGTTGGGAATCGGACTGGATGTGATGCCCCAGGTGTCGCTGGACGGGATCACGGTCAGCTCCACCTACATCCGTACGCTGATCGAACAGGGGAACATGGCGGAGGCGGAGCGCTTCCTGGGCCATCCCCACTGCCTCACGGGGCAGGTGGTCCACGGCAAGGCCCTCGGCCGCACCATCGGGATCCCCACGGCGAATCTGCTGATCCCGGAGAACGTGCTGGTCCCGGCCTTCGGCGTCTACGCGTCCAACGTTGTTCTGCCGGACGGCACGGTCAAGCTGGCCGTGACCAACGTGGGCGTCCGTCCTACGGTGGAGGCGTCCGAAACCGTCACGGTGGAGCCTTGGATCCTGGACTATGACGGTGACCTGTACGGAAAGACCATCCGGGTGGAATTCCGACGGTTCCTCCGGGGGGAGAAACGGTTCTCCGGACTGGAGGAACTTCAGCAGGAGATCCTCCGGAACGCGGCGGAGACCCGCAGATTGCTGGAAGTATAAAAAGATCGTCCCTGCCCTAGGGCAGGAACGGTCTTTTTTTCGTTATTCTGTTTCCAGCGCCAGGCTTCTGGCCCGTTCATATTTGCTGCGCTTTTCCTCCCGGAGACCGTACTGCGCGATGAGCTGCTGACACAGGGGCGGCAGGCTCCCGGCGTCGCCGTAAAGGAGCTCCAGCTCCAGCTCGCAGATGGGCTGTTCCTTCCCGCCGCCGGAAAGAACGCCGTAGTCCCCGGCCATCTCGATCCGGACGCCCTCGTCCATGTACAGGCATACGGATCTGCGCTCGAAATCCGCGCTGCAGCAGGAGACGAGCCCCTTGCCCTTCAGAATGGATTTCAGTTCCCGGGGCGCACCCTGGGCAATGAGAACAGGAATCGCATCCTCAATGTTGTCTATGGCGCACTGCCATTCGCTGCGGGTAAAGAAGCCGGCAGCGTCGCTCCGGTTGGCCGTTTTGAAGGCAACTACCGGGCGGCCGCCCTCATCCCGGAGCCGGAGGGTCCATTTCCGCTGATGGAGCATATTGTCGGGCGTATCATAATATGTGCTGACCATGCGTCTGGTCACATAATCGTCTTTCGCGTATTGCAGCAGCTCCGTATCGGACAGGACATTGTCCAGCGTAGCTTTGTCGGGAACGCCGAGCTTCATTTCGATCTCTGTTGCCAAAATAACCGCCTCCGCATATTTCTATCTGTATTCTACCCGCTTTCCCCTGCAATGGCAAGCCTTTTTTCCCATTTCCCGCGTCCTTTCCCGACGGCGTTTGCGGCTCCCAAACCGTACAATGGGACAAAACGCCCGGAGGAGGCGGCAGAAATGAAGGAAAAACTCAAAAACAATCCCTGGCTTCAGGCCTGGTTTTATACCCAATCGCCTCTGGTGATCACCAGACCTGCCCTCCGGGAGACCCTTTACTGCGCAGCGTGTCTGGCGGGCGGGTTCGTGTTGTCCTGCGGGACCATTTCCGGACGGCCGCTGGCCTTTGCGCTGGCGTTCCTGGCCTGCGTCGGCGGCGGGATCCGGGGCCTTGGCTGCCTGATCGGGCTGGCGATCGGATACCTGACCATGCAGCCCTTTGCCGAGGGCCTGCAGCTGACCAGCTCCGGCATCCTGATCTATGTGTGCATTTACATCTTCGGCTCGCTTTGGGTCACGAAGCGAAGCTGGTTCCGCTGCGCGGCGGCGGGCGTGATGACGGCGGGGGTGGGCGGCATTTTTCTGGTCAGCCGCCAGCTTACGCCGACAGTGCTTTCCGAGTACATTCTTACGGTGCTGACTGCGGCCTGCCTGCCGCTGAGCTACGAGCGGCTGCTGTCAAAACGCCTTCGTTCCGCGGGCGCCCTGCTGGCGGCGGGGACCTTTTTGGTCGGTGCGGCGGCCCTTCCGGCTCCGGCGGGGATCAATCCCGGCTGCGTGGCGGGGATCGCTCTGGCGTCCCTGGCCGCCCGCCGGGCAGACCTGCCGGCGGCAGCGGCGGTGGCACTGTGCAGCGGAGCGGCGCTGGACGCGGCCCAGAGCACGACAGTGTGGACCTTGATCCTGGGCCTTGGAGCCACGGCGGGGGCCGGAGCGGGAAACCGGAGCAGGTGGCTGCGGACGGGCGTGTTCCTGGCGGTTTCGGCAGCAGGTATCTTTCTGCTTGGAATCTGGAGCAGGGCCGTCTGGTGGGGCCTGGGCGTCGGAACGGCACTGGGGTTTCTGCTTCCGGCCGGGCGGATCGTAGGACGGGAGAGAAGCGCGGTGGAACAGTCGGCGGAGCTGGTTGAGGAACGGCTGTCCTGCGGACGGGACGTATTCCTGCGGCTCTACCGGGACATGGGCGGCGAGCAGATGGAAAACCGGGGAAAGAACCGGGTCTTTGACCGGGCGGCCGCGCAGGTGTGCCGCCGCTGCAGCCGGTACAGCCAGTGCTGGGAAAAGGGAGCCGGGGAGACCTACCGGATGCTTGCGCCGGTGCTGCCGGAGATCCTTCAGCGGGGGGAGGCCAGACGGGAGGATTTTCCGGAGGAGTTTGCCGATTCCTGCCGGCAGCTGGACGGACTGGTGCTGGCGGTCAATCAGGAGCTGGAACAGATTCAGCGGGACAGCCGCAGCCGCACCCGCCGACGGGAGGAGCGGATCGTGGTGAGCCGGTTCCTTCTGCATCTGGGGAACATGATGGAGTCCAACGCGGAGCTGCTCCGGAAGGACCGGATGCCGCCCCGGGAGGGATACCGGATCAAGCTGGGGGTGGCCGCCAGAGGCCGGGACAGGTCCCACGTCAGCGGAGACCGGGGCGCCAGCCTCCACACAGAGGACGGCAGAATGTATGTGGTGCTGTGCGACGGGGTGGGGACCGGCGCGCCTGCCGCGGAGGAGAGCCTGCTGGCGGTGGACACGCTGGTGGCGCTGATTCGGGCGGGCATGCCCCCGGAGAGCGCCATGGAAATGCTCAACGGGATCTACATCCTGCGGGACAGCGGCAGCTTTTCCACCTTGGATGTTCTGGAGGTAAATCTGATCAACGGGCAGGGCGTGCTATACAAGTGGGGCGCCGCCCCAAGCTATCTCAAATCCGGCGGGGACCTCAGGGTGCTTGGAACAGCTGCGCCGCCTCCGGGGCTTGGAACGGAGCAGCGGGCGGAGATCCTGCGGCTGAACCTGTGGAGCGGAGATATCCTGGTGCTGGCCAGCGACGGGCTGGATCAGGAGGAGACCCGGCGGCTGATCCGGGAATACACCGGCGACAACGTCAAAACGCTGGCGGCCAGTCTGGTGGACCGGGCGGCGGAAATGGGCGGGGAGGACGACATGACCGCGGTGGCGGTCCGGGTGACAGAGGCCCGGACATAGAGATACAAGAATCAGCACCTGAATTTTTATTATTGATATTTGCCATAAAACGTCTTTTCGATTACAATAACCGTTAGATACTGAATTATTGGAAAGGAGAGTCATTTATGGCCTATGTGATCGATCAGGCCCATTGCTCCTGCTGTCATCGGTGCCGGGTGGAATGTCCCGTGGGGGCGATCCGCTTTAAGGGATCCAAGTACTGGATCGACCCGGACAAGTGTATTTCCTGCGGACATTGCGCCGAGGTCTGCCACAACAGCGTGATCACCAACCCCGACGCGCCTGCGGCGGAGGCAGTGCCTCACGAGAAAATCGTCAAGACCTGCGACGTGCTGGTGATCGGCGGCGGTGCGGCCGGTATGGCGGCTGCGGCCCGGGCTGCGGACAGCGGCAAAAAAGTGATCGTGCTGGAGAAGAATAAGGAGGTGGGCGGCAGCGCCTGGTATGCCCACATGTTCCGTTCCCAGTGGTCTGTATGGCACGAGGCGGAGGGGATCCCCGATCCCCGGGAGAAGCTCTACAACAAGTTCATGAAGAAGACCCAGGGCCGTGTGGACGGCGAACTGGTGAAGAATATGCTGGACGCCGACGTGGATTTCGTCAACTGGCTCATTCAGGAGCACGATCTGGGCAAGGACTACTATCTGGGAGACGGTCCCTTCAACGCCAAGGGCCTGGTGGGCACCTATGACGTGCCCTACAACCACCTGCGGATCGACACCTCCATCGGACCGGGCGGCAACGGCTGGTTCCTGTGCCTGAAGCTGCTGGGCATTCTGGAGGAGAACGGCGGCGAGGTGCTCTACAACACGCCGGCCAAGCATCTTCTGACCGATGAATCGGGCAAAGTGACCGGCGCGATCGGTGCCGACGCAGGCGGAGAGGTGGAGATCCATGCGGGCGCCACCATCGTCACCGCCGGCGCCTTCACCCACAACAAGGAGCTGATGGCCAAGTTCCAGCCCATCTTCTACAAGGACGACGGGTCGGAGCCGGTCCATGTGTTCACCTGCGCCACCTGCACCGGCGACGGCATCACCATGTGCGACGAAATCGGAACGGATATAGATTATGTAAACCGCCGGGTGAACCTGTTCGGGCCGGCCCGGCATCCCTTCGGCACCTGCGGTCTGGCGGCCTCCCGGGGCGCCAGCAACATGATGGTGGATCCCCAGGGGCGGCTCTATAACGCGCCCATGGAGATGACGGAGGTCAGCGGCGTGGCGCTCAACGTGCCGGAGCGGTATCTCTGGAGTGTGCTGGACCAGACGGCGCTGGAGGATTCCATGGCCCGGTCCCAGGGGCGGGAGCCCGATGCGGTCGGGGTGGACATGGACCGCCTCTACCGGAACTTCCAGTTCGAGATCGACCAGGAGGTGGAATGGGGAAGCATCAAAAAGGCGGACACGCTGGAGGGCCTGGCGGATGAGCTCGGCGTTGACCGGGCGGTGTTCCTTTCTTCCGTAGAGGAGCATAACGCCCATATCCACGATCCCAGACCCTTCGGACCTCCTCCCGGCGGAGACGACGATGAGGGCCCCGGCGGACCTCCTCCCGGCGGCCCCGGCGGAGACGACGAGGACGACGGTCCCATGTTCGGGCCCATGGACATGCCGGAGCCCACTCCGCTGGCCAACGGTCCCTTCTACGCCCTGCGGGTGAAGCTGTTCCATGAGAACGCCGTGGGCGGCATGGCCACGGACGGTCACGTCCGGGTACTGAAGAACGGACAGCCCATTCCCGGCCTCTTCGCCGCCGGAGACAATATCCGGGGCATCATGCTTCCCGGCGCCATCGGCGTACAGTACATCGAGAGCTTCCTGTCTGCCCTGACCTCCGCCTTCTGCGGCGGATATCTGGCGGGAGAAGAAGCGGTGAAATATCTCTCATAACCGGCAAGGGAGCCGCAGAGTTTTGCTCTGCGGCTCCCTTTTTATGCGCCTTTGTATTTTCTGCGGGTAGCCATACCGCCCCGGATATGGCGCTCGGCCCGGTTCTGATCCAGCAGCGAACGAACCTGCTGATAGAGGGATGCGCTGAGGCTCGGAAGACGTGTGGTAAGGTCCTTATGTACCGTAGACTTTGAGACACCGAACTGTCTGGCGGCAGCTCTGACGGTGGCCCGGTTCTCGATCATGTATACAGCCAGCTCACAGGCCCGCTGTTCCATGTCTCTATGCAAGAAGGCACCTCCCATGTTGTGCTGTGGGAGTATATGCGCGGATAGAGTCTGCTATGAGGATACGGATTATAGTTGACGAGCGGAAAAGGAACGATTATAATAATATATTATGAAAAAAACGTGAAAGGACCATGGGCAGCGCCACAGAAACCCAGATCACGTATGCCGGAAGCAGCGGATGTGTCCGGCAGTCCCGGATTACTCACATGATTTGCAGGGCGCAGCAGACCGGAATTCGGACCATTATGAGGAACGGGAGTTAGGAGGAAAGAAATGAACTGTCAAATTTGCGGAACGCCGCTGGCGGAGGGGACGAAATTCTGCCCCAAGTGCGGAAGGGCAGTACAGGCGGCGCCTGCCGGAGGGCCTCGGCCGAAGCGGGTGCAGCCCCAACGGCAGGCACATCCGGCCGGCCAGCCGGGGAACAATCAGAATCCCAAGGGTTCGACGCCCCAAAAGAAGAAGATCGACGGCCGGCGGATCGCCGTGATCGTATCGGGGATCGTGCTTGTCTTTGTGATCGCTCTGGTGGTTCTTCTCTTTGCGTTCAGAAACATGAGAGAAAAGGACGATCAGCTGCTGGGACCGGATCAGCAGGAGAGCCGGGAGGAAGAGCCGGAGAACAGCCAGGAGCATCATGTGATCCTTTCGGAACCGCCCGCTCCCTCCCAGAGTCCGGCTGAGAGTCCGAAGCCCTCTGTGACGGGATCCCCCGCGCCGGTGGATCTGAAGGATGAGGTCGTGGCGGATCTGGAACGGGCCAGCCGGATCTATCAGCAGTGGATCCGCGGCCGGACCGGAACGACACGGACCAGCATTTCCGAAACGGATCCGGAGACCAATATTGAGCTGAAGGACGGCGCGTCTTTTTACAAGATGCTCTCCTCGGCGTTTTCCACGCGCTATGTCAATGACTGCCTGAGCTATATGGGCATTAAGCGGACAGATTCCCTTCTGATGCTGCCGGACGCTCCGACTTCAAACAGCGGATCGTTCCTGCCGGCCAACGCGGTGTATGAGGTCACGAAGATCACCAGCGTCAACTGCAAGGTCAAGGTGTCCTGGACAGACGCGGACAATAAAACGTGGGAATACTATCTTGACGCGTCCAAAGGCGGGGAGCATTGGGTGTTCGATGACCTTCCGACGGAAGTGGGAATCGGGCAGTGGGGCTTCTTCGGTTCCTACCGCAGCGCGCCGCCTTCCCCAACACCGAGTCCCTCCCGGAGGCCCACGACGACTCCGGTGATCACAACGCCGACGCCGATCCCGACTCCCTCTCCGGCTCCTACGCCTACGCCCACGCCGTCTCCTTCGGTGAAACCGTCACCGAGTCCCTCGACGGCGCCGAGCCCGAGTCCTTCGGTGAAACCGTCTCCGAGTCCCTCGACGGCACCGAGCCC
>CACYXZ010000054.1 GCA_902778525.1 Oscillospiraceae bacterium | reverse complement strand
ATCATCCAGACCGCTGAGCTGGTCTTCGCTGCCGGCCAGTGCTCCGCCTACCGCAGCCAGAAGTTCCCCTCCGGCCAGCAGGTTCCCGATGAGATCCTGACCAACGCCGGCCGCCGTCTGGCTGGTCACAACATCTACCACGAGTATGAGGTCATGGCCGACCTCACCGGCGGCGTCTGCGCTTCCCTGCCCCCCGAGGCCAACTTCTACATGGAAGAGGACAACGTGGGCGAGCTGTGCAACAAGTACATCGTCCGGAATCCCGCCTGGTCCGCCGAGAACACCCATCGCGTCATGCGCATGATGGAGAACAAACTCTGCGACTCCTTCGAGGCCGCTCAGGCTGTTGCCGGCGTCCATGGCGGCGGCTCTCCCCTGATGGAGACCATCTGCATGATGCAGCGCTATCCCCTCGAGGAGCTCAAGAAGATCGCCAAGTATCTGGCCGGTATCCCCGGCTACGAGAAGTGCGTCCGCTTCGAGCGCGAGTATCAGTCCCCCCGGGCGATGCTGGCCAAGTTCGACGCGGCGAAGGCTGCCAAGAAGGCGTAAGTTCATACCGGATCTCTCCCTCGTACCCCGCGGTGCGGGGGAGAGATTTTCTCGTATTTGCAGCGGTATGCCATGGACTAAGGTGCATGGTATACCGATGCGAATCCGTATCGACAAATTCTATATTTAGGAGTGTGTTTTCCAATGGCTCATCTCAACCGTAAAATCGGCATCCCCTCCTTTGACCTGACCGGCAAAACCGCCATCATCACCGGCGGCACCCAGGGTCTGGGCTTCGGCATGGCCTGTGCGCTGGCCGCCTACGGCGCCAACGTGGTCATCACCGCCCGTACTGCTTCCAAGGTCGAGGATGCTGCCGCTGACCTGAACGAGAACTACTGCAAGGGCGGCCGCGCTCTGGGCATTCCCGCTGATTCCAGCAAGCTCGAGAGCATCAAGGAAGTCATCGCCAAGACCGTGGAGGAGTTCGGCGAGCTGAACATCCTCATCAACAACGCCGGCATCTCCGGCAAGACCGCTCTGATCGTGGAGACCCGCGAGGGCCGTCCCGAGTACACCCCCGAGGACTTTGAGAAGGTCATCGCCACCAACCTCACCGGCACCTTCATGTTCTGCCAGGAGGCTGCCCGCCAGATGATCAAGCAGAACGCCACCAACGGCAAGAAGGGCGGCCGTATCATCATCACCGCCTCCGTGGGCGGCTTCATCGGCGGCAAGGGCGTTGTGGGCTACGGCGCTTCCAAGGCCGGCTGCCTGAGCCTGGCCCGTACCATGGCCAACAACTTCGGCCGCGAGAACATCACCGTCAACTGCATCTGCCCGGGCTATGTGGTGACTCCGCTGAACGAGGAGTTCTTCATCGACAAGGACGGCAACCCCACCGACTACTACAAGCAGCAGTCCAAGTCCACCTCCGTGCGGCGTCTGGGCACCATCGAGGAGATCGCCGGTCCCGTTCTGGCCATGTGCTCCGATTCCTTCAGCTACATGACCGGTTCCTACATCCTGGCCGACGGCGGTCAGTCCATCCCCGCGGAATAAGTTCTGACGATCGCTGAAAGGAGTAGATTCCAATGGATTACGCAAATATCATCTTCACCGTGGAAGACGGCATCGCAACCATCAAGCTCAACCGCCCCAAGGCGCTCAATGCGCTCAACTCCGAGATCAACGCCGACATCATGGCCGCCATCAACGAGGTCAAGGCGAATCCTGAGATCCGCGTGCTGATCGTCACCGGTTCCGAGCGCGCCTTCGCCGCCGGCGCCGACGTGAAGGAAATGGCTGAGGCCACGCCCCGCTATGCCCGGGAGTTCTGCGGCCTGGCCATCGACATCAACAACGAGCTGGAGTCCCTTCCCATTCCCACCATCGCGGCTGTGGGCGGCTTCGCCTTCGGCGGCGGCTGTGAGATGACTCTGGCCTGCGACTTCCGCGTGGGCGGCTCCCGCACCATGCTCAGCTTCCCCGAGGTGGGTCTGGGCATCATTCCCGGCGCCAACGGCTGCGCCCGCGCCACCGCCATCGTCGGTCCCGCCAAGGCCAAGCAGCTGGTGATGCTCACTGAGATGATCCCCGGCAAGCAGGCCTATGATCTGGGCCTCCTGAACTGGTACGTGGAGGGAAGCGTGGAGCTCAACGCCGCCGCTTCCGAGGCCAAGAAGGCGTTCAAGGCCGCCAAGAAGTCCGGCGAGGGCAACATCGATGCGCTGAAAGCTGCCCAGAAGGCCGCGGAGGGCGAGGCTGCCAAGGCCGAGTACGAGGCCATCTACGCCAAGGCCGTGGAAGTGGCGAATACCCTGAAGGCAAAGCCCGGCTGCGCTCTGGCTTCCGCCAAGGCCGCCATCAACAAGGCCGCCATCGAGACTGTGGCCGCCGGCAAGGCCGCAGAGACCACCGAGTTCACCCTTCTGTTCAACACCCATGATCAGAAGGAGGGCATGGCTGCCATGATTGAAAAGCGGCAGGCCGTCTTTACCAACAACTGATTTCATCTGCGATACCCAGGCGCGGCCATGCCCTCCTTCGCGAGCGGCAGCGAGCCGCGCCTGTGGCGCGTTTATTCCAATCGACGTGGCCTTGCCCGCTTGCGCGGCAAGGTATGGCCGCCATGATCGAAAAGCGGCAGGCCGTCTTTACCAACAACTGATGCATACAAGAAGCAGGGGAACAGCATTTGCTGTTCCCCTGTTTTTACCATATCAGCGGAAAGATCCGGTATCGGACCCGCTCCATATACTCTTCGTATCCCTCCAGGCCGGCTTTCAGCACCGCCTCTTCATTCCGGATCCGCTTGGCTATGATGGGAAGATACCCCAGCATGACGAGAAACGACAGGGGCGATCCCAGCACCAGCGGCATGGCCAGAAACAGAAACACCGTGGCGGTATACATGGGATGCCGGACGACCCCGTAGAGCCCGGTATCGATCACCTTCTGGTTCTCCTGCACCTCCACTGTTCTGGATAGGTACACATTTTCCCGCAGGACCTCCCCGTACATGAGGTACGCCAGCAGGAACACCGCGGCGGCCGCCAGGACCGTCCACCTTGGCATCACGATCCAGCGGAACCGGAAATTCAGCCCCGCCAGTACAAACGACACAAGGAACATCAGGCCGCTGAGCAGGATCACCTGCCGCTGTTCCGGCTCCTTCTCGTCGGCCTGAAGGCGTTTTTTCAGCAGCTCCGGACTTCGGATCATCAGCACGATCCCAGCCAGGAACATGGGGATGAACAGGATCTCCAGCAGCAGCCAGCCGCTCCGGAACAGAAGCGTTCCGGCAGGCAGAAAAATCAGGACCCCCAGCAGGATCAGCCCCGCCAGAAACTTCCCCATAGCCTGCGCAAACAGTTTTCCGGTCATACCACCTCTCCTTTTCCGCATCTTTCTGCTATACTACCATTTCTGCAATCGTTCGTCAATCGCAGCATCTCTTCTTCCTTCCCGTTTCTTCCTGCTTTTCCCGATTTCTCCCCAATGACCTGTTGACATTCCGGCCATTTCCTGAGATAATAAGGAGTGGAAAACTATACTACATAAAAGGAGATAATCAACCATGGCTATTGAAACCATTGCCGTTCTCGGCGCTGGCCAGATGGGCTCCGGCATCGCTCAGATCGCCGCCGCCAACGGCTACAAGGTCATCATGCGCGACATCAAGCAGGAGTTCTGCGACAAAGGCGTGAACACCATTAAGACCGGTCTGGAGAAGCAGGTCGCCCGCGGCAAGACCACTCAGGAAGCCGCCGACGCCATCCTGGCCAACATCTCCACCACCGTGGAGCTGGAGGGCGTTGCTCCCGCTGACTTCGTCATCGAGGCTGTCCCCGAAATCATGAGCCTGAAGCAGGACACCTTCCGTCAGCTGGGCGAGATCTGCAAGCCCGATGCCATCCTGGTCACCAACACCTCCTCCATGTCCATCACCGAGATCACCGGCGGCTGCAAGAACCCCGAGCGCTGCATGGGCATGCACTTCTTCAGCCCCGTCTACGCCATGAAGCTGGTGGAGATGATCCGCGCTGAGGCCACCTCCGATGAGACAGTCGCCGCCGTCCGCGAGGTCTCCGAGAAGATGAAGAAGGTTCCCGTTCTGTGCCAGACCGACACCCCGGGCTTCATCGTCAACCGCTGCCTGTTCGCCTTCATGCTGGAAGCCATCCACGAGTATGAGGACGGCGTAGCCACCATCGACGACATCGACACCGCCATCAAGCTGGGCCTGAACCATCCCATGGGCCCCTTCGAGATGATGGACCTCTCCGGCCTGGACACCTTCCCCCATGTCACCGAAATCCTCGAGAAGCTGCCTGTGACCACCTGGGAGTGCCCCAAGTCCGTCCAGGACAAGATTGCCGAGGGCAAGTTCGGCCGCAAGTCCGGCGAGGGCTGGCACAAGTATAACTGATATTCCTCTGACGGTCTCTCTTCGGAGATCCCATAAGGTATCTATTATTTAACGAAAGGATGCGTTTCCCATGAATGTCAAAGACATCAAGACTATCGCCATGTACGGCGCCGGCACCATCGGCGGCGGCTTTGCCGCGTACTTCGCCCTCAAGGGCCTGAACGTCAACGTCTACGTCCGTTCCGAGGCCTCCATCGAGCGCGCTACGCCCAAGGTCCAGGTTGCCATCGACACCTACGTCAAGTACGGTCTGTGCGATGACGGCCAGAAGATCTGGGACAAGATCAAGTTCACCACCGATCCCGCTGAGGCCTTCACCGGCGTGTATTTCGTGCAGGAGAACGGCGCGGAGAACCTGGAGCAGAAGCATCAGATGGTTGCCACCATGGAGCAGTATCTGCCCGAGGACGCCATCATCGCCTCCTCCTCTTCCGGCACCCCCGTCACCAAGATCGCTTCCGAGGCCAAGCACCCCGAGCGGATCATCGTGGCCCATCCCTTCAACCCCGCTTATCTCCTGCCCCTGATCGAGATCTGCGGCGGTGAGAAGACCGATCCCGCTGTGATCCAGCAGGCCATTGAGTTCTACAAGATGTATGACAAGGCTCCCGTCTACGTCAAGATCGAGAAGAACGGCTTCATCGCCAACCGCCTCATGCACGCCCTGTGGCGTGAGGAGATCGCGCTGGTCACCGAGGGCGTCTGCTCCATGGCGGACGCGGACGACGCCTGGACCTTCGGCCCCGGCATCCGTCTGGCTGCTTTCGGCCCCGCGATGAACTACGAGCTGGGCGGCGGCGACCTGGGCCTGAAGGGCTGCGCCATCAAGTTCGGCGCCATGACCAACGCCGTGTTTGCTGACATCTCCGACATGAAGGCTGTTCCCGACACCTGGGCTGACCAGTCCGGCGAAGAGATCGGGCCTCTGATGGAAGCTTTCCCCGAGGTCATCGGCCACGACAAGGCCTCCATTGCCGACTTCCGCGACAACCTGATCATCAACGTGCTGAAGATGCACAAGAGAATGTAATTTCCCGAATGGGCAATCAGCCCCGCCTTCCATCGGAAGGCGGGGCTTTTCTATCTCGCTCAGTGGGAGGACGCGGAGGAAGCCGCTGTGGTGGAGCTGACGATCACGGCGCACATGGCCGCCTGCTGGGCGGCGATCAGGGAGATGGTTCCCGCCATGGCCGCCGTATCCACCTGGCTCCGGGGCGTGTAGAGGTCAGATACCAGCATGGCCGCGTGCATCAGCCGTATCTGGCGTCCCATCCCCAGCACGCCGTATCCCTTTTGTCCGGAGAGCAGGCGGTCCGCCTCAAGGATCTCCTCCACCAGGGTCTCCACATTCTGATCCAGCCCGGCAACAGCGGCCAGAGAGGCCAGTTCATATTGTCTGCCGTACTTTCTGCCCCGGGCCCGGAGCCCGTCGTAGATCCGGATCATCCGCTCCGTCTTTTCCTCCGGCGTTCCCGGCAGAAGGGAGAGCACATGGGAAGCGGACTGCACCGCGTTGCGTGAGTGGAACCGCTGCATCAGCATCGAATAGCACTGTTCCATATCCGCGACCAGGGCGTCGTCCGACTGCTCGGAGAAGGCCATCAATACCGCAAATATGCTGTCCTCAGCGGAGGTCAGAAAGGGGTGCTCCTGCTTCATGCTGTCGTAGATATCCCGTCCCCGGGAGACCTTTTCCGCCGCTCTGGCCTCTGTCGTCAGATCCGCCATCAGAAACGCCACCAGCGCAAGGTACTGGGAGCCCCAGAACCGCTCTTTCAGGAGCTTGTAGCAGTACACCGCCCGCTCCATCCGGTTCTCCGCTCCGGACGCTGTGGCCAGCATACACGCAACCGGCGCCTGAACGGTTCCCCGGAAGTTGGAAAACAGGCCCGTCTTTTCCCGGAGCAGCTGTTTGCAGTCCTTCAGCCTGTCCGGGTCCGCCACCATACCTCTGGCACAGAAGATATTGGCACATACCGGGTAGATATATGTACTCTCCATCCGGAACACCTTCCGGATCCTGCTGCGGTTTTCCGCAAAGTCACTGCACAGTTTGTTCAGCATAACGAGTCCTCTCCTTTACAGGAATCCGGGCCGGAACCGAAGTTCCGGCCCGTCATCTCCCGAATCATTCGACCTTTTTGACTGTTTCTACTACACCTTCCGCAAGGCCGGCCAGCCCCTGAATTTCGGAGGGGATGATGATCTTCGTAGCCTTGCCGTCCGCCACCTTTTCCATGGCCTCCAGTGCTTTGAGCTTGATGACCTGATCGTTGGGCGCGGCCTCGTTCAAGAGCTTCAGGGAGTCTGCCAGAGCTCTCTGAACGGCCAGAATCGCCTGGGCTTCACCTTCCGCCCGGAGGATAGCGGCCTGCTTCTCGGCGTCTGCCCGAAGCACGGCGGCTTCCTTCTCGCCTTCTGCCACCAGGATGGCGGACTGCTTGGTGCCCTCCGCCTGGAGGATGTTCTGCCGGCGCTCCCGCTCGGCCTTCATCTGCTTCTCCATGGAGTTCTGGATGTCCGTGGGCGGCAGGATGTTCTTCAGCTCCACCCGGTTGACCTTGATGCCCCAGGGATCGGTGGCCTCGTCCAGGATCGCCCGCATCTCGCCGTTGATGGTGGCGCGGGCCGTCAGGGTCTGGTCCAGCTCCAGATCGCCGATGATGTTACGCAGCGTCGTGGCGGTCAGGGTCTCGATGGCGTTCATGGGGTGCTCCACGCCATAGGTGTAGAGCTTGGGGTCGGTGATCTGATAGTAGATGACCGTGTCGATCTGCATGGTGACGTTGTCCTTGGTGATCACGGGCTGCGGGGGATAGTCCATGACCTGCTCCTTGAGGCTGACCTTTTTGGCCACGCGCTCAATGAAGGGGATCTTGAAGTGCAGGCCCACCTCCCAGACGGTCTGGAAGGCGCCCAGGCGCTCGATCACATAGGCCCGGGACTGCTGCACGATATGGATGTTTTTCACCAGAATCAACAGTACAATGACGGCAAGAATGCCAATGACAATTGCGAATCCCATAGTTTTTCCTCCTGTTCAAAATCTGAATTTACTCTTTATCATTCATCAGAAGATTATAGGCGGCGATCTTCTGCTGTGTGGAAATATCAAACCCGCTGCTTTTGCCCACTACGCCGTTCTGGGTGGGCGGCTGGGTGGAGGAGCTGAACGCCGCGTAGAGCGCCAGACGTTTGGCCTCCTCCTTCTTTTGGGCTCGTTCCTCCGCGGAGAGCTTGCGCTTTTCCTTTCCCTTCTTTCCAAACCAGTTCATGGGTCATCCCTTCTTTCTGCGGATCATACCTCGTTCATACCTCCGCCGGCACCTTTGCCGGCTCTACGTAGGCCTTGACGCCTGCGATCCGTTTGACCGTGATGGTGGTGCCTGCCGGGATCACCTCGCCGCTCTCGGAACGAGCGGTCCAGATCACGCCGTCCAGGCGGATCGCCCCGGACTCCTGGAGGTTGTTGATCTCCTCTGTCACCAGCGCCTGCCGCCCGATATGGCGATCCGCGTTGGTCGCAACGGAATTGACCCGGGACGCCTTTCTGGCCCAGGGGGCCACCAGTGCCAGAAGTACGCCGGAAACCACCAGAAACAGAACAATCTGCAGCCAGAGGGGTGCGCTGAGTCCCGCAGCGATCAATGCCGCCAGCGCGCCGCCCGCAAACCAGATTGAAATCAGATTCACGGTGACCGCTTCCGCCACGGCGAATATCACCAGCGCCGCCAGCCACCAGATGGTCATGGGGGAAAGCGCCGCAATCAGTTGCTCCATCATTTCCTTTCGCTCCTTTCCTTGAAACTCGATAGGTAACTATCTGTTACTCACATAGTAACTGAAACAGCGCATTTTGTCAAGGGGTAATCGCAAATATTTTTCCTGACTCGTCAAATGGTCCGACCGGATCGGCCCGGAACTGTGGTTTTTTTGTTTTTTTCCGCCTTTGTATTGACAAATGCACGGATCTCATATATTGTATGGATTGCGGAACGGCGATATGCGCTGGAAGAGGTCTTCGAATCTCCCACAGGCGCCGCAGACGGCCCGGAATCATCGTCCGGGCGGAATTATCCTGCTTTGGTAATTTTTATTTACGTTCCACCGGGTCATCCCGGAATTACTGTATTGGAGGAATCAAAATGGACAGCACTTTTGAACGGATCGTAGAGATTCTTCGGGAAAAATGTGAGCTGGACGAGTCTGTACCCATTACAATGGATACCACCTTTAAGGACATCGACCTGGACTCCCTCTCCGTGGTGGAGATCGCCCTGGAATGCGAGGACGAATTCGGGATTCAA
This sequence comes from Oscillospiraceae bacterium, assembly GCA_902778525.1. Classification (GTDB taxonomy): domain Bacteria; phylum Bacillota; class Clostridia; order Oscillospirales; family Oscillospiraceae; genus HGM13006. Next base: position 2,703 of record CACYXZ010000054.1, on the reverse strand, counting down.
ATCGATGTGGAAGAGCCCCCGCAGACCATGGGTGCGTTTGTGGAACTGGTGGAATCCCTGCTTGAGGCATAAAAAGATGCAAAAGCGTCTGGAGCATCGCTCCAGACGCTTGTTTTATTCTTCCGGATCGACCGGTTTCCACTTCGCTGTCAGAATCAGATCCTGATCGCCGGCCTTGCTGTCCGGATCAAAAGCCTGCTCCTCACAGAACCATCCGAGGAATTCCATGCCTTCCTGTTCCGGCTCCGGCAACAGCGCGATCTGTCCTCCGATCCTGCAGCAGATCACATACCTCTTACCGTATTTCTGCGGTTCCGGCTGTTTTAATTCTGCAGCAGGTTCTTGGTCCGGATCATTAGTCGGCTCCGCCGCTTCCTCCGCTTCAGCCTTCTGCGGCTCCTTCAGAACGCCGCCGGCCAGATCGAAGATCACGTTGATCATTCCCTCCGGCGCATCTGGGATCGGCTCCTCTTCGCCACCGGGAACAGGCTCCGGTTCCGCAGGCTCCTCCGTCTCCTGTGTGATCTCCGGTTCCATCTCAGCTTCCGCTTCGGTCTCCGGCTCAGTCGCCAGGGTTTCCGCTTCTGTCTCGGGAACTGCCGGTCCGGTCACCACAGTTTCTGCTTCCGTCTCGGGAACTGCGCCCTCGCCCGGTTCCGTCTCCGTAACAGTGTCAGGTTCTGCCTCCGGCTGTGCCGCGAGCATTGCGGGCGGTTCCTCCGCCGTGTCAGGCTCCAAAGAGGGTTCCGGCGCTGCTTCCTGCGCCGGAGTGGCCACAGGCTCAGAAGTTGTATTTGCCGGTGCAGGCACGATGCTTGCTGCAGGTGCCGCAGCCAGTGTGCTGCCCGCAACAGGCGCAGCCGACAGTAGGTTCGCGGAAACTCTGGACGTCGAGTTGTAGTAGTCCACATACCTGCAGAACATCGTTGCCATTTCAGCCCGAGTACTGGATGATTTGGGCCTCAGATTTCCATTGGTATCTCCCTGAACGATTCCAACCTGAATCGCCCAACAGAGGCCCGTCTTTGCATAATTGGAAACCTCGCTTGCATCGCCGAACCGGTTCAGCACGCTAGTGTTAGCCTGCTGTATTTCATTGGTAAGTCCTGACTTTACGGCCATACGATATAGAAGCGTCGCCATCTGTTCCCGGGTCACATTGTCATTGGTGCCGAATTTTCCGTTGCCGTATCCCATGATAAGACCATGATTCGCGCCCCATACCACATATTTTGAGTAATAAGCGCCAGCTGACACATCCTGGAATCCGCCGTTGCCGGAAGCGGTGATCGTCCTTCCGCTCTCCCGTTCATATTCCCGCCCGAGAATAGTGACAAACTGGGCACGGGTCGCGTTGGAGCTCGGGCCAAAATAGCTGGCTTTAGAAACCAGACCAAGATTGGCCGCCCGTTCCACATACTGTGCGTACCAGGTTGTCTCCTCCACATCCAGATATGTGAGGATGCCCCACTTGGCCTTCAGTGAAAGTGTACCGACCGCCGGGACAATACTTGCTTCTGTATATGTGTTATTTCCGTTGCTGGTCCATCCGATGAGGACCCGGTTTGATTTCCGTACGTCCGGCATGGTGCCGAAGTATTCTCCAGCCGTATAGGTCCGGCTGGTAAAGCTGGGCGTGGCGCCATTACCGTCAAATGTGACCGTTACCTCCTGCGTTTTGGGTTTCAGGTAATCTGTGCTAACCCAGGCTGTGGTTCCGTTATAAGTGATCTGAGCCCATCCATTATAGGTGCCGGCCACAGCGACTGTCGTTCCCGCGGGAATCCGTCCCAGTTTTTCCGCATCAGTGGAGGGATAGGCACGAACATTCAGCGCATCACAGAAATATACCACATAATCGCCTGCGGCAGACTTGTCCAGCGGATAGGCAGAGGGATCTACTGACGTTCCGCCGCCTCCGGTGGAATAGGAGAATCCAGGATAGTAGACAGGCATGTGAAGACCAACAATATCACGGTTTCCAAAAGCATCTACAAAGCTCTGCCAGGTATACATACGAATATCAATCTCATAAGGCCCCGAGAAATTGCAATCATATATCAGCAACCCCTCTTTAAAGATAGCCATTACAACCATTGAATGAAATCTTGAACCTTTTTCAGTCGCAAAAACAGCACCGGGTCTACAATACGAAAACAAATCTTGAACTTGTTCCTTAGTATATCCGGCAGTTAACCTTTTTGTTCCATAGAGTTCGTAAATAACATCATAATAGTTCTGACTATTATTTTCAAAGCTAGAACCTAATGCAGTATCCATTGTTGCATCGGCTGGATATTTATAAAAAAGTGCTGCGTAGACATGACGTGAAAACCCAAGGCATGTCGTTCCTTTTGTCCAAATTGGATTCGAGGTAGTCGAAATTCCATATTCTTGGAGTTCTGAAAGTGAAACATATGCAACTTCATTATCATTGGAAACATGTCCTTTGGGGAAACGTGAAAGCGGCATTGTCACATTGCCTACAGTTACTCTCATATTCTGCCAGTTGGAAGGCATACTGGAGAAGCTCATCTTGCCATAGGTAGATTTAAAAGCCGGCTTTCCATATGCTGCATTTGCGCCGAATGTCAATGCACCGAACATCAGAACAGTACAAGTCAAAACCACCAATATATGTAGCAATCGCTTTCGCATTGCGTTCACCTCAATCTGCAAATGGTTACAAAATCGTATCATTAT
>CACYXZ010000053.1 GCA_902778525.1 Oscillospiraceae bacterium | reverse complement strand
CATCCTGCTGCTGATGAACGCCCTGTAATCGGGGAGGATCAGCTATGAACGGTATTGAAAAATTGACCGAGCGCATCGCGGCGGACACCGACCGGGAGCGCCAGTCCATCCTTGCCGGCGGCAAGGCGCAGGCTGCGGAGATCCGGGCCAGCTATGAAGCGCTGGCGGAATCGGAATACGCCGAAAGCGTTGCCAAGGGCAAGCAGGACGCAGCCGAGCGGATCGAGCGGATGGGCAACGTGGCACAGCTGGAGGCCCGGAAGCTGCGGCTTTCCGCCAAGCAGGAAATGCTGGAAAAAGCCTTTGATCTGGCGCTTAAAAAGCTGCTGAACATGCCGGAGCCGGAATATGTGGATCTTTTGAGCAAGCTGGCCGTGGAGGGCTCCGTCACCGGACGGGAGGCGCTGATCCTCTCTGTGGCGGACCGGCCCCGGTTTGGGAAAAAGGTGGTCATTTCCGCCAACGAAAAGCTGGAAAAGGCCGGAAAGACCGCGGAGCTGACTCTGGCGGAGGAATCCCGGGAATTCACCGGCGGACTCTACATTCAGGACGGAAAGGTGGAAACCAACTGCACCTTCCCCACCATCGTGCGGATGCTCAAGGAGCAGATGTCCGGCCAGGTGGCCCAGATCCTCTTTGAATAAGGAGGGGTTGCCGTGTCCAGCAAATGGAAAGACACCGATTATCTGTTTATCTCCACCCGGCTGCGGGCGCTGGAATCCAAAATGCTCACCCGGGAACGGATGGAGCGGATGCTGGAGGCCCGGAGCAACGAGGACGCCGTCAAGGTGCTCGCCGAGTGCGGCTATGACGGACTGGAGCCCCTGACCTCCGCCTCGCTGGAGCAGTCCCTGAAAAAGAGCCGGGAGGAGACCTTCGCAGAACTGGCGGAGCTGTCCCCCAACGGACGGATCGTGGACGTGTTCCGCATGAAATACGACTATCACAACGCCAAGGCCCTGGTGAAATGCGCCGCCACGGGAGAGGATCCCGCCCGGCTGCTGATGGACGCGGGCCGGGTCGCCCCGGACCTGTTCCGGGAGGCTCTCCGGAAGGGCAAGCTGGGCGAGCTGCCCGAGGCCCTGCAGACCGCGATCCCCCAGGCCCAGGACGTGCTCTCCTCCACCGGAGACCCCCAGCGCAGCGATTTTGTGCTGGACCGGGCTTACTATCAGGAGCTGACCGAAACGGCCCAGGCCTCCGGCAGCGAATTCCTGCAGGAGTATGTGCGCCTGCTCATCGACAGCGCCAATCTCCGGTCCGCGGTGCGGTCCATCCGCATGAAGAAAAACCTGGAGTTCCTGGGCGACGTGCTGGTGGAGGGCGGCGACATCGACCGCAGCCAGATCTCCGGCGCGGTGACCTCCGGCTCCAAGCTGGAGCCGGTCTTCGCCGGTCCGCTCCAGGAGGCCGCCGCTCTGGGCGATACCGCCGCGCTGGGCGGCTCCCAGACAGCCTTTGAGAAGGCCTGCGACGACGCGGTGAACAAGCTGCTCCAGCGCAGCCGCATGATCCCCTTCGGGGACGGGGTGCTGGTATCCTACGCCGCCGCCCGGGAAAACGACATCACCGCCGCCCGGATCATTCTCAGCGGCCGGCTGTCCGGCGTTCCCACCACTTCCATTCGAGAAAGGCTGCGTGAGGCTTATGTATAAAATTGCAGTCATGGGCGACCGGGACAGTGTCCTGGGCTTCCGGGCCCTGGGCCTGGATGTTTTCCCCTGCGAAGAGGCCGCAGAAGCCCGCCGCCAGCTCCATCAGCTGGCCCGGAATGACTACGCGGTCATCTATATCACCGAACAGCTCTCCTCCCAGATCTCCGCGGAGATCCAGCGGTATAAGGACGAGGTCACGCCTGCGATCATCCTGATCCCCGGGAAGACCGGTTCCCTCGGTCTGGGCGAATCAGCGCTCCAGAGTGCCGTGGAACGGGCTGTCGGCGCAGATATCCTCTGATTACCAACGCGAATTTATCCGAAAGGACTGATATAATGGCAACCGGTTCTGTTGTCAAGGTCTCCGGCCCGCTGGTGGTGGCCGAGGGCCTCCAGGACGCCAATATGTATGACGTGGTCCGGGTGGGTCCTCAGCGGCTCATCGGCGAGATCATCGAGATGCGCGGCGACGCCGCCTCCATCCAGGTCTACGAGGAGACCTCCGGTCTCGGCCCCGGCGCTGTGGTGGAAACCACCGGCGCTCCCCTGTCCGTGGAGCTGGGACCCGGTATGATTGAAAACATTTACGACGGCATTCAGCGTCCTCTGGAGAAGATCATGGCCATCTGCGGCAACACCATCCAGCGCGGCATTGAGGTCTCCCCCATCGACCATGAGAAGAAATGGGACTTCGTCCCCAAGGTCCGGGAGGGCGACTACGTCAAGGCCGGCGACATCCTCGGCACGGTCCAGGAGACCTCCGTCGTGGAGCACCGGATCATGGTCCCCTACGGCGTGGAAGGCACCGTGGAGGAGATCCGCTCCGGCTCCTTTACCGTGACGGAAACCGTCTGCATCCTCAAGACCGCCAAGGGCATTGAGGAACTCCCCATGATGCAGAAATGGGCCGTCCGGAACGGCCGTCCCTACAAGACCAAGCTCTCCCCCGATGTGCCGCTGTGCTCCGGCCAGCGGGTCATCGACACCATGTTCCCCGTGGCCAAGGGCGGCACCGCCTGCGTGCCCGGCCCCTTCGGCTCCGGCAAGACCGTCATCCAGCACCAGCTGGCCAAGTGGTCGGACGTGGACCTGGTGGTCTACATCGGCTGCGGCGAGCGCGGCAATGAGATGACCGACGTACTCCGGGAATTCCCCGAGCTGGTGGATCCCCGGACCGGCGACTCCATCATGAAGCGCACGGTGCTGATCGCCAACACCTCCGACATGCCCGTGGCCGCCCGGGAAGCGTCCATCTACACCGGCATCACCATCGCCGAGTATTTCCGGGATATGGGCTACGATGTGGCCGTCATCGCCGACTCCACCTCCCGCTGGGCCGAAGCCCTGCGCGAGATGTCCGGCCGTCTGGAAGAGATGCCCGGTGAGGAAGGCTATCCCGCGTATCTTGCCTCCCGTCTTGCCCAGTTCTACGAGCGGGCCGGCGTGGTCAAGACCCTGTGCTCCGGCGACCGGCAGGGCAGCCTCACCGCCATCGGTGCGGTCTCCCCTCCCGGCGGCGACACCTCCGAGCCTGTCTCTCAGGCCACCATGCGGATCGTGAAGGTGTTCTGGGGCCTGGATTCCTCCCTGGCCTATGCCCGTCACTTCCCCGCCATCAACTGGCTCAACTCCTATTCCCTGTACATGGACACGCTCCAGCCCTGGCTGGATGAGAACGTCCACAAAAACTGGACCAAGAACCGCTATCGGGCCATGGCCACCCTGCAGGAGGAGGCCGAGCTGGACGAGATCGTGAAGATGGTGGGCAAGGACTCCCTGGGCGTGGACGACCAGCTGACCCTGGAGATCGCCAAGATGATCCGGGAGGACTTTCTCCAGCAGAACTCCTTCAACGAGATCGACTGGTATTCCTCCTTTGACCGGCAGTTCCGCCTGCTGGATATGATCCTGAAATACGACACTCTCTGCCGGGACGCGGTGGCCCGGGGCGCAGCCCTGAAGGACCTGACCGACATCGACTCCCGGGAGAAGATCGGCCGGGCCAAGAGCGTTCCCGACGACGAATACGTGGCGGTATACGCAAATATCGAGGCGGCCATGGCTGCAGAAATCGAGAAAATCGTGGCAAAGGTAGGTGCGGAAGACTATGATTAAGGAATATCGTACCATTTCCGAGGTCTCCGGACCTCTGATGCTGGTAAAAAACGTGGACGGCGTCACCTATGACGAGCTGGGCGAGATCGAGCTGCCCAGCGGCGAGGTCCGTCTTTGCAAGGTGCTGGAGGTGGACGGCTCGGACGTGCTGGTTCAGCTCTTCGACTCCTCCACCGGCATCAACCTCTCCCGCAGCAAGGTCCGGTTTCTGGGCCATCCCCTGCAGCTGGGCGTGTCCGAGGACATGCTGGGCCGCGTTTTCGACGGCATGGGCAACCCCATCGACGGCGGTCCGGAGATCCTGGCCGACGCCTACATGGACATCAACGGCCTGCCCATGAACCCCGCCGCCCGGAACTACCCCTCTGAGTTCATCCAGACCGGCGTCTCCGCCATCGACGGCCTGAACACCCTGGTCCGCGGCCAGAAGCTGCCGATCTTCTCCGGGTCCGGCCTGCCCCATGCGGCTCTGGCGGCGCAGATCGCCCGTCAGGCCAAGGTGCTCGGCGACCAGGCCGGCAACTTCGCCGTGGTGTTCGCCGCCATCGGCATCACCTTCGAGGAGTCGGAGTATTTCGTCTCCGAGTTCCGCCGCACCGGCGCCATCGACCGGACGGTGCTGTTCTCCAACCTGGCCAACGACCCCGCCGTGGAGCGTATTTCCACGCCCCGTATGGCCCTGACTGCCGCGGAATATCTGGCCTTTGAGAAGGGCATGCACGTTCTGGTCATCATGACCGACATCACCAACTACGCCGAGGCCCTCCGTGAGGTTTCCGCGGCGAAGAAAGAGGTCCCGGGCCGCCGCGGCTATCCCGGCTACCTGTATACGGACCTGGCCACCATGTATGAGCGGGCAGGCCGCCGCATCGGCTGCGAAGGATCCATCACCATGATCCCGATCCTGACCATGCCCGAGGACGACAAGACCCACCCCATCCCCGACCTGACCGGCTACATCACCGAGGGCCAGATCATCCTCAGCCGGGACCTGCACCGCAAGGGCATCAACCCGCCCATCGACGTGCTGCCGTCCCTTTCCCGTCTGAAGGACAAGGGTATCGGCGAAGGCAAGACCCGGGAGGATCACGCCAACACCATGAACCAGCTCTTTGCCGCCTATTCCGCCGGCAAGGAGGCCGCGGAGCTCATGACCATCCTCGGCGAGGCCGCCCTTTCCGACACGGATAAGCTCTACGCCAAATTCGCCACCGAGTTTGAGAACCAGTATGTGTCCCAGGGCAACGAGGTCAACCGCTCCATTGAGGATACGCTGAATCTGGGCTGGCGGCTCCTCAGCATCCTGCCCAAGTCCGAGCTCAAGCGGATCAACACCAAGTATATCGAAAAGTACTGGCCCGAGGACGCGAAATAAGGGGGCGGGACTATGGCATCTACAACCATCAATCCCACCCGGATGGAGCTGACCCGGCTCAAGACCCGCCGCACCACCGCCATCCGCGGCCACAAGCTCTTAAAGGACAAGCGGGACGAGCTCATGCGCCAGTTTCTGGACATTGTCCGGCTGAACAAGGAGCTGCGGCAGAAGGTGGAGAAGAAGCTCATGGAGGCCCACAGCGCCTTCACCGTGGCCTCCGCCGTCATGAGCCCGGAGATGCTGGAGCAGGCCCTGTGCTACCCCAAGCAGAGCGTCTCCCTGGACATGAAGTTCAAGAACATCATGTCCGTCAACGTGCCGGAGTACACCTTCCACACGGAAAACGACGATCCGTCGGAGATCTTCCCCTACGGATTCGCCCAGACCTCCGGGGAGCTGGACGACGCGGTGGAGGCCCTCTCAGAGGTGTTTCAGGACATGCTGGAGCTGGCCCAGGTGGAAAAGACCATGCAGCTCCTGGCCCAGGAGATCGAGAAGACCCGGCGGCGCGTCAACGCCCTGGAGTATATCATGATCCCCGAGTACGAAAAGAACATCAAGTATATCTCCATGAAGCTGGACGAGAACGAACGTTCCAACACCGCCCGGCTCATGAAGGTCAAGGACATGATGCTCGAGGAGCAGGTCCAGAAGGCCGAGGAAAAGAAGCGCCTGCGGGCGCAGGAGCGCCATGCCGCGCAGCAGTAATCGACATTTCATGCCGCAGTCCACGGACTGCGGCATGACTTTTTTCCCAAGTTTTCAGGTGGGTTTTTCAATTCCCTGTGCATCCCTACAAAAATCCCGGATTCCATCGTTCCACCCTTGCAAAAAACAAGGAAATTTGATTTAATGATGATGAGAAACAATCAGGAAAACGGAGGTTTTGTCTGTGAAAAAGGTTGCAGTCATCATGGGCTCCGACAGCGATTTTCCCGTGGTCAAGGGCGCCCTGGTCCAGCTGAAGAAATTCGGCGTTCCCTTTGAGGCAAAGGTCCTCTCCGCCCACCGCACCCCCGCCCAGGCGGAGGCGTTCGCCAGGACCGCGGAGGAAAACGGCTTCGGCGTGATCATTGCCGCGGCGGGAAAGGCGGCCCATCTGGGGGGCGTTCTGGCGGCTCAGACCGTGCTTCCGGTCATCGGCCTGCCCATCAAGTCCTCTTTCTGCGACGGTCTGGACAGTCTTCTGTCTATCGTGCAGATGCCCTCCGGCATTCCCGTGGCCACCGTGGGCGTCAATGCCTCGGACAATGCGGGACTTCTCGCTGTCCAGATGCTCTCCCTGTCCGAACCGGACCTGCAGGAAAAGCTCCGGGCCTACAAGGCGGAAATGGCCGATGCTGTTATGAAAAAAGATGAGAATTTACAGATGGAGGTAGCAAAACTATGAACAAGTTAGAGCAACTCTATGAGGGCAAGGCCAAGAAGGTCTTTGCCACCGACGATCCCAACCTCTGCATCGTCTCCTACAAGGACGACGCCACCGCCTTCAACGGCCAGAAGAAGGGCACGATCCTCGGCAAGGGCGCCATCAACAACCGTTTGACCAACTACTTCATGAAGCTCCTGGAGGAAAAAGGCATCCCCACCCACTTCGTGGAGGAGCTCAACGATACCGACGCGGTGGTGAAGAAGGTTCAGATCGTCCCCCTGGAGGTCATCATCCGCAATATCTCCGCCGGCAGCTTTGCCCAGCGCTTCGGCGTGGAGGAGGGCATCGTCTTTGAGCAGCCCACCATCGAATTCTCCTACAAGTGCGATGAGCTCAACGACCCTCTCATGAACGCCTATCACGCCATCGCCCTGAAGCTGGCCACCCCCGAGGAGATCGACACCATCAAGAAATACGCCTTCGCCGTAAACGAGGCGCTGAAGGAGTTCTGGAAGAGCGTCGGCGTCACGCTGGTGGACTTCAAGCTGGAGTTCGGACGCCTGCCCGACGGCACCATCATCCTGGCAGATGAGATCAGCCCCGACACGGCCCGGCTCTGGGATTCCAAGACCGGTGAAAAGCTGGACAAGGACCGTTTCCGCCGGGATCTTGGCGGCGTAGAGGACGCATACAAGGAAGTCCTGCGTCGCGTTCTGGGCCAGTAACCAAAAACGATTCAGGAGAGATAACATGAGCATTAGCAAAAGTGACAGCTACGCCGCGGCCGGCGTAGACGTGACCGCGGGCTATGAGGCGGTCAACCGCATCAAGCCCCTGGTGGAAAGCACGAAGATCCCCGGCGTTATCGGCGGCCTTGGCGGCTTCGGCGGTCTGTTCGCCCCTCAGACGGAGGGGATGAAGGAGCCGGTTCTGGTATCCGGCACCGACGGCGTGGGCACCAAGCTGAAGATCGCGTTCCTCATGGACAAGCACACCACCGTCGGCATCGACTGCGTGGCCATGTGCGTCAACGATATCGTCTGCGCCGGGGCCAGTCCCATGTTCTTCCTGGACTATGTGGCCTGCGGGAAGAACGTCCCCCAGCGCATTGAGCAGATCGTCTCCGGCATTGCCGAGGGCTGCCGTCAGGCGGGCTGCGCTCTGATCGGCGGAGAAACCGCGGAAATGCCCGGCTTCTACCCGGAGGATGAATACGATCTGGCCGGATTCTCCGTGGGCATCGTGGACAAGGAGCAGATTCTGGACGGCCACGATATCGTCCCCGGCGACATTCTGATCGGTCTCGGCTCCAACGGCATCCACTCCAACGGCTACAGCCTGGTGCGGAAGGTGCTGGACATCGAGAACGCGGACCTCAAGACGGTCCTGCCGGAGCTGGGATGCTCTCTGGGCGACGAGCTGCTCAAGCCCACCCGGATCTACGTCCGTCCCGTGAAGGCGCTGCTGAAGGCCGGCCTGAAGGTCAAGGGCATCAGCCACATCACCGGCGGCGGTCTCTACGAGAACGTGCCCCGGATGCTGCCGGAGGGCGTCTGCGCGGAGATCCAGAAGTCTTCGATCCCGGTCCCGCCCATCTTCACCATGATCCAGGAGAAGGGCAACATTCCCGAGCGGGATATGTACAACACCTTCAACATGGGCGTGGGCCTGGTGATGGCCGTGGACAAGCAGGACGCCGGCGCCGTGGTGGACGCGCTGATCCGCTGCGGAGAGCGGCCTCACATCATCGGCCGGTGCGCTGCCGGCGAAAAGGGCGTGGAGCTATGGTAAGGATTGCGGTGCTGGTGTCCGGCGGCGGAACCAATCTGCAGGCCCTGATCGACGCCCAGCACCGGGGAGAGATCCCCGGCGGCGAGATCGCCGCGGTCATCGCCTCCAAGCCCGGAGTCTACGCGCTGGAGCGGGCGAAACAGGCCGGGATCCCCGGCTATGTGGTGGCCCGTGCCGACTATGACAGCCCCCGGGCCATGACCGTTGCCCTGGTGGAGAAGCTCCGGGCCCTGGAGATCGACCTGGTGGTGCTGGCCGGTTTTATGACCATCATCACGGAGGAAATGGTCTCCGCCTACCCCAACGCGATCCTGAACGTCCATCCCGCGCTGATCCCGTCCTTCTGCGGACAGGGATACTATGGACTCCATGTCCATGAAAAGGCGCTGGAATACGGCGTGAAGGTCTCCGGCGCCACGGTGCATTTTGTCTCCGAGGAGTGCGACGGCGGCCCCATCGTCCTGCAGAAAGCCGTGTATGTGGAGGAGGGCGACACGCCGGAGATCCTCCAGAGACGGATCATGGAGCAGGCGGAATGGGTGATCCTGCCCAGGGCCGTGGCCTTGTTCTGTCAGGGAAAGCTCCGGGTCGAGGGCCGGACCGTACATATTTTGAAGTAACCGAAAAGGCCGGGGCTTGCTCCGGCCTTATTCAGATTAAGGAGGGCACTTTATGGAACTTGTGAACCTTGCAGCCTATCTGCAGAACCATGCGTACCCGGGCCGCGGCATCATGCTGGGCCGGTCCGCGGACAACAAACACGCGGTCATCGCCTACTTCATCATGGGCCGCAGCGAGAACAGCCGGAACCGGGTGTTCGTAGCTGTCCCGGAGGACGGCGGCATCAAGACCGAAGCCTATGATCCCAGCAAGATGGCGGATCCGAGCCTGATCATCTATCACCCCGTCCGCTGCATCGAGGCCACCGGAGACACCGTGGTCACCAACGGCGATCAGACCGACACCGTCCGGGACGGCATTCTGGAGGGAAAGGCCTTCGCCCAGGCCCTGCGGGTTCGGTGCTACGAGCCCGATCCCCCGAACTACACCCCCAGGATCTCCGGCCTGCTCCACCGGGACGGCAGCTTTGCCCTGTCCATCCTCAAGAGCGCTGACGGCAACCCCGACTGCAACAACCGCTACTTCTACGGCTACGACAACCCGCCTGCCGGCGAGGGCCGCTTCATCCACACCTATCAGGCCAATGAGAATCCCCTGCCCTCCTTTGAGGGAGAGCCCCGCCGGGTGGCCATTACCGCTCCGGACGCGAAAGCCCTGGCCAGGGAGATCTGGGAGAATCTCAACGAGGACAACAAGGTCAGCCTGTTTGTGCGTTATGTAAACCTTGATTCCGGCGAGTCCCAGGACGTCATCATCAATAAGCACTGCTGAAGGAGGAACCGCATATGAACGAACTTGCCCTGAAATACGGCTGCAACCCCAACCAGAAGCCCTCCCGGATCTACATGGAGGACGGCTCCGATCTGCCGGTCACCGTTCTCAACGGCCGTCCCGGCTATATCAACTTCATGGACGCTTTCAACAGCTATCAGCTGGTGAAGGAGCTCAAGGCCGCCACCGGCCTGCCCGCCGCGGCCTCCTTTAAGCACGTCTCCCCCGCCGGCGCCGCCGTGGGCCTGCCCCTCTCCGACGTGGAGAAGCAGATCTACTTTGTGGAGCCGGATCAGGAGCTGACCCCCATCGCCTGCGCCTACATCCGGGCCCGGGGCGCCGACCGCCTCTGCTCCTACGGCGACTGGGCCGCTCTGTCCGACGTGTGCGATGCCGCCACCGCCACCTATCTCAAGGCGGAGGTCTCCGACGGCGTCATCGCCCCCGGCTACACCGACGAGGCGCTGGAGATCCTCAAGACCAAAAAGAAGGGCAATTACAACGTGATCCAGATCGATCCGGACTATGTGCCCGATCCGCTGGAGCGCCGCCGCATCTACGGCGTGACCTTCGAGCAGGGCCGCAACGATCTGAAGATCGACGCGGATCAGCTTCAGAACATCGTTTCCGAGAACAAAAACCTGCCCGAGCAGGCGAAGATCGACCTGCTGACGGCTCTGATCACCCTGAAGTACACCCAGTCCAACTCCGTCTGCTATGTGAAGAACGGCCAGACCATCGGCGTGGGCGCCGGCCAGCAGAGCCGCATCCACTGCACCCGTCTTGCGGGCTCCAAGGCGGACAACTGGCTTCTGCGGCAGCATCCCAAGGTCCTTGGCCTGCAGTTCGTGGACGGCATCCGCCGGCCCAACCGGGACAACGCCATCGACGTCTACATCTCCGACGAGTATGAGGACGTGCTCCGGGACGGCGTATGGCAGGAGACCTTCAAGGTGAAGCCCGAGGTGCTGACCCTGGAGGAAAAGAAGGCCTGGATCGCCCAGCAGAAGGGCGTATCCTGCGGCTCCGACGCCTTCTTCCCCTTCGGCGACAACGTGGAGCGGGCGCGGAAGTCCGGCGTGGAGTACATCGCCGAGCCCGGCGGCTCCATTCGGGACGACAACGTCATCGAGACCTGCAACCGCTACGGCATCGTGCTTTGCTTCACCGGGAATCGGCTGTTCCATCACTGATCCGACAGAGAGGTGACGCAGATGTCCGAGAAACCGAAGCAGTCTGCCAAAAAAGCCGTTAAATCAGGCATCACCTTTGGCAGCGCACTGGCGATGGTGATCAGTTATACCACCTGGCATTCGATCGGCTGGGCCATCCTGCACGGCATTCTGAGCTGGGTCTACGTCATTTATTTCATAATCCGATACTGACTTTCTTCATTGAGGTGATTACCATAAAAGTTTTAGTCGTGGGCTCCGGCGGCCGGGAACACGCCATCTGCTGGGCCCTGAAGAAAAGTCCCAAGGTCACGGAGCTCTACTGCGCCCCCGGCAACGGCGGCATTTCTGAGATCGCCGTCTGCGTGGACGTAAAGGCCACAGACTTAGACGGCATGGTGGCCTGGGCCAAGGACAACGCCATGGACTTCGTCATGGTGGCCCCGGACGATCCCCTGGCCATGGGCATGGTGGACGCCATGGAGGCCGCCGGGATCCGTGCCTTCGGGCCCCGGGCATGCGCCGCCATCGTGGAGGGCTCCAAGGCCTTCTCCAAGGAGCTGATGAAAAAGTACGGCATCCCCACCGCCGCCTATGAGATCTTCACCGACAAGGACGCCGCGCTCCGGTATGTGGAGGCCCAGGGTGCGCCCATCGTGGTCAAGTGCGACGG